>CAMTXX010000049.1:0-10916 GCA_947085825.1 uncultured Nitrospira sp. | reverse complement strand
AGTGCTTAGAAAATTTTCAAAGAAAAAAGGCGTAGAGGTTGCAACGATAGTAAATGAGTGGATAAAAAAAGACATTTCCATAGTAGAAACAATAACAAAATAACACATAACCAATCACTCCACAGGATACGGCATAACGACCGCCGCACCTGTTGAGTTCAGTCGTTGCACGTAAAAATAAAATTAATAACAGCATAATTAAAAATAAATTGTACCCCCTATGCTTATATCAAAACAATTTTACCCGATAAGAAAAGACGTATAAAAGCCAGATTTGACAAATAGTGTCATGCATTGTAAACATATATCATGGTTGTTTATGAGGAGGATGTCAGAAAGGCAGTTTTTAAGGGTTCTTTGCCTCGGGATATTTTCGAGAGATTTAATAACGTTTTTATTTCCTTGGATACTACGCACGACCTAAGTCTTTTTGACATCAAGAAATTGAAGTCGTCGGACAAGAGAACTTACTATCGCGTCAGAAAGGGAAAATATAGAGCCATTTTTTATATTGAGGAAAGCAATTATTTTGTGGTCTCAATTGCCAAGAGAGAGGAGGTATACGATAAATGGGTGTGATATCTATCAGACTAAATAAGGACGAGGAAAAGATATTGAAAAAATTATCCGAACATTTCCACAAAGATAAATCAGCACTGGTGAAAAAATCATTACTCGAACTTTATGAAAATGTCACGGATTTAAATGATATAAAGAAATTTGAGGCTAAAGAGCGAAAAGGCAAAGCCTCATTTTTTACTGCTGAAGATATTCTGAAAAAGTAAACAAGCCGGTTATAACAAAGCCTTCAACCAGACGCTGCTTAATGCCGGTTTGTTTTTGGCAAGGATAATTGACAGCGCTGGTTAAGGCCAGCGTTGTACGCATTTACAGTATGCCTTATTCGCTGAAATGATCTTGCAGTCGGGGTCTATGACGATAAACCCCTCGCCAACGCTTTCAAAGATGTTCTTCATGAGCGCTTCGCTCTTTTGAAGGGCGCTCGCCGTGTTTTCCGCCTCGGTGATGTCCCTCAACACTTCGAGCATTTGTACGACGTTGCCGTCCGCGTCCTTTATCGGCGAGGCAGTAATGCTGAAGATCGTCTCTTTACCTTCCGGGCAGCAGTGTGTGCTTGACCTGTGATGGTTTTCCGGTTGCGAAGACCGCGCGATGAGGGCATGTTTCCGGAGGAACGCGGGGCACCGGGCAGTTGCGGGATATTTCGTGGCAGGTTTTGCCGATGACCTCTTCACTGCTCACGCCGCAGAGTTCGAGCATCGCGTTATTCACAAAAACGATCTTGTAGTTCTTGTCTATGATAAGGACAGCGTCAGAGATCATCTCAAGAATTTCATAGCTTGGCTGCTGCATGGTTTTCCTTCTGCCGTTTATTCTGATACATCCTTTCATCAGCCTCTTTTATGGCGGCATGGACATCGCATTTTTTCTCGCAGGTTGAACACCCGATGCTGAAAGAAAGCCTGCAGCCAAAAGCAGCCGCATGATCGACATTCCACCTTTCTACCGCTTCGGTAAGCCGCAGAACCATATTAGATATTCTGTCGCAGTTGCTGTCTCTGAGGAAGACAAGAAACTCATCTCCGCCGAAACGGAATACGATGTCTGACCTGCGGACAGTGTCCTTAATAAGCTTTGCCGCCTCAACAAGAATCTTGTCCCCTGTGAGATGTCCGAGATTGTCATTAATTCTCTTGAAGTTATCCAGATCTATCATGATAAAAGACAGGGTCTCGGCTTTCCTGTCGGCGCTTGCAATCTCTCTTTCAACAATCTCATTAAAGAAATGTCTGTTATAAAGACCTGTCAAAGGGTCACTTATTGCAACATCATGGAGCTTGCGCGCCCTGTTTTCCAGATGGTAGGAGGATATCAATATTCCCATAAATACGCCGCAAAGGGTCTTCAGAGACCTTGCAGAAGACTTCGCATTTAAAACACGTCCCATACTTCTGCGCAAATTCCCCTTGAGGTTTACCGCCGCAGAGGGTGCCTGCCATCAGCCAGCAACGGTAATCCGCGCAGTCATACGCCGGGCAATCCGCGTTAGAACAACTCTTTATCTTGCGGCAGCAGATGGGCTCAAATTCACCCAAAAAAACACTCCGGGTTTTCGTCGCGGCGCTGGATTCGATGGATATCTTTATAAATTCCTCAATGTTTTCATTGAGCTTCCTGAGCTGCTTTTCCATCTCCTTTTTTTCATCGGTCATGACTGTTCATCACTAGGCAAGAGATTTGAAGCATCAGAAAAAACTGCGGGACAAAGTCTGCTTATAACAAGGGGAATAGATAGATAGATTTTCAAACACTTCAATGGATTATTTTTTATTCTACTTGTCACGGATAAATTATAGCGTAAAGCATACCACTTTTTAAAAATTCTTCATGCGTGGATCAGATCATGCACCGCTCTGTGACAAAATCAGAGCATCAAACCTCAATTCTCCGTACACACAAAGGCAAATTGCACCAATCAGCGCAATTTACTCTATTGGTATGTCCATGGAATTGAGCTTCCGGCGGAGGGTGCTGTAATCGATCCCGAGTATGCGGGCAGCCTTGCTCTTGTTGCCGCCCACGGACTTTAAGACATCTGCAATATGAAGCCGTTCAAGATCAAAAAGTGTAAGGTTTTTAGGATATGCTGCTGCGCTCTCCGGCATTGCTTTGCTTTCAGTTTTGATCTCATCAGGCAGGTCGTCTGCACCAATGACATCGTCATCCGTTATCGTAATCGCCCTTTCAATCACATTCTCAAGCTCTCTCACATTTCCTTCCCATTTATATCGTTTGAGCAGCTCTTCTGCATCCTTGTTTATGCCTGCGATAGTCCTCTCCATTTTGAGAGAAAACTTCTTGATAAAATGTCTGATGAGAAGCGGAATGTCTTCTTTTCTTTCCCGCAAGGGCAGGATCTCGATAGGGATGACATTCAGCCGGTAATAAAGGTCTTTTCTGAAGGCTCCCCTGTCCACAGCATCTTTAAGATATTCATTCGTAGCTGCAATAACCCTGACTTCAACACCTATAGTCTCTTTGCCTCCAAGGCGCTTCCATGTTCTTTACCGCTCTCTGCAATGATCTCACCTCCGTGGTTCCGGACTATGCCGTTAAGTATTACAATATTCATTGCAAGACCCAGGCCAGCAAGATGTACGGAAATAAGCTTCCGATAAGCCGTATTGGCGAAACAGACGGCTGTTTCCTCTGCGCCGCCTTCATGCGCCGCTTGTTCATGTCCTTTTTACTCGCCATGCCTGTCCTCCCTGTATATTGCAGCATTATCTTTCACAGCACGTGTTCCCAGTCCACGGACTGCTTCAGTCTCTTCCGCTAACGGACCGGAGGCTTGATATCTTTATTAGATTATCTCAATCTCTATATCTCCGTATCCCTCATCAATTGCTTTCTGTATCTCTATGGTTTTATTAATTGCCGTGACTATCCTGCAATAGGTCTGAATCTCATCAAGGGTTAGTATCCGTTCTTTCCTGTCCTTCAGCCATTTATCACAAACCTGATAACCACCGATTTGATAGCTCCATACCTCCTCTGATATGCCTTCAAAGTATTGCTCTTTGTTGATATATACACAGCCACTCCTCACCCAACCCTCTCCTGCTTGAGCACCTACTGTTGGCCCAAGGGCGAGTCCCGAAAGCTTTCGGGATTGAGGGGAGGGATTAAGGGAGGGTGTGTATTTCGGCTTCTCCACCCTGTTATCCCCTTTCCCTTGAAATCTTGCAATCGGTGAATCAAGCTCCTGTGATTTTAATAGGTGAAGATTAACAAGCCTGTTTCCGTGTTCAGACATTTTTTTGAACAGCTTATAGTCCTTAGTAAGCGGTACTCTTGGAAAGTCTATCTTCAGGAACTCTGCATATTTTGTCCTGTATGTCTCGGAGTAAAGAACAGCATAGATGTAATAGAAGATTTCTTCGGGGGAAGGTGTCTTCTTAAATGCCTTCGTTAATCTTTCGACAATTTCAACAGACAGGTTAGGCTTCTTCACGCCGTATTCTGCCTCAGGCTCAAAAAGCATCATTGTGCTACCTAAAGAGAGTTTCTTGGATTTGTCTTTCCCCTTGTAAAGATAAAGAGGAAAACAGTAACAGTTATCTCGCGAAGAGAGCAAAGTCTTGTCTGTTATAAAATGCGTAGCGAATACATGCTTCCATTCCGGGTCTCTCAAGCGTCTCGTCAGAGACAAGCTGAGGTTGTCCCTATCTGAAAGATGCTGCATAATTTCCATTCTATCCCGTTCTATGAGAACTGACAGATAAATTATTCTTCGGTAGTCAAAGGGGCGGTATGAGTAAGGCTTTATAGCTTGCTTCCACTCAATATTTTTAACCGCTTTTCGTGCAGCTTTTATGTTCCACTCGCCTGTATCTTTTAAAGCCAGGGACTGCGCAACCAAATCATCAGGCAAATCACTTGTAAACGTTCGCATCCGCTGTTTAATTTCCTGTTTGTTAAAACCAATAACAAAATGGTTTCGTGCAGTTGTGATACCAAATGAATTTTCATTAAAGATATCAGAAATAGACAAGAACTTATCATATGTAGGCTGTAATGAAAAGTCCTTCTCTACAAAGAAATAATATGGATTTGAAGGTTTCAATTTCGTCCATTTTGTTTTACGGAGATTAGATTTACTTAGATAGCCATATTTACTTTCCCTCAACCCGTGGACATCCTGATAATAAACCCTGCATCCTTTCCCCTTCTTCTCTTTCTTGACGAATAAAACGATAGATACGCCCTGCTGAATATCGAATACATTTTCATCCTTACTTCCATCAGGTGTTTTCTCTCCAATACGACTGTTACCGTGAAGATTCAGAATGTAAATATCATCGAAGCTATCAAGAAGTTTTTTCCTCATGCCTCTATGAATCAGTCCTGATAGATAGGAATTATTGGTTATCATTCCAATTATCCCTTTGCCGTCTTGCTCAATCTTCCAATGTGCAAACCGGATGAATTTTATATAGTCATCAGACAATGGCTGTATATTTCTTTCGGTCCGGACATCCTCTTTATAGACATCCATTTCATGTTCAATGAAGTCTGATTTATTGACAGAACTTACTGAATACGGAGGGTTTCCCAATATCACTAAAATCGGCTGTTCTTTCTTTACCTTTCCTGCAAGGTGCGATTCTTCGGACAGCGATGACATTCCCGGAAGTCTCGTTTCCGGCAGTTCTTCCATCTCAAGGGTATTGGTTAGATAGAGTTTTACCCTGTCGTCCTTCTGTAACCTGTATCCTAATTCCTCAAGCAGGAAGGACATTTTTAAATGTCCGATAGCATAGGGAGCCATCATTAATTCAAAGGCATAGAAGTTTTTCAGGATATGATCTTTTATAAAGGTCTTTCGGCCTCCCTCTCCGTACTTAGAAACAAACTCATCAACTGCAAGTTTTGCCGTCTCTGCTAAAAAGGTTAGCGTTCCTGCTGCCGGGTCTAATACAGTTACGTTCTTATCTGCAAATCCATCAGGTCTATTGAACTGCTCTTTAAGGATGCTATGCAATGAACGGACAATATAGGAAACCACAGGTTCAGGCGTGTAATAAACACCTCTCATCTGCCTTGTTTTCGGGTCATACTCTGAAAGGAAGGTTTCATAGAAGTGAATGATGGGGTCTTTGCCCTTACCCTCATGGAAGTATTGATGAAGTATCTTGTTGATGTCTGTTACAGACAGAATTTCTGAAATATCATCAATAATCCATTCCATCTGTTGAGGGAGGGCGCCTAATGAAACAAACTGAAAAACATCTCTCAGAATGCCGATTGTTTGAGGGATATTATCATAGGCAAGTTTCCTGTTAAAGCCATTCTCTGAACGGGTACGGGCTGCGAACAGTCCATAGGTTATGGTCTGTGCATACAGGTCTGAAAACTGATCTTCTGTAAGACTGCTGATAAGGTATTCTTTAAAAGCTGCATAGAACCCCTGAATAAATCCCCCTTCGCCCCCTCTTAATTTAAGAGGGGGATGGGGGGCGTTATCTCCCTCAAACGCCAATGCAACAACATCCTTCAGGAACCGTGTCCTTTTGGCAAGCTCTATTGCAAGGGTCTTTGCGTTATAGACTTTGGGAATCGAGAATGAAAAGAACTTCTCGAACAATTGCAGCAGTTCAGGTTCTTTCTCAAGAGGCGGAGCGGTCTTCAGCTTATGCAGAATGACAGGTCTACCGATAAGGACTTTATCTGTTAAAACACCATTACGATAAAGCCTGAATTCAAGGAAATTGGTAAGTATCAGGTTAGGGAAGGTATGCAGGTATCGCTTTAATTGCTCCGTGTCCTCTATCCTGTCAAGATTTTCAGAAGTGGGGTCTTTAGCCTCTATGTATCCTGTGATATGCTGTTTTCCGTCCCATATCCTGAAATCTGGGTTTCCGGCCTCTGTCTTTTTCGGAAGGATCGTTATATGGGCATTCTTCTTTTTGATTGAGCTGCTGAACTCATCAAACAGGTCTTTAAGAACAGGATAGTAACTCTCTTCCCGCGCGTCGCCGCGATTGCTTGTGTCTGCTATGTTCTTTAGATAGGCCTTCAGCATAATTTTATCTGCGGTTCCAAGCGCGCATGGCTAATTGTAATCTATTGAAATTATATGGTCAATAAGGAAGAAGGGGTTTTAAATATGGTAAAGTAATACAAAGGGAAAAGGAGAATATCTGAAATGAAGATCGCGGTTACCGGCAAAGGCGGAGTAGGAAAAACAACTCTTTCATCTATGCTGAGCCATCTTTTTGCTTCTGAAGGAAAAAGGGTGATCGCCGTTGACGCAGACCCTGATGCTAACCTCGCCTCTGCGCTCGGGGTGTCAAGGGAGGACGCAGAGAAGATCAGGCCTATTGCTGACATGAATGAACTGATCGAAGAGCGTACCGGTTCAAAGCCCGGCAGCATCGGCGGCATCTACAAGCTCAACCCAAAGGTTGACGACCTTCCCGAAGGGCTGGGATATAAAATCAACGGTATAACACTCCTTATCATGGGAAAATCAAAGACAGCTTCCTCCGGCTGCTACTGCCCTGAAAACGTGCTCCTCAGGAGACTCCTTAAACATCTGGTTGTTGAAAGAGATGAGGTTGTAATAGTTGATATGGAGGCAGGGATTGAACATCTGACCAGGGGCACTGCGGGTTCTGTCGATGCCTTTATCGTTGTTGTCGAGCCCGGGCAGAGGAGTATGCAGACAGCAGGGGTCGTAAGAGATATGGCAAGAGACCTCGGGGTGAAGAAGGTCTTTGTTGTCGCTAACAAGGTGCGCGGACAGGAGGACCTCGATTTTATAAAAAACGGAATAGGCGACATAGAAATAGCAGGACATATCAGTTTTAACAACGATGTTATGGAGGCAGATATCAGGGGCGCTTCTCCGTTTAGTTTTTCACCCGGGACAGTGAATGAGGTGAGAAAAATCAAGGATGTGTTAGAGAAGATGCTACATGCAGGATAAATCCGCCATCCGGAAGGAACTTCTCAGCAGAAGAGACCAGATACCCCCGGAAGTAAGAAAAATAAAAAACAGAATGATACAGGAGCGTCTTTTATCCCTCAATGAATTCAAGGCGGCAAAGACGGTCTTTTTTTTCGCGTCTTTCAGGACAGAGGTTGATACAGCGGAACTCATAAAAGCCTCTCTTGCGGACGGGAAAAGGGTAGTCCTTCCAAAGGTCGATAAGGACAAACAGGAACTCCTGCTCTATGAAATTCAGGATTTTAGTGATCTGACGCCGGGATACATGAGAATTCCAGAGCCTCTTTCCCAAGAAAAGCAGATGAGCATCAATGACATGGATATCGTGATCATCCCCGGAGCAGGTTTCGATGCCTCAGGAAACAGAATAGGCTATGGAGGCGGATATTACGACAGGTTGCTTTCAGGATTACCAAAACACATCCCGGTTATCGCCCCTGCCTTTGAAGAACAGATTATGGATTCAATCCCGTCAGAACCCCATGATATCAAGGTGGACATGATTGTTACGGACAGACAGTTGATACGATGCGACCTGCAGCAGTAAAATTGTCAGTCTTGCAGATTACTAAGGGAGCAAAGTATCATATAATATAAAAACCGGACCGGGGGAAAGAATGTCGCCAACTGCTATCGATACAACAGGGCGTAATGGATTATGAATATGGTTACTGAGGAAATAATATCTTATTTGCGGGACAACAAGGAATTACTGCATGACAGGTTCGGCGTAACCCGGATAGGAATCTTTGGGAGTTTTGCTCGTGGCGATCAAACCTCTGCAAGCGATATCGATATGATTATAGAGATGGAAGAAGATAAAAAAAGCCTTCATTCATTCCTTAAACTGAAGAGGTTTCTGGAGAGTGAAACTGCGAGAAAAATAGATTTGGGATTTGAACATTCTATAAAGCCGACAATAAGAGAGAAAGTCTTGAAGCAGATCATTTATGTCTGAAAGAGATGTTCACCTTTACCTCGCTGACATTACAGAATCCGGCAGCGCCGTTACTGAGTATGTTGCCGCTAAGTCGTTTGATGAATTCCGCAAAGACAGAAAAACATATTCGGCGGTCATAAGGGAATTTGAGATTATCGGCGAGGCTGTCGGGAAGCTTCCTGATGAATTGAAACAAAGACGCTCCGATGTGGAATGGCAGGACATAAAGGATTTTAGAAATCTCCTTATCCACGAATATTTCGGTGTTGACCTTGAGATAGTGTGGAAGGTCATTCAGGAGGATCTTCCTGGATTAATGGATGCGGTCAGAGAATTTATCAGGGACGCAGAAGCAGAGAGCTCCGGATAAGCCAACGATGCCTCTTGTCTGATCGCGGTTCACAATTCACGGTTTGAATTTATCATTCCCCATTCACGGCTTTTAATCGGACTTTTGCACTCTCCGTTACTACCTCCCTCAAATGTCCGCACATCCTTGTTGAGCGCTTATAAGCTTCAGTCTCGTACAAAAATATTTTTCACCTTGCAACGATATATCTTGAAATGGTATTTTTGTATATATAACAGGGAGGTGTGCATGGTAAATCTTTTGAATCGCCTCTTTGAGCATGTATCACCTGAAAGGCTGTCAAATGCAATAACTGTTGTTGATAGATTACGAATTCGTCGCTGTCAGTTACCAATTGAATGACGGTGGACAAAAAATTCAAACCCGCCCAATGTATATATGACATGGCAGTGGAGCATTATACTCAAGGGGGAGGCGGATATTACGACAGGCTGCTTTCAGGATTACCAAAACACATCCCGGTCATCGCGCCTGCCTTTGAAGAACAGATCATGGATTCAATCCCGTCAGAACCCCATGATATCAAGGTGGACATGATTGTTACGGACAGACAGTTGATACGATGCTATCAATAGAGGCGAAAGTTCGGAAGGGGGGAAGGGCTGAAGCTCGGAAGTGCGGAAGGTTAAAAAACGTGAAATGTGAAAAGTGAATCGTGAATGGTAAATTGGATTAGATAGATTTTCTGATTTCCTGACTTTTATGAATATTGCCACCTTGTTACTGACTCGCCAATCGAAAATAATATAATTTCCGTCTCTGCAATAAATGGGCAGCAGTTGACATTATGTAGCGTATAAGCTACAATTTATCTATGCAGTCCTTTGCTTTCGAGCTTGAATATTACGTCACCATTAATGGGAAAAAGCCTTTCAAGAAATGGCTGGATGGGCTGAAAGATGTTTCCGCCAGGGCAAAAATCCGTGTAAGACTTGACCGTGTGCGGCTCGGCAATATAGGAGATGCGCGTTCTGTTGGCGGCGGGGTAAACGAGCTCAAAGTCAATTATGGTCCCGGATATCGTATCTATTTCTCTCGTAAAGGCGACCGCATTGTTTTGCTTTTGCTTGGCGGTGTCAAGGCGACTCAGGAGAAGGACATCATCAAGGCAAAAGAATTCTATATAGAGCACAAAAGGAGAAAAACAGATGGCTAAAGTATCTTCCTACCAAAAAGACCTGATAGAGTCGCTCAAAGACCCTTGCGAGGCGGCAGCCTACCTCAGCGCGGCGATCGAAGAGGGAGATCGCGCCGTCTTTCTTCTTGCGCTCCGCAATGTGGCCGAGGCGCATGGCGGAATGGCGGCTGTCGCAAAAAAGGCGAGTTTAAGCCGCGAAAGTCTTTACCGGATGCTTTCAGGAAAGGGCAATCCCGAAATCAAAAGCCTCTATGCACTGCTTCATGCTATAGGACTTCGTCTTGCCATCGAGGCTGAACCCCATACCTGCGAAGCGGCCTGATCCATAGTGGCGGTGACTGGCTATGTTTATTTGCTTTTGCTGCGATGGCGGACTCTGATTAAAGACTGTAAATGGTGAATAGTTAAAAGCTCTGAAGGTCGGAAAAGCACTTCTCCAGTTCTCTCCTGTACTAACCCTGTTTGTTCGTCCTCGCCATATCTTCAAGCAGTTTCAGCTTTGAGATTTCCCCGAGGGCTATGAGCGTGTCTCCCATATGAATCGCGCTTCGGAAGGTGGGATTGAACTTGAGATCGCCGTCTGCCTTCTTTATCGCTACGATGATTATCCCCGGTTCTCTCCCAATCCCGCATTCATCAAGGGTAAGACCGGACAGCCGTGAAGCCTCCTGTATATTTATCCCAGTGTTCCAAAGGATATAACGCAAACTATGAATAAAAAGGCAAGCAGGAGTTTTTCCCTGAGCTCTTTCACGCAGACCGGGATTCCCTTGAAAATCTGAAAATAACATGCTTAATCACTGATTTTCATGAACAAAACATACCCTACTTGAAAAGGTTCAGAAAGCCACGAATCAGAAAATAATTGTTTAAAATCAAGCTGTTTATAGTGAATATATAAATAGCTGTCTTAATATATTAGGGTATTTATTTT
>CAMTXX010000048.1:0-11248 GCA_947085825.1 uncultured Nitrospira sp. | reverse complement strand
AGAAAGCATGCCTATGGCAGTTCCTGCTGCTGCAGATACACAAAGCCATAAAAGATAACTCGATCGTTTCATAAAACCATTTATTCTCTCAGAGATTTTACAATAATATGGATACTTACGGAAAGACAAAGAATAAATAATATGTAACCCTTCAGGGGAGCGGGGAACATAACTCCCCCAGCCCCCTCTTAACTTAAGAGTCCCGAAAGCTTTCGGGATTAGGGTAAGGGGAGGTAAGGGGAGGTGAGGAGGGGTTATGATTTTTCCCCGCTCTCCATTAAAAATCAGCGGCTAACTGCCGTTTTCAGGAATTCAATCCCACATTATTTTTTCCAGAAATTCGGCACAAAGAGGATTATTACCGTATATATTTCAAGCCTCCCTACCAGCATGCAGAAGATCAATATCCATTTTGCCCCTGCCGGCAGCAGGGCGTAGTTTTCAGACGGACCGGCAAGTCCGAACGCAGGACCGACATTGCTGACGGCAGAAACCACTGTAGTAAATGAGGTCTCGATATCTACTCCCATTGCAGTCATGGATAGGGTGGCCAGAACACAGATGATCAGAAAGAGAAAGAGAAAGCCCCATATGCTGCCGAGTATCTCCTTGGTCATGTTCTTGCCGTCAACCTTCAGGAAGGTGACGGCGCGGGGATGGATCAACTGATAAATCTCACGATAAATCTGCTTGATTATAATAAGTATGCGGATCTGCTTCATGCCGCCGCTTGTTGACCCGATCATACCGCCGAAAAACATCAGGATAATAATGGTAAACCGCGCAAAAGGAGACCACTGTTCATAATCAGCAGTAGCATACCCGGTGGTCGTCATAATAGAAACTGTCTGGAAGATTCCGAATTTGAATGAATCAAAGAGCGAATCATAGGTTTCATACCAGAGGTTTGCAGTAATCATTAGTGTAGCGATAAGAGTGACAGACAGATAAAACCTGAACTCGGCATTCTCCCGGAATTTGCCGAATTTGCCTTTAAAGGCGTAAAAGAAGAGCGTATAGTTCACCCCCGCAAAAAACATGAAAAAAGTCGCAACAAACTGTATGTATGCGCTGTCATAAAATGCCATGCTCGCATTTTTTGTCGAAAAACCTCCAGTAGCGAGTGTGGTAAAGGCATGATTGACCGCATCGAATAAATTCATGCCGCCCGACAGATACAGAAGGGCGCAGAGCGCAGTGAGACTTGTGTAGATATACCAGAGGGCCTTGGCAGTATCTACAATCCGCGGCCTGAGCTTGTCAACGGTGATTTCCGGGACCTCGGCCTTAAAGAGCTGCATTCCGCCGGCGCCAAGCATGGGGAGCACCGCGAGGGAGAAAAGCACAATGCCCATTCCCCCAAGCCACTGCGTAAGGCTGCGCCAGAAGAGGATGCCCTGAGGCTGCGCCTCGATGTCGGTCAATACAGATGCGCCGGTGGTAGTAAACCCTGCCATCGCCTCAAAAAAGGCGTCAGTAAAACTGCTGAAGGTCCCTTCCAGCAAATACGGAAGCGAGCCGAAGAGCGCCACGAGCAGCCAACTGCTCGTCACTGCAAAAAAGCCGTCCCTGTGGCGGAGATCTTCCTTCTTCCTCTTTATATTCGGCAGTACAAGGGCAAAACCGGCCCCAAGGGTAATGAGACATGTAATCAGGAAAGAGACCAGATCACTCCCCGAGTAGAAAAAAGAGATGCAAAGGGGGATGACCATAAAGAGGCCTGTTATGATCAGCACAATACCGTCAACATATGCGATGATTCCCCAGTTCATGACATTCAGATCAGCTTTTCGACTTCACTGATGGCCTGACGCAGTGCAAAGACGATAATCCGGTCGCCTTCACGTATGATGTCGTCTCCGGAAGGTATAATCACATTTTCGCCGCGTATAATTGCGCCTATAAGCACGCCCTTGGGCAGCCTGGCGTCCTTTAATTTTACGCCCCCCAGTATTGCGCCGTCCTTTACTCCTGCTTCAAGTATCTCGGCCCGGTCCTCGGCAATGGCAGTGAGCGAAAGAATCTCTCCCATCCTCACATAACGCAGGATGGAGCTTGCCGTAATCAGACGGGGGCTCAAAACAGACTCAATCCCGAGACTGTTGGCAAGAGATATGTAATCAGTGCGGTTCACCAGAGTTATGATCCTTCTGACCCCGCCACGCTTCGCAAGGAGCGAGGCCATGATATTCAGTTCCTCATTATGAGACAGGGCGGCAAAGACCTCCATATCGCCTACATTTTCCTCTTCGAGGAGCGTCCGGTCAGTGCCGTCTCCATGGAGTATGACCGCACTTTTGAGGGTCTTGCTCAGGAATTTGCATCTCCCGGCATCCTTTTCTATGATCTTCACGTTGAGGCCCTGTCCCTCCAGCATAAGCGCAACATGAAAGCCGACCCGGCCGCCTCCCACGATCATTACATTCCTGGCCGGTTTTACCCTGGAGCCGATAATAAACGACATGGTTTCCTCTATCTGTTCATTCAAGACCGGGAAATAAATAATATCGCCATCCTGCAGGCGGTCTTTTCCTGACGGGATAATAATCGTATTATCCCGGTGTATAATGCCGATGAGAAAGCGAAAACCGGCCTTTGCATTCAGGTCTTTCAGTGAGTCGCCGATCAGATAAGATCCTGAGGGGATTTTGTAGCCGACCACCTTGACAATCCCGTCTTCAAAGTCCTCAACAACCGATGCAAGAGGCACTCCAACAAGCCGTATGATCGCCTTGGCGGATTCGAGTTCAGGACTGATGGCAGGGTCGATATTAAGATTGTATTTATTGAGGAGGATGGCGTTATTCAGATATTCCGCATCCCTGATTCTGGCAATCTTTCGCTTTACCTTAAAAAGCGCCTTGGCGACGAGGCAGGCGATCATATTCGTCTCGTCGCTGTTGGTAACAGCAAGAAGGATGTCCGCGCCGTCAAGACCTGCTTCCTTCAGCACTGCCGGAGAGCCTCCGTGGCCGTCAATAGTCGCCACATCAAGGTCATTGCTCACCCGCTTAAGGTTGTCCTTGTTGCTGTCAATTACCACAACATCAATCTTTTCCCGCGAAAGGAAAAGCGCAATGTGGTACCCTACCTCACCCGCGCCTACTATAACAACCTTCAAAAATAATACCTCCCTGAAGTATTAGTTCATGCTGATAACTACTATACTTAATACAGCCGTAAAATTCCAGACCTTGACCTCACAAGCAGGATATAACATCCTTCAGCGCTTGAATCCTCTTCCAGAAATTCGGAAATATTATGAAAATGGCTGGTTATGAGCCGAAGGGAATCAGGGACAATGAAAAAGAGATCATGATAGACCTGAAACGCCTCATGTCAAGGGCCGCGATAACTGAACGTGAAGCGCATATGCTCTACGGCATCATCTCGCAGATAGAGGATAGTCTGGGGGGAAAAGGCAGAGGATAACCTGCTGTTCTGTTCTTCAGTCAGCCCTCAGCTCACGGTTTCAGCATGGCGAAGCGATACCTGAAGAAACTTGCGTATTTCCTTTATGCTCCACAAGTCATAAGCTGCTTGCATATTCATCCATGTCTGAGCGGATGTGCCAAATACGATTTCGAGCCTCAGCGCCATCTCAGGTGTAACAGCCCCACGCCCGTTGATGATCTTTGATACGGTTTTACGGGCAACACCAAGTAAGTCTGCGGCCCCGGTTATTGTTATCCCCATAGGCTCAAGCCAAAGCTCTTTCAATACCTCTCCGGGATGGGACGGATTATACATACTCATGGTCATTCCTCCTCAGTGATAATCTTCATAATTAACGATCTCCGCGTTGCCGGACACAAACCTGAACGTTACTCTCCAGTTGGCTTGCACCGTCACTGTCCAGATATCATTTTTCTCTCCCTTCAGCTTGTGCAACCGCAAAGCCGGGGCATCAAGGTCCTTAACTGTTATTGCGGCATCAAGAAGCGAAAGTATCAACCGCAGTCTTCCTGCGTGCATCGCCTGAATGCCTGATCTGCTTCCTGTGCGATAGAACCGCTCAAGCCCCTTGTGCTGAAACGATGTGATCACAATTTAATTGTAACCGATAAGGTTACATTACGTCAACAAAATACGTTATTTTTCACCCGAACGTGAAGCGCATATGCTCCACGGCATCATCTCGCAGATAGAGGAGATTCTCTGAAAGACTTGATGTTTGTTCAGTTAATTATAATCTTGCACAGCAATTTCCCCCGTGCACTGTCCATCTCATTTTAATCTTTATCGGCAGTTAAGCTTGACGATTACACCTCCTGCTAAACGCGGTCCAATAAGTTGTAACAGTGAAGATTATTGAAAGGAATGATAACTCTGAAAGGTCACCCCGTCGAGCAGCTCAGGTCCGCCAAAGGCAAGCCTCAATCCCTGTAAACTCACCAATGCCATATTTCACCTCGAAAAAATCGTAACTACTCAGGTTGCTTAGCCCTTTAGTCTGTAGGCTGTTAGGCAAAAGACGGAGCATGTGCTGTATCCAGCACGTCTCCTATCTCATGTTTTCTTGTTGCTAACAGTCTAAAAGACTACAGCCTATAGACCTGAGTAGCTACAAAAAATCAAAATAAGAAGGGCAATCCGCGAAAATCAGCGACTAACTGCCGTTTTCAGGATAATGGATGGATGTCACAACAAAAGCAGCTGTGCCGTTAGGTCTTATCACAATAACTTCGTCACCCTTTGTCCTGCTTAACAGCGCCTTTGCCATAGGTGAATCAATACTGATAAAATTCCTGTCAGGATCAATCTCATCAGGGCCGACAATGCGATACTTGCTCAGGTTGCCGTCATCATCCTCAATCTCAACCCACGCCCCAAAAAATACCTTTGAAGTATCAGCAGGCGTCCTGTCCACAACAATCAACTCGTCCAATCTCTTTGCCAGAAAACGCATACGGGAATCAATCTGCCGTAACTGCTTTTTTCCATAAATATACTCTGCGTTTTCAGAACGGTCTCCCATGGCAGCAGCTTCTGCTATAGCCTGAATAACCTGCGGACGTTTAATCTTCCAAAGAAATGACAGTTCGTCACTTATCCGCCTGTGCCCTTCAGGGGTAATATAAAGTGAGACATTTGTTTTATGGTGGATTGAAGCCTTCATGAGTCCATCTTCAAAGAGGAAAAGTTATGATATAACCTTAATAGCGCGGAGAATATTACACATATTTTGTTTCTATTTTATAGATAATTGATGAGTGGCCGGCAATAGGGCCATGGCCTTCACAACTGAGTTTCCCTTTGGCCGTTTCTTTATGTTTGCCGATCATAGCGGTTATAATCTGGGTGAGATCAAACCCTCCGTTGACACAGTCTTTGTTAACGCAGTCTACTCTGAAAAAAGCAGGACTGTCCGGAAAAAAATTCACAGTACGCAGCAGCGCTTTATTAAGCCCGATCTGATTATAGATCATGCTGATAACTATGCTTGAAACTTTAGGGAAGTGTGTAGATACAAAGCCTGCATCAACTTTCTGTTGAAGCCTTTCTGTCCTTGCCGCATTCTTTCTGCTGTTGGCGCTGTATTTCATAATTTTTTCCCCCATAAAAAAGGCCCCCTCCTGAGGGAAGAGGCCTTCTTCAGTTAATTACAGTTTAACTACATTGATCGCCTTAGGGCCTTTTGGGCCTTTTTCAGTGTCAAAGCTGACTTTGTCACCTTCAGCAAGACTCTTAAAGCCATTGCCCTGGATTGACGTGTGATGAACAAATGCTTCACTGCCGTCTTCACTTGCGATAAAGCCAAAACCTTTGCTGTCGTTAAACCATTTTACAGTTCCTTCTGCCATTTCATATACCTCCTTCTCTTTAGACTTAATTTCAGAAGGGCTCATTAAAAAAGGGCACAAAGTCAAAAAGTCTTTGTGCCCTGTGTATTCGCAAAAAACTTCTAAAATCTATATGTACAGTAACATACTCTTAAACAGTTCGTCAAGGAAATTAACACGATTATCTTTTCTTTCTGCCCGCCTGCTATTTTCTGCCTGCTACCTTTTCATTTTTCTGATGATCTCGCCCAGCTTCTTTATCTCTTCTCCATACAATGCCCAATTCCCTTCTCTCTGCGCATTCATGGCACGGTCATAATGCTCCCTGGCAGTTGAAGCAAGGCCTGTTTCCTCTTTGACCGCAGGAAGCAAGGCAGCGCTGGACTGAGGAGCCGCTTCATCTGAAACCCTGACATCGCCGAATATCCTCGACAGTGCGATGTCAAGTGTTTCCTCCATGGCGATACGGTTTTCGTAGGCAACTATAACTCTTTTCAGTTCCGGTATCTTGCCTGTCTCTGCCCTGAGATAAAGCGGCTGCACATAAATAAGAGAATTCTCAATGGGTATTACCAGCAAAGTCCCCTGGATCACCTGTGAGCCGCGCTGGTCCCAAAGGGATACCTGCCTTGATATCTCCGTATCCTGATTTATCCTGGCAACGATCTGCTTTGGCCCGTAGACGAGCCTGTCCTTCGGAAAACGGTATACCATAAGCTTCCCGTAGTATGGGTCGTCACTGCGGGCAACCATCCAGGCTGACAGGTTGTCTTTTTTCTTCGGACTAAAAGGAAGCATGAGTATGAACTCCTCCTTTTTCTCTTCCGGCAGCTTCATGATCGTGTAATAGGGTTCCATAGTCTCTGTCTTGGCGCTTGTCCCCATCACCGGTACCTCCCACTGGTCTTCCTTGTTGTAAAACATCTGCGGATCTTCCATGTGATATGTTGAATAAACCTTGGTCTGGATACTAAAGATATCCAAAGGATACCTGATATGTTTTTTCAGGTCAGCCGGCATTTCTGAAAGAGGTTGCAGCGTGTCCGGGAATATTTTACTTATCGTCCTGATAATTGGGTCTTCCCTGTCTGCGATATAAAACTTCATGCTCCCGTCAAAGGCGTTAATCGTCACCTTCACCGAATTCCTTATGTAATTAATGCCGTTTGCCAGCGGCTGCGAATAAGGGAATTTATTGCTCACTGTATAGGCATCGTATATCCAGAAGAGTTGCCCGTCATCAGATATGACCATGTACGGGTCGCCGTCAAACATCAGAAAAGGCATCACCTTATTCACTCTGTCAAGAATATTTCTATGAAAGAGGACCTTGCTGTCCAGGGTTATATCATTTGAGAGAAACAGCTTCAACGAGCCAAAATATGCGGAAAAAGCGACTTTCTTGAAAAAGGAATCTATCACAACACCGCTTTTCCCTGAATATTCAGTAAAGACATTCTGCTCTCCTGAGGGATAATCAAACTCCTTTGACTTCGTATTGACAACCACATATTTACTGGACAACTGGCCATAATAGATTTCAGGCCTGCTGACCTTGATAGTTTCGACAGTTGATACAGGCGGGATATCTTTAATAAGCAATACCGGCAGTCCTTCAGGCGTTACCTGATTCACCGGTCCGAGCGTTAGCCCATAACCGTGAGTAAAGGTCAGGGTCTCGTTTATCCAGTTTCGCGTAGGGATATTTTCCGTCGAGAGCTCTCTCGGAGAAAGCATTGTCTGCCGATATTCCCCGTTGATCATATAGCGGTCATTTCCGACTGAAGCAAAATCATAATAAGTGCGTATCTCCTGGATCTGGCTGAAGGTATCCAGCAGAGGTCTATGGTCCCACAGGCGTATATTTTTTATGGTTGCGCTGTTTTTCTTTATATCATTTCTGTCAAGTGCGGTGCTGCCGGATATGTCCCTCTCTTGCACTGTATCAATGCCGAAACCCTTCCGGGTGGCAGCTATATTATGTTTGATATAGGGAGTCTCCTTTACGAGTTCATTAGGCGCTACCACAAACTTCTGTAAAATCGCAGGATAGACCGAGCTGCCGATAAAAGATACCAAGAAATAAAGCCCGACAGTCCCGATAAAAATCAGGCTGCGTCTCAGGAAAATATTGGCCATGAGAAGGACTGCCGAGGCAAACGCGACAAATATCTGCGCCTTCAGAAACGGGATGACCGAATGAATATCCGTATAGGTTGCGCCTGCCACATGCCCAAATGGCGAATATAAGACGGCATGCATCTCTATATATGCCTTTGCTGCCAATACTATAAATATAAGGGAGCCGGCAACTGAGAGATGCGCTGAAGCAGCCTGCTCGGATATAATGCCTTTAGGGGTGAAGATCACCGCGCCCTTCAAGATGTAGTTTAAGGCTGCAACAATAAAAGATACCCCCAGAATGAGCATCAGGGTCGAAGAAATTATTTCGTAGACAGGAAGAGTAAGCAGGTAAAAAGAAGCGTCTTTCCCGAATATCGGATCAGCATGACCGGAATCTACAGCATTAAAATAATACAGGAATTTCAGCCAGTTAGTATTTAATATTGACCCGGCAAGCAATCCGATTCCGACCGGCAGAATAATTTTCAGCCGGTCAAAGTGTCTCAGAATATCAAGCTGTGGTATTGCCTGGCTATACGAACTCATAATAACAGATCTGCCCTTTGTGGTCCGCATCGCAAAAGAGATGTTCAGCCAGGTGATGACAAAACCTGCCAGTATCCCTGCAAAGGCTGTAATTACCTGGGCCTTTATTTTCGTGCTGAATATTTCCTCAAACCCGACGTCTTTAAACCATAGCCAGTCAACATAGTAAGAAATGAGCTGCGGCAGAAAAAACAGAGAAAGAAAAAATCCGACTATTAAAAATATCATAATCCTTGGTAATCTTACGGGCATGTAATCCCCCTCATTCAGTATTCTTGATTTTGAGAAATTATAACATTAATAAAACTTTTACTGTCAGTGCAAATACGACTATTTTTTGCTGTTGCATGTCCACTGAAATGGTACTATGATTTGATTATTAATAACATGATAAAAATCTACAGCAGTTATGGTGAAAGCAGGGGTCAGATGAAATTGACAGTCATATGGCCGAACAGGGCATAACACTCTATAAAGTTTCCCCTCTTTGTAATTGATTATTGTGATGTATCAGGTATATATTGATTTGTTCAGTTTTACAGAGTCAATATATCATAAATTTTTTTATTGACAGGAGGCTATGATGAAGCTGCCGGAATATGTAACAGTCAGTGAAGTCAAAAGGGTATGCAAAGAATTGAAGATCAGAGACTGGACTGCGATGAAAGCAGCTAAAGTTCAGCCCAAGGAGGCAGAGATAATCTTGATGAATGTTAATACAGAAAAGATGAAGATCCCTCTTGAGGAATTTCGCAGGGGACTTGAGGTGGAACTCGAACACGGCACAAGGTTCAAAGACGCTAATGTAACTAATAACCATCCTATATTAACAGGGAAGATCGTACTGGCGCACCTGAAAGAGATGATGGATTATTATGAGCGTCTTGAAGTGGCGGAACTCGAAGGTGATCTGTTAAAGGCAACTATTGCAAAAGATCCGGCAAAGATAAAAATATACTTTAAACGTCTTGCCGGGGCAAAAATAGAGCTTAGCAAGGCAGAATCAGCTCAACTTGGAAAATAAACCTTCCTGCAGCAAGCTGACCCGTAGAAATGAACCTGATAATAAAAGAAGTCATCGCAAAATCCATTCTCTCAAAATCAGGGATCCCAGGGGCTGATTACTGCATAAATCCCTATACCGGCTGCTCCCATGCATGCAGATACTGTTATGCATCATTCATGAAGAAATTCACGGGGCATACAGAGCCCTGGGGGGATTTTGTGGATGTGAAGATAAATGCGCCGCAGGTATTGCAGAGACAGCTCAAAAAGGCGTCAAAAGGCCGTATTATGATCAGTTCGGTAACGGATGCGTATCAACCGGTCGAAGGGAAATACAAAATCACCAGACAGTGCCTTGAAAGTTTATTGCAATACCAGTTTCCGGTGGATATTCTCACAAAATCCCCGCTCGTGCTCAGGGATATAGACCTGATCAGGAAATTCGAGGACATAGAAGTCGGCATCTCCCTAAGCACTGACGATGAAAAGATCAGAAAGATATTCGAGCCGAAGGCCCCCCCTGTTGAAGCAAGGATTCAAGCGCTCAAAACACTTCACGAAAACGGGATAAAAACTTATGTCTTTATAGGCCCGCTGCTCCCCTTGGACCCGGAAGCATTATGCAAAAGACTACTCCCCTATATTGATCA
The DNA here is from genome assembly GCA_947085825.1 of uncultured Nitrospira sp. Classification (GTDB taxonomy): domain Bacteria; phylum Nitrospirota; class Thermodesulfovibrionia; order Thermodesulfovibrionales; family UBA6898; genus JAOUFP01. The sequence goes on along the minus strand of CAMTXX010000048.1, from coordinate 1,140 downwards.
TGTATTTATTGACAGGATGAACTATCCCACCAAGACCCTGAATATTTACCGTCAGATGAAGATGCAGCAATGGCTTGACAGGGATTTTACCGAAAGTATTACAAAGAGGCTCAAGGACTGTTTCGGCAAAAGGGCCGAGATTATCTGTTGAGCTGTGTTTCACAATAAACCTATAAAAAGCATTTAGCCACAGATTTACACAGATATATCAAAGACTTCTACAAACAAAGTGAATCACCTATTTGGTGAAAACTTTTATCTTTTCAGATGTTTGTTTTATCATTGTCGCTTAGAAGCGCCTACTTTTGGTCATCCGTGGCCAACTGAGGTTTTTAGGTTTAAAAACGATCAATCATTGCCTCTTCCGCCCTTCCCTTCTTTTTTACGCTCCTTTTTTTCTTCTTTATACTGTTTCTGTTTTTTTCCGTCATTCCTGTACTCATGTTTGTCCCAATATTTCTCTTTTTCCCATTTTCTCCAGTTCTTCTTAATCTGTCCATAAGGTATGCGCTGATGGCCTGGCGGCATATTGCGATAACCTGGCGGCAGTTTTAACAGTATACCCGGAACCCTTTCAGTGACGATATAAACCCATGGCCCGTTATAGCTCTTTGCGCGGTACCAGTAGCCACTGTGCGGCCGGTACCAATACCCTCCGAAAAAGACAATCTCGATATCAACATCCGGTACAGTATAGGCATACGTTCCGGGAATATGAACAACCGGAGGGGGAGCGGGAAATACAAAGACCGGTAAAGGCACGTTTATCCCTATGCTTACGTCTACCCCTGAAAAACCCGGCTTAGGCAACAACACTGAGCCTGCAAAAACCATAGCGATAATCAGTAAAGCAAAGCCGCTCTTTTTCATAAAACCTCCTTATTTCCTTTAAATTGCTCAGAGCAATAAATCTGTGTATATTTTACCATACAAAAGCAAAACAAAGGGCACACCTCTGCATTATGATGCAGATCATATATAAATTGCAGGAATATATTTTATCTTGAGAGTACCGAGTTCTCGATCATTTTAACAGATTGCGGTTAGCCAGTTCCATTTTGATTTTTGAGTGTTTGATGGAGAGATCGATCCACTTTTCAACAAGAGCTTTGAATTTTTTGTAAGTATTGATCTGCTTTT
>CAMTXX010000047.1:0-33974 GCA_947085825.1 uncultured Nitrospira sp. | reverse complement strand
AGGGCACTTAACAGCCCTCACTTACTGCCGGATGTGCACGCAGGGAAACAGTTTGAAAATGGCGAGATGGTAACCGTTATAAATGAGGCAGAAAGGAAGGCCGCCTAAATGTCTTTTACACACCTATTGACAAAACCTCTAGCCGCTGCCTTTATTACAAACCGTGGCAATGCTTATAATAGACGAGCGGCTTCAAAAACAATTGCGACAATAACAAGGTCTGCTAAAACGTGTCCCGCCCATGGTGCAAAGAGTCCCCCTGACCTGAGTCTAATGACGCCCATAATGAAACCATAAATTGTCGCCAGACCGACACCAATCCACCCACGAGGAAACCCGTTGATGTGAATAGTACCGAATGCGATAGCTTGTAGCAGCAGGGCAAGACTACTTGGCACATGAGATTCAATAAGAGCACTCAAGACTATCCCACGATAGGCGACCTCCTCCACAGCAGCGTTCACCATGGCGAATAGAATGCCACCAAAAATAAGGACCCACAATGGGTAATCTGGTACAAATTGCCGAATGATATCATTAATGTTAGGCCGCACCCAGAAGAACCACCCAACCAATGCCAATCCACTGATTGTTGCTGCTCCAAAACACAAAAGCTTAACGTCCCAGCCAAACGTGCCCCAGCGAAACCATGCAAGACCACTTTTCAAACTTGGCATTAAAGAGATAATTAATAAATAAATCCCAATTGCCAGAGCGAATAACAACTGGGAGTAAGGAATGCGTGTAATCATAATTGCCAAACATATGCTTCCAAAGAGACCCAAGTAAAACGCCGGGCGTCGCCAAGATAGAACTGTGATAACTACCATAGTTATTCCAATAGTAACTTTAATAGTCAGTGGCACAATTGGGACAAGAGACATAAGTAGGACGAGGGCGATGGCAAGGCTCGTGTCGATCCGTTTTTCACCAAGCTTTGATCTTGTGGATGATGAATTATAGTTTAGAATTTCCATAATTGATGCCTAACGACCTAAATCAGCGGTGGCTGTAAGCCATCCGCTGGATTTTTTTGTTAGAAGCCCTCTTTTTATATTCTATTATAGATGAATTCAGGCATGACCTTCATTAGCCACCCCATCAGCCTCCACCGTTTGGTAATATAAGCATGTTTTCTCTTTCTCTCTATAGCGTTATAAATTTGTTGTGCTGCTTTTGGGGGAGATGCAACCCAGAAAAGTCCATCGCCTTTTGCCATGGCGGTATCTACAAATCCTGGCTGAATATCGGTAACCGTAATGGATAATCTTAATTTTACAACCTTTTTTCGTAAGCCTTCCATATAGTTTGAAACAAAGGCTTTTGATGCATTGTATGCAGGAGCGTCGCTGTCCCCTCTAAGTGCTGCTATAGACGAGATGCCTACCAGATGACCAGAACCTTTTGATAAAAAATGATGTATAGCAACATTTGCCATTGCAGAAAAACCAGAGACATTAACATCGATGGTTTCTTTTTCCGGGGACCATTGTAAATCCTTATTAACATATCCACATCCTGAACAAATAACAACAATATCTACTCCTTCCATTTCTGCAATCAGTTCTTTGAGTTGGTTTATCGCTTTATCTGTTTGAGAAATATCAATATGTTTTGCAAAAGAATTATTGGGAAGTTCGTTCTTGAGTTCATCAAGTAGGTGAGTCCTTCTACCTGCAAGTCCAACAATATAGTTATTTTGTGAGAAAATCTTTGCTAATTCTTTTCCTATTCCCGATGTTGCTCCAATAACAATTGCTTTTTTTGTCATGTCATCTCTATCTCATTGATTGCTTCTAACGTTGCTAATCAGCCGCGCGTTTTTTTGCGTCGGCTGCATTAGCCTTGTTAGGGCTATTATTGTAAGCTTGGTTTTTTTGCAAACACATAAGCCCTTCGGCTTTCGTACTCCACGCCTGGGTATGGTTCTCTCTCGATTATCTCTATTTTTTTAAATCCAATCTTTTTTAGACAACTAGAAATAAAATCTGTATTAAAGAACATGAAATCTATATCGATTTTCTTATCGAGGAACTCTTCTATGCAGATTGTATCCTCACCAATATGGTATGTGAAAAGGAATAATCCACCTGGCTGTAATACACGAAATGCTTCACGAAAGGCTATTTCTACTTGTTCTTCTGTAAAGTGAACAATAGCATAGAAAGCTACAACACCGCCTATTGAGTCGTCGTCAAATTCGAGTTCAAGAATATTTCCCTTTCTGAAGTTTATTTCAGGATGGATTGTTCTTGCCTGTTCTAGTATTTTTTCGGACAAATCCAGCCCAGAGATTTCAATTCCAAGATCTTTCAGGTATTTTGTAGTTTGACCGGGACCACAGCCGAAATCCCAGACCGGCTTTTTATCCCCGATCTCTATTGAAAATCTGCGGAGTATTTCTTGATCTTTCGGTTTTTTTTCGTGTTCACCAGAGAATGTTTCTGCATATTCTTTTGCTACCGTATCGTACAGGTTCTCTACTTTATTTAAATCCTGTTTCATAATCATAGCCCTAACATATTACTATAAGAGCTTCCTCTTTACAGGGAAATCTATCACACGGCCTACAGAGAGTCAATAAAAAAATCTTTAAAATTAAAAAATCATAAAAAAATAACTTGACTTTAGTTCTCATATGATCGGATAGTACCAGCAAAAGCGAACTTCGTATAGCAATGGAGATTTTGCAAATGATCGAAAAAGGAGTCTTGCCTGAGTTTCAAGAGTTTCTTCTTTCGCACAAATTAGCTCCTGAAAAACATGTCCTTTTTCTCGCAGTTTGGGTTAGCAAGTTCCTTGCCTTCAGCAACAGGAAGGGACAACAAAACATCGGGCATACAGTCACGGAGTTTCCGGACTCCCTCGAAGCCAGGGAAGATATTAAGGACTGGCAGGTTTCATAGAGGCAAGGAGGATAGCCCTGAAAACACAAGATGCACGCCGGGCAAACCATTTGTGCATCTGATAGATCGGTTTGAAGGCGTTGCGCTCAGGTACAGCAAGCCTGTTTATTTCAACTATGGGAAAGGACTCCTCAATGGCACGTTTCATTCAGCTTCAGCGCTTTTTTCGAGAGCTTCAAGATCCCCGCACACCTTTTTTATCTTGTCTTTTAAAAGAGGGATATCTTTCTTTACTGCCAGCCAGACCCGTTCCATTCTTAAACCGAAATAAACATGGATAATTTTATCTCTCATGCCGGCCATTTTCTTCCAAGGCACTTCAGGGTATTTACGTCTTGTTTCGGTCGGGATATTTTTTGTTGCTTCACCTATTATTTCAAGGCATCGCACAACGGCATATGAAGTCTTTTCATCTGCAAGGAGATCCTCATAAGTCATGTTTTCAATAAAGCTCTCGGCCCTTGCCATGTTGTCAAAGATGTCGTTGGCGTATAAGGAAATCTTGCGTATCATATCAAAACAGTTTCCCTTAGAATTATGTCTTTCAACTCGGGCCTGATATCCTCTTTGGGCACAAGGTCAACTTTCATTCTTAAAATTTTCTTAAGGTGATTTTCCGCTCCAACCAGGTCGAGTAAGCTGATGGGCTCTCCAAACTCAACCAGTATATCCAGATCGCTTCTTTTCTTCTGCTCCCCACGCACATATGAACCGAATATGCCCATTTCCGTAATCTTATATTTATCTCTTAATTCATCTCTGTGCTTGTTTAAAATATCCCTTATTTCCTCAAGTGTTTTCTTCATAACTGTAGCCCTCCCTTCATGATATATTATACCTCATGTTTCTCCAGCACAACCCACGGGGTCAACATCTCCATAAGTGAAGGTCAATAATCCCTTCGATCCCATCTTCTGAGATCGTCTCGGGCCGTGGTTTCAGATAAGCTGTATAACTCATATCCTTGTCTATCCCTTTAAATAATAATAAGAATTATACCCTTTAAGTGCCTCTAAATAATAGATAGCCAAGATTATTATAATCAGTTTGATTTTGAGCATTCACTGTGGAAGAATCACAGAAGTGGCTGAAAGGACGGGGAATATTACAACCTTCTCCATTGGCGGGAAAGGACGAGTGTGAAGGGGCTTTACTTATAAACTCCTTAGTAAGTGGTTCTAATTTTTGTCATATCTGATAAAATAAATCATGTCATCGAAAACAGAAATACGCCTGACCTCTAAACTTTCTAATGAATTCAGCAGCAATATCACTGTAGATAATATCTCCTATCTTGTCCAGACAGAAGACATGGGGATAAAGTCATGCAAGATCATCTCGAATATATATTTAAAGGGAGAAATTGTCTTTACAAAGAAATCAGATTATGCGCATCTGACAAAGCTGAGGAACTTTCCTGACAAACTCGCCTCTCTTATGGAAAAACAGCATAAATCGACTGTCAATCAATTCATTGCTGAAAAAACCGGCAAACAAAAATTGAAATCCGAATATTTTGAAGAAATCCAGCAGTTACTCAGGCGAGGGAATGGAAAGTCAGCGCTGAATGTCCTCAGGCATACTCTTGAGAAATTTCCTGCCGATCCTTTTCTGCTGTCCTATTATGGCTGTCTTATAGCAGTTATAGAAAACAAATCCAAAGAAGGCATAAGGATTTGTGAAGACGCAATAAAAATGCTCAATACAGCCATGCCCTTCGGGGCCGAGTTTTTTTATCCTGTCTTCTATCTCAACCTTGGAAGGACATACCTGAAAGGTAACAGAAAAAAAGACGCTGTGCTTGCCTTTCAGGAGGGGTTGAAAAATGATCCGGAGAACCATGATATCTTATGGGAAATAAAGAAGATGGGCACGAGAAAACCACCATCTTTGCCGTTCCTTTCCCGAAGCAATCCGATCAATAGATATATAGGAATGCTGCTTTACAAGTCCTCGGAAAAGTAGATATTCAAGAGACGATTATCTGATAAATCTCTCTGTATCTTTCTATAGCCTTTTGAACAATATCATCCGGCAGTTCCGGTCCGGGATAGGTCTGGTCCCAATCGAGCGTAAGGAGATAATCCCTTATGATCTGTTTGTCGTAACTATCCTGTCCCCTCCCTGGTTCATACGTCCTGGCAGACCAGAACCGTGAAGAATCAGGCGTAAGAATTTCATCTATAAGGATCAGATCATTATCATAGATCCCAAATTCAAACTTCGTATCTGCTATTATGATCCCTTTGTCTTCAGCTATTTCTCTTGCCCGGGAATAAATCTTCAGGCTCACATCTCTGAGCTTTTCCGCTATTTTCAGGCCAACAATCCTTACGGTCTCCTCAAATGATATATTTACGTCATGCCCCTGCTCTGCCTTTGTGCTCGGAGTATATATCGGAGATTCAAGCCGTGCAGATTCTTTCAGTCCAACCGGAAGCTTTATGCCACATACAGAACCTGTTTTTTGGTATTCCTTCCACCCGCTCCCGGCAAGATAACCCCTTACTATACACTCCACCGGAAGCTGCTCAGCCTTCTTTACCAGCATACTCCTGTTTTCAAGCTGTTCCCTGTATTTATGGCATTGTGAAGGGTAACTGTCAACCGTAGTGGCGAGGAGGTGATTTTTGATTATATTCTCCATCTGATTAAACCAGTAAACAGATATTTGGGTCAGAAGCTTGCCCTTTCCTGGAATCCCGTTGGGGAGGACAACGTCAAAGGCTGAGACCCTGTCGGACGCTATCAGAAGAAGACTGCTTCCAAGGTCGTAGATATCCCTGACCTTTCCGCTCCTTAGAAATGTAATGTCAGGCATATCTGCCTTCAACAACATTTCTTCCATATATTTCTCCTTGCTATTGACGTTATTTATGAAATGCTCTCTATTTCCGCGTTCAGCCGCAGCTTATCTATCTCTTGTATTGTAAACAGCAGTTGTCCTTCCGAAACTGTGTCATTGAGCTTTACGCATACCTCTTTGATCTGCCCTTCAAAGGGGGCTATAATAACATTTTCCATCTTCATCGCCTCAAGGTTTGCAACCTCTTCACCCTTGTGGACAATATCACCTACTTTAAGGACACCTCTTTCAGGATTGCCGATCCTCCATATATTGCCGTTTATGGGAGCGCCTATGTCAGTCATAGCCTTGGCCATTCTTATCTCAACCTTTTTGGCCCTTGGAGTCTCGACCTTATAAACCCTTGTTCTGTTGTTGACCTTCATCACCACATGGATAACGCCTTCGTGTTCAGCGCCGATTGAGACAAGCTCTATGGTATAAGGCTTGCCCCATAATTCAAAATCAACCTTTGCGCCAAGTTTTTTCAGGCCTTCCCTCCAGACATCAGTAGGCAGCACAAGGGGGGCTTCACCATATTTCTCCCTGAAACCGAACATCTCAAGGGCGTCTTTGGGATGCATAAGGTAGAGAATAAACTCTTCTTCCGAAGGCGTCCTGCCCAAATGTTCGGTGAGATCGTTTTTAAGCCTGTCAATGTCCTCATCTTCCATGGAATCAAGAGGTGATATCTCTTTGCGTTCCTTTAGCTTTGTCTCCCATTCATCGCCAAAGGCACTCCGGTAGACCCATTCTGCAGGCCAGCCAACCGGGAGTTTGCCATAATTGCCAACAAGGAGGTTTTTGAAGTCTCCGGGTGCGCCCCTGAACAACATGAGAAGTTCCCGCTGATCTTCTTCTGTCATTGCTTCAAAATCCTGGTCTTTTTCCTCTACAAAGCGGATCATCAACTCGATTATATGCCTGACGCCGGAATCTCCGCGCTCTTTGGCATAACGGTTTATAATTCCGCTGCTGGTGACCCAGGTGATCTGAGAGCCGGGGGTCACGTCAAAATATTTAACAATACGGTTGTAAAGTGACATCACCTTCAAAATTGAGGGCATGAGATGAAGAAACTCCCCCTTTTCAGCCTGTTCAAAAGAACTGGGGAAAGCGCCGCCGGGCATCTTGTGGAAAGTAACATTATGGTCATATCCTTTAAACGGAGACTCAGCCCATTCGTAATGACCTATCCATTCACGCACTTTTTGGACAGCATTTTCAGCCTCTTTTCTGTTGAGATGCACGGGTATGCCTGATTCCTCAAAATATGCCTGCACACTCAATATGGGAGAATGGCCATAGAAACGCACCAGGGAATCTTCCTGAGCGTCAACGATCTTTGCCCCTGCCTTTGCAGCAGCCAGAAGCGCAGGCATGGCAAGACCATCGGTTATGTGCCGATGATACTGAAGAACCAGATCAGGATATTTCTGCTTAATAGCATCTATGAGACTGCCTATTCTGGTGATATCGCCAACCCCTGCCATGTCTTTTATACAGAGGACTATCTCGTCAGTTCCGCCGCAAAGGTCTATCATATCACGGACTACCGAGAGATAATATTCGTTTGTCGCCCAATAAGCAGAGGTAAAGGATATGGTAGGTTCAAAGAGCCTGCCCCTCTTCATCACCACTTCCGCCACAGTGCGCATATTCCTGACGTCATTGAGAAATGAAAAACATCTCCAGACGTCTATATCCACCTTTGCAACAACATGTTCGATTATATTCTTGGGATATGGTCTGTAACCGAAGAGATTGGTTTCCCTGATAAGTGTCTGCAATAGCACATTGGGCATCAACTCCCTAAGAATACTGACTTCCTCAAAGGGACTTTCCTTCCTGTTCATAACTCCCACATGCCAGCGGGCGCCTCCGTGGCACTCCGCGCTGAAGATCCCCATATTGTTGTAATAAGGAGCAAGGGTCTTGAGGTCATGTATGCGGTGCCGGTTTTTAAAGTCAGACTGTCCTGCGTCACGCATTCCTACAGAGGTCAGACAGACCCCTTCAAGTGACCGCACTGCCTTTATTATTTCACGTGGCGACATCCCTGGTTTTACGAAGACATTGTCTATGCTTTTTTTGTCTGTGTTTTGTTTTTTATATTCTGTCATCTTAAACCTCACATCCATTTCTGGGGGCCGAGGGCGGATATTTCGGCAACATAACGCGCCACCTTGAGGGCCTCGTCTTCACTGTTTTTTTCCTGAAACATGGATATTAATTCATCCATATGTTCTTCCAGAAACCGGGTCGAAAATTCCCCCTCTATAAAAGAAGGGTGTCTGATTATGCTTAACAGAAGCGGAGCAAGGGTCTTTACACCCTCGACCCTGAGATTTCTGCTGATGGAACGGTCCATGACTCTTATCGCGTCTTCACGGTCAGCGCCTGCTGTCATCAATAACATAAACAGGGAGTCATAATAAGGCGGTATGTCAGCTCCCTCATAAACGCCTGAAGAAACCCTGACCCCAGGCCCCATGGGTACCTGCAGGCGGGTTATGGTGCCGAAAGAGGGGCTGAAACTCTTCGGGTCTTCTGCATTGAGACGGACTTCGAGGGCCCATCTGTTAGGATGTATATCTGTCTGCTTAAAAGGCAATTTCTTTCCCATTGCCACATCAAGCATTATGCCGACTATATCCAGACCTGTTATAAGCTCTGTAACGCCATGCTCCACCTGGAGCCGTGTATTCACCTCAAGAAAGTAGAACTTCCGGGTGGATGAATCAAAAATAAACTCCACGGTCCCGGCAGTTGTGTAGCCAATATCGCGCATAAGACGAACAGCTGTATAGCATATCTCCTGTCTCAGGTCCTCATCGAGGCTTGGAGAAGGGGCTTCCTCTATGACTTTCTGATTACGCCTCTGAATAGTGCATTCCCGCTCAAAGAGGTGAAGGACGTTGCCATGTTCATCAGCAACAATCTGGACTTCAATATGCCTGCCCCGTTCAATATATTTTTCAACAAGGAGCTTATCATCGCCAAAGGATTTCTTTGCTTCTGATCTGGCCTGTGCAAAAGCCTGCGCCATCTGGTCATCATTTTCGACCTTGACCATGCCCTTGCCGCCTCCCCCGGCGGAAGCCTTTATAATGACGGGAAACACTACTCCCTCAGCGCGCATCCATTTCTTTATCTGATCAATATCGGTTACATCGCTGACTCCGGGGATGGTCGGCACATTGGCTTTTTGAGCGATGAGTTTGGCCTGTATCTTGTCCCCCATCATCCTGATCACCTCAGGAGAAGGGCCTATCCACAAAAGCCCGGCGTCTATCACTTTTTGCGCGAATTTTTCATTCTCCGCAAGAAATCCCCACCCCGGATGTATGGCATCTGACTTGCTCTTAAGCGCTGCGTTAATCATCCTGTCCATATTCAGATAGGATTCCACCGGAGGCGCTTCGCCGATATGTACGGCAGTGTCCGCCATAAATACATGGTGTGCGAGACGGTCAGGGGTGCTGTAAACAGCGGTTGTAGGTATCTTTCTGTCCCTGCAGGTATGCATGATCCTGACAGCAGGCACTCCGCGGTTTGCTACTAATACTTTTTCTATTTTTCTCAACATAATTGACATCCTTTTTTTAAAATGTTTGAGATCGGAAAATGGTTAATCCTATAAAAAGCATTTGGCCACAGATTTGCGCAGATTCACACAGATATATCAAAAACTTCTACAAACAAAGTGAATCACCTATTTGTGCTTAAGTCACCTACTGTTGGGTGAAGACTTTTATCTTTTCAGATGTTTGTTTTATCAGTGTTTATCCGTGTTCATCCGTGGCTAATTGCCGTTTTTAGCTTAATATCTTACCATAAAACAGGGGCATTTTAACTCAAAATGTTCAAAGTCAGGCGTCTATGCTGTAACAAAAAAACTATGGCTCTTTCTCATTTCAAGTGGGTAAAGTGTTTAGAAAGTCTTTTTTATTCCCCCTTAGTAAAGGGGGATACAGGGGGTTGTTTAAAACAATCAGTATAAAATAACCTTAAAACATGCAATAGTATCAAGGACTTTGCTTTATAAATACCAATCCCGAAAGCTTTCGGGAGACGGAGCCGCCAATTGCTATACAGCATAAATGCAAGTCATGACAACCCCCTAACCCCCTTTTTTAAGGGGGAATTACCCACACAAAATGAGAAAGAACCAAAACTAAGAACGGGTTGTCTTTCTTATCTTGCCGCTCCTCGGTATTATCGCAATTCCGGAGGAGTCTATATGACATCTGAAACGGTCCTTGTCAGGCTCAAACCCAATTTTTTCCCCTTCGTCAATTACGTTTAATTTATCCACAATCACATTCTTCAGGCTGCACCCTTTTCTTAAGGTGACCCTGTCCATTATTATGGAGTCTTCGACAGTAACATCATTTTCTATGATCACCCCGCTGCGGATAACAGAATTGCGGATCCTGGCCTTATGTATTACCGTACCCTCTGCAATAATGCTGTTTCTTATGTCTCCACGCAGTATTTTGGCAGCCGGTCCTTCAGAGCCTGAGTGGTGAATCGGCCATAAGCTGTTATCAAGTTCAAATTTGGGGAATTCGCCCAGCATATCCATATGGGCCTCATAAAAAGCCGGAATTGTACCCACATCCCGCCAATAGCCCTTTTCTTCTGAGGGAATCGTCCCGGGAATAGTATTCGTCGCAAAATCATAGGCGAATACCTTGCCGCTCTCGACCAGACTTGGGATGACATGGGCCCCGAAATCATGCTGTTTTTTCCTCTGGGCCTTTGCCAGAGATTCTATCATCAAATCTTTATTGAAGATATAATTCCCCATGGAAACATAAGCACGCGTGGGATCGTCAGGCATGGGCGTCGGCTTCTTCGGCTTTTCCTGGAACCCGGTAATCCTTTTTTCACTGTCAGTGACTATGACGCCAAAGGCTGAGGCCTGCTCAATAGGTACCGGTCTGGCCGCTACAGTTACAAGCGCATTTTTTTCAAGGTGGAAATCGAGCATCTGCCTGACATCCATCCTGTATATATGATCAGCCCCAAAGATAATTACCAGTTCAGGATTCAGTTCCCGCATTACATTGATATTCTGATAGACAGCATCAGCCGTTCCCTGAAACCATTCAGGCCCCATGCGCATCTGCGGGGGGACAACAGTAACAAAATGGTCCTTAATAACCGGAGAGAGCACCCAGTTTTTCCTTACATGATCAATAAGCGATTGGGATTTATACTGAACGAGAAGATAGATCGAATAAATATGAGAATTAACGAGATTGCTCAGAACAAAGTCTACTATGCGGTATTGTCCGCCGAAAGGAACAGATGGTTTTGACCTGAAAGATGTGAGGGGGAAAAGCCTTTCACCTTTTCCGCCTGCAAGCACAAATGCAAGGACCTTTGGATGAGCCATTTTTACCTCCGAAGTGGCATTTATTAAAATAGATCAATAAAGAAAAACACCGTTTTTGGACTTTTTATATTATACACATAAGCGGATAATCGAGCATTACTTCTCAGCTATTTTTTCATCAAACAAATACGAAAAATCTGAGAATCTTTTATCCTGAAGCATATCATCGATGGATACAGGTATTTTCTGAATCCAGTTCGGATGCGAATCAACAGTGCCGGGCATATTCTGCTGCTCCAGTGTTCCAAGTATATCGTCCAGACTGACGAGCAGAAGCTTGCACGGAGATTGAGCAAGATAGCGGTATATCGCAAGGCAAAGTTCATGTGTCATGTGAGGGATCATTTGAGGATCATATGGAAAATCAGAAGGGACAACCCCCTGTGTCTTCAAGGCGCTCAGAATCAGTCGTTTATCTCTCTCCCTGGCAACAAGATCGTTCTTCCGGGATTCCTCGTCGGCATAAATGCCTAACTCTTTTTTTACTTCGATATCACGTCCGGCCCAGTAGCCGTAAATCGTCGGCAGATCATGGGTAGTTATCGCACAAAGCGCCATGGAAGGATATTGCTCAGGAGATTTAAAAGACGGCTCAGGGTAGTTTCTCTCAAAATAGAAAAGCCGGCAGGAAAGCATCTGAAAAGACTGCAACATTTCCCTGAAGGTATTATCTATTGTGCCAAGGTCTTCAGCAATGACTATCGTTTTGTTTCTTTGACTTTCAAGCGCTATGATCCTGAGGAAGTCTTCAGCAGGCTGCAAAAGATAGGCCCCATTCTCAGGAGACGTGCCGGCTGGTATCCAATATAGCCTGAACAAACCAAGGGCATGATCGATTCTCAAGGCGCCGCCATATTTCATGTTTTTCCTGATAGTTTCGATAAATAATTCATAGCCGTCCTCTTTCAGCCTGTCAGGGATTATGGGCGGAAATCCCCAGTTTTGCCCCTGAGGATTAAAATCATCAGGCGGGGCTCCTACATCTGCATCACCGATTATCCTCTGATAATTCCATGCATCGCTTCCACCGGCGATTGCTCCGATGGCGAGGTCATGATAAAGACCGATCTTCATTCCGCTCTCTTTACAATGAAGCGATATTTTCAGAAGCTGCTCATCAATAAGCCATTGAAGATATATATAATACAGCGCTTCTTTCTCATGCTTTTTTCTGAAGGCAATAACAGCATCTCCTTTTGGATCGTGATATTCCTCAGGCCACTCTTGCCATGAATACGTGTTTTTTTCTTTTTTGAATAAGTTCCAGAGTGTCAGAAAGGTTGCAAAAGACTCTACGCACTTCCCTTCAGCCGAAACGTATTCTTTGAATTCACTGTTTCGTTTAGTCCTCTTTTTGTAATGTTTTTTGTAAAAGACTTCAAATGCGCGTCTGAGTATCTGCTCTTTGACTTGGCTAACCTGTTCGTAATCTATCTTTTCAGCCTTTCTCAATTTACGTATTTGTTTTCTGAAAGATTCACTTTTGATGAATTCCCGTATTTCCTCAGACGCTATTACTTCCGGTATATCTTCGATATTGAGATAAATAAAATTCTTATACAGCCTGCTTACCGGCGAGTAGGGGCTGACTCCATAAGGCTGCGTATTGGGGATGGCATGAAGCGGGTTCAGCCCAATGAAATCAGCCTTCATCTCAGCCATCATATTGACAATTATCTCCAGATCTTTGAAATCCCCTATTCCCCAGGAACGCTTTGATTGCAGAGAATAGAGGTTGACAGACAATCCCCAGGTCTTTTCCGGCGGCAGATAACAGGTATCAGGAGTGATTATAAGCCTTGTTGTTTTCTGTATTTTTGCGGTTCCATCAGCAAATATATTGCCGTCAAGCCTGCACTCTGTGTGAACTGAATAATAACCCGTATTTCTCTGCACTTCATCTGAAATAAGGACCTTTATATATCTGATGTTGTTTATTGTTCTTTCTTCATGAATGACAATATCATTGCCGGCGATTTTAATCCCGCTATTTATGCCGTTTTCATCCTCTATGACGCATGTAATCTCCAGATTATTCTCTTCGCCTGTTCCGACGGGTATATAAACGGGAATTTTCAGGGGTTGAGCATTTACTGAAATAACAAATACCGGCTCGACAAAACTTTCCCACGGTCTGGATTTCCGGTCATTGATTTCCCTTGCGATAGCGTCATCAGATTCTATATTAATCTTCATCGCCTTGAGCATCGCTTTTTTTGTATCAAGGGAAGCGATGTGAAGCTTTCCGAAAATATCCCAGTACTCAGGAAGAATCCCGCAGAGCGAAGCAAGCTCATTAATCATCTCAGAGGTCTGCTGATTTATTTCCATTTTTAAATACCCGGATCATTGTACCACAGTAAGCCTTCAGTGAGGCGGGAAACATAACTCCCCACTGATTTTATTCTGAAAAAAGCAGTTAGCCACAGATTTGCACGGATAGACACAGATAACCGACAGTAGGCGACTGCTTTTGGTAAGTCGCCTACTGTCGGGTGAAATAATTTCCCGCTTAAAATCTATAATTCATCCCGATAGTAACGGCTGTTTCGTCAATATGATGGAAGAATCTCTGAAAGTTAAGCCTGAGGCGCTAAAGACAAAAAAGCATAAAATTTTTGGCTGATTACAAGGGAGGGCTTTTAGACCTCCTTTGTCTTTTTATAAAGCGGCAAATGTTCATAATGTAAAATGTCACAGTAGATGGTCAGGAAGGTGTGGGAAGCCCTTGTTTTTTGACATATTGAGGATGATCATACTATGCTTTTAACGATGTCAAAGCGCCTGTTTAAAAACCGGGCTGGAAGAAAACATTCTGCAACAATAAGGGAGAAATATTTTGTCACATAATCTAACTGACCTTAAAAAACATATTTTCTATGAACTGCTTGGGCTTGCAGGCAGGGTTTTTGTTCTCGTGAGATCTTCCGATGACGTTATTATCGGGAAAAGAGGCTTTTTGCCCGAAGAAAAAGAAAAGGGCCTCATCCTGGTATTCAACAGCAAGATGAACTTCGAGTGGAGCGAACAGGGGATTTCGGCAACACTCGGTTTCGGCGCAAGGTACGAAAAGTGTTTTATCCCGAATGACAGCATCATGTCGGTTTTTTCCCCTGATCTGAACGCACAGTTTTCAGTCTCCCCTGTTGCGCAGAAAATCGAACAAAGGAATCCGTCAGAAAAAAAGAAACTTGCTACATCCAAAGAAAAGGTGATCAAGGTAGACTTCAGCAAGAAAACCTGATGGGTACCCCTTCAAATCGAAAAAAAACAGCGACTTGTGTTACGCCCGTGGATGATATGTTTTAAAGGCTTTTTTGATCCTGTCAGTCGTTACCTTGGTATAAATCTGGGTGGTCGAAATATCAGAATGCCCAAGCATTTTTTGAACAGACCTGAGGTCAGCCCCTCCTTCGAGAAGATGTGTAGCAAAGCAATGACGTATCGTATGGGGCGAAATCTCCAGGCCTGCCTGCTTCCCGAGGGCCTTCAGGGTCTGCCAGAACCGCTGCCTGCTCATCGGACGTCCCCTGTTTGTCACAAACAGATACGGTGATTGCCTTTTCCCAAGTATTTCAGGCCTCTCCTCAGCTATATATCTCTTTGTCTTTTCAAGCGCCCTCACATTAACCGGCACCACACGTTCCTTGGCCCCCTTCCCCATGATCCTCACAAAACCTGCGTCAAAATGAATATCGCCAAGCTTTATCTTTATCAGTTCGCTGACGCGCAGACCTGAGGAATAGAGAAGCTCAAGCATAGCTGAGTCTCTCAGGATAGTCTTGCCGGAAAAACCGGTCTGAAACAGATCCATTATCTCGGATATGCTTAAAGCCTTCGGCAGTCTTTCCCACTTCTTAGGCATGTGTATATTCCCGGAGGGGTCGTTGTCGAGGATATTCTCAATGAGCAGATATTTATAGAGCGCCTTTACTGATGAGAGATACCTGCAAATGCTCGAGATGGAATAGCCCTTGTTTCTTAGCGTCTCGTTAAAATCTATGATATCGCTTCTGAGTGCAGAGGGTATCTCCTTTTCTCTTTCCTTTAAAAAAAGAGTATACCTCTTGAGGTCGGCGGCATAGGAACTAAGTGTGTTTTTCGAAAGCCCTTTTTCTACGGACAGGTATGTTAAAAAATTCTCAAGCAACTCCACAGGAGAGATATTCCTCTATTCCGGTTGAATGTTTCAGTTTTTCATAGAGTATGCCGGCAATCTGCATGAGATTAACCGTGTCTTCCCTGTTATATTTAATAAGTCTATCCAGAGCCTCTGTTGAGCCTTTTCTAGCCGACTCCCAGAGTTTAACAGCTTCATAACCATCGAGCCCGATTACTGATTCATCACGCTCAATGCCAAGGTCCTGCTCGAGTTTTTTTAACCCTCCTTTGAACCCAAGTCTTTTCAGCCCGAAACAAAGGTCAAAGTGGGGAATATTAAAGTCTATTCCGCTATAGGACTGCAGTAGAAAAGGAATATCGAAGACCGACCCATAAAATGTTATAAGGCACTTATATTGTGCCAGTTCTTTTTTGATGTTTTCTGCGCTGAGGTTTTCACCTCTGACAAGGGCTTTGTAATCATAACCGTCGTAAAGACCTACAACCGTTACGTATCCTCCGCTGTTTGGCTGCAAACCGTTCGTTTCAATATCAAGACAGACCGCGTCGTTTTTAAAAGATTCATAGAGTCGCCAGTGTTCCCGGCGTTTCAGTTTTTTGCTGAAATAAGCGGCGTTGCCTGCCTCAAGCTGGGATTTATTCCGAAAGAGGCTCTCGTCAAAGAGCTTCTTTCTTTCACTGCTGAGTCCGGGCAATTGTCCCGCATCCGTGAAGTCATCCCAGGTTAAAACCCCTTCTTTCCAGAGCAGTTTCTCTAATTTTTCACCTATTCCGTCAAGGATGCAAAAAGTGTTTCTAATCATTATATAGTCATTTCTTTTTTTGGAGCTGCGCATACAGGGACGGAAAAAGCGATAAGCAATATTCTAAAACTCCGGGAGACCCTCATAGCAACTCCACCTTAAAAATTTATTTTATACACCGAAGCGTTTTATTATCATACAATAAATCAATAAACAAATTACAATTTAGCTTTTATACCTTCACCGGCGTTCTCTCTGACTGTTGTTTTCCGTACATTTCATTCACCTCGGCTGTATATTCTCCGTTTTCATTGTATATAAAAAGCGGTTTTTCCACTTGTATGCCCGCACGGCCGTCCTTTACAGCCTCTATCAGCGCTATCTTGGAAGTTGCGTTCATATCATTATGCACAAACCTGACCCTTTTGGGCTCCAGCCGGTTTCTCCTGAAGGTATCGATAACCTCAGGGAGCCTTTCAGGATGAAATATCATGCAAAACCTTCCCCTTGCCTTTAGAAGATGCGATGCTGTTCCTGCCAGATCAGCAAGCTTCAAGCGCAGTTCATGCCTTGCCACAGCCTTTTCTTCCCCAAAGCTCAGATGGCCGGTTGCCGGCTTCCTGAAAGGCGGGTTCGAAACCACCAGGTCATATGACATTGACAGCGCTGCTTTTCTCATATCTTTAATATCTGCGAGGAGCACCTTAACCCGGTCTTCCATGCTGTTTAGAATGATGTTCTTCTCAGCCAGGGCATATAAGGATTCCTGAAGTTCCACAAGCAGAATCTTTGCATCGGAATATTTTCTGGCAAGCAGCAGTCCGATAATCCCTGAGCCTGTTCCAAGATCAGCGATATTTTCCGTATGCTTTACATTCACAAAAGAAGAGAGCAGAAGCGCATCCACTGAAAAACGGTAGCCATTCTTATTCTGATATACCTTTATATCACGAATACCATCAAGAGTCGTTTCCGTCTCAGCGTACATTGAATATATCCAATTGAGGTATCAACTCTTTCATGTTGTCTATGATAACATCCGCGTCTTTAAGGAGGCTCACATCCCTGTAGCCGTAGGAAACAGCCACTGTCCTCACACCGGCAGCCCTGCCTGCCTCTATGTCATAATTGCTGTCGCCGACTATAACAGCCTCCTCAGGCCCGCAGGACATTTTCTTCAGCATCTCCAAAATTGGCACGGGGGACGGCTTTTTCTCAGGTGCGCTGTCGCTCCCCCAGATAATGTCAAAATAACCGGAAAGCCCCAGGTTTTCAAGCAGGCGAATTGAGAGGTCTTCCCTCTTATTTGTGAGCACGGCCTTCTTGTAGTTTCCGAGCATCTCAAGCGTATCGCGGACTCCAGGATAAGGAAGAGTATAGTCTGCGAGATGTTCACTGTAGTACTCCAGAAACCTATCCAGCACAACGCCTCTGAGATCGGCCCAACTCTCTCCGAGCAGCTTTTCAATCAGTCTGGTAATGCCCTCCCCGACCAGGCTGATCGTTCTTTCGACCGTCAATTTTTCAAGCCCATACGGTCCAATGGAGTAATTGAGGGCGTTCGTTATATCAACACTCGAATTCACGAGCGTACCGTCAAGATCAAAGATAATCAGCCTGATTTTCATATAGAAACAGTTTCTTTAAAGGAAAATTCATTCCCGCGGAATTCATTGATCAGTTCCAGCATCTCATCTTCGGTCTTCGCTCTGAAGGCCCTGTCCTTCAGTGGCTTTACATCACGGAACCCCTTTGTGTACCAGGCAAAGAATTTCCGGAACACCACAGGCGCTGACACAGGTCCGTGATATTCGACCATTGACCTCAGGTGCATAGCCATTGTATCAGCCACTTCCTGGATGTCCGGCCTCGGCGAAACAATGCCGGTTTTCAGAAGCTCAACCGTCTCCCTGAATATCCAGGGGTTTCCGAGCGCCCCCCGTGCAATAGCTACACCGTCGCATCCTGTTTCGTCAAACATCTTCCTGGCATGTAAAGCGGAAAAAACATCGCCGCTGCCGATAACAGGGATATTGAGCGCCTCTTTCACCTCTCTTATAATATTATAGTCAACAATGCCGCTATAACCCTGCTGCCTCGTCCTTCCATGGATGAACAGACCCTTTATCCCCGCATCCTGGGCGTAGAGCGCCACCTCCCTGGCATTGACGGACGTTTCATTCCAGCCTGCCCTGATCTTGACCGTCACCGGCATATCCGTATGATTGACAATCGCCTTCAAAACCTGGCCGAGTTTACGGGGCTCCTTCATCATGCCCGCGCCCTCGCCCTTGGATGTCACCTTTGTCACAGGACAGGCCGCATTAAAATCAATGATTTCGTACTCATATTTTCTGATAATATCGAGTGCCTTGAGGATGAACTCCACGTCAGTGCCCAGGAGCTGTATGCCCAGGGGCCTGTCGTCCGGACGCGTAGCGATCATCTTCTCTGTCTTTTTGTTTTCGTAGACAAGGGCCTTTGCGCTGGTCATCTCGATAAAGGCCAGTTCACAGCCGTATCTGCGGCAGATCATCCTATACGGCAGGTCAGTAATACCTGCCATTGGAGCAAGGATAAAAGGGTATTTGAGGGTCAATGAGCCGATTTTCAGCATTGATCTTCCCTGTAGCAAGTTACAGGGAATCTAATGTAAGGAATATATTCCATTATCCCGAAAGCATTCGGGACTCGCTTGACCCTGTCCCGACCTAGCGTCGGGAACATATTGGAACAGGAAATACGCTCGCTATCCATTTAATATTTTATATAGGTAGTCTGTATGAGTCAAATTGCGGTTTATCTTGAGGATTGCTTAGCCGTCTTTTTCTCAACAAAAGAAATCGCCTTAAAGGCTCTGTCAGCGTCAACATTGCCGGTAATCCCCATATCCCAGAAAAGTTCAAGGATCTCCCGCGCTGTGGTATCAAGAACCCTTGCGGCTTCTCTTAGGCTTATGTCGCCACGGGCATAGCTGTCTCCTATATACTTTTCCGCTCCAAGCCTTAAGAACTTTCTGAGCGTGGTCGGTTCATCAAGCTTTTCCTTTTTCTCTGCAAACTTTACAGCGTCCAAAAGGTTATCAGGCAATCTCAATGCTTTTGCTTTCATGACTTCTCCTCCATGTATAATTTTGCAACCGCGTATTCTTCACTGCTGATAAACGGCTTTAGCGCTTCCAGCATCTCCACCGCCGCAGATTTCTCAACTCTTTTACTTTTATGCAGGTAAACGAGACAGGCGGTTGGAGTCAGATAAGGAATACTTGCCGCTTCAAGTCTTTTTAAAAATCTCCGATCGTCGCTGGCAATGGCGTCATAATTTCCATCCAAATAAAGCGAAACCACCTCTCTCTCACCTTTTGCGGCAGACATGGAAGGTGGTTTTTTCCACTGGTGTTTAACGACATGCAATATTTTTTTGTCCAGGTTATCTTCGATTATAAAAGCATCCTGATATCCACGTTCCTTTGCTTCATCCACAGTTTCCTTTTTCACAAGAGGGGGGATATGGACTTCCATCGCCGAGACAATTGCTTCTTTAGCCCCTGACTTTGTCAGCTTTACAAGACAATCTGAATCCATTACAACTCTCATGTATCATATTGTAACTTTTTAGATACAACCTGTCAATAAAACTGGCTCTTTCTCATTTCAAGTGGGTAAAGTGTTTAGAAAGTCTTTTTTATTCCCCTGCCTAAGGTATCTACTTCTGGCTTAGTAAAGGGGGATACAGGGGGTTGTTTAAAACAATCAGTATAAAATAACCTTTGACCGAATTGCCTCACTAAAGATCTATATGAAAGTGAGTAGTTGCCTTGTCATGCCCGAAATTTCATATTACTTGAAAAGATCCGTCCATATCTTTGTGGGGTAATTCGGACTTATGACGTTGCGTATAGGAAGGATTAATCTACTGTCCGCTAAGCAATTTTACCGCATCTTTAACAGACCACTGATCGAACTTCATTCTGAATTTTACGTATGGTCCCCTGGACGTAAACTCAGCCTTTGAGAAGTCCCTGTCGCTGAAACCCGTAAAATTATATCCTGCGCTTACCCACATGTTCTTTATAAAGTTATAACCTATTGAGAAGCCGGCGCTGTATTTAAACTGTCCTGCTTTCCATGAATGCAGCGCACTGCCGCGCAGACCCAGATCCCACTTTTTGGTTATGTCATAACGCCCTTCAACTCCCATAAGGTCTGTATAGCCGCTGTAATCATCGCCGTCAATTGTTTCAGTGACATATTTCGCGCCGTATTGCAAGGACAGTTGCGCCTTGTTGTTGACCTTGTAATTAGCATTGAGGTTGTTTATTATACGATTGTTTTTAAAGACAAAGTCTCCGTCTCCGCCGCTTTGCTTGTCGAATATATAATCAAGGCGATAAAGAATTATCCAGTCAGTCTCATCCGGTCTGTATGCAAAACCAAAACGGAGATTCCCGTTTGTCTTCTTTTCCCCTGACGCCTCATCTGACTTAAAGAACTGTACGCTTGCAGCCAGACCAAGCCATTTATTAAACTCACCGCTTACGCCGCTGAATATGCCGATTTTGTCTTCACCGTCAGACTCCCGAAGCTCAGCCCTTCCCGCCCAGGACCATTTTTCTTCCCTATATGCCGCGCCCAGGGAAACAGCGGTAAAGTCCACTCCGCCGCCGGAGGCAGCCGG
This sequence comes from uncultured Nitrospira sp., assembly GCA_947085825.1. GTDB lineage: Bacteria > Nitrospirota > Thermodesulfovibrionia > Thermodesulfovibrionales > UBA6898 > JAOUFP01. The sequence goes on along the minus strand of CAMTXX010000047.1, from coordinate 13,277 downwards.
CACATTAGTATTAAACGCAATGTTCCCGGGATGCTTCAAGGTTTTGCTGCGGTCCAGCCCGGCGTCCACACTCCATTTTTTCGTGATCTGCCAGGTCTGCTTAAGTCCGTTAACTGAGAAGAGACGCGCGCCGTTTTCAGTATACTGCCGCTCCAGAGAAGAGCTTATTTCGCCGCCTTTCCAGGGTGAGGCCTTCAGCCCCAAGCGGGTGGTCTGCGCATCTTCATTTTCTCCCTGTGTAAACTCCTGGGCAACAAAAAGAACTGCGGTCTCGTTAAGCTTGTAATCCGCTCCAATTGTAGTTCTGGTCGGATAATCGGCATTTTCATTGTTGCCAAAAAGTGACTGGTCATGCTTCAGCCGCAGAATCAGGCGGTCGTTCAGCATTCTATAGCTGCCGCCCAGGGTCAACTGTTCTGAACTGTTGACATCGCCGTTTCCAAGCGTGTCTTTGGCGTGTCTCAGGCCGCCATGCAGTTCATATTGTTTTTCGTTATACCTTGCCTGCACCTCGGCCATGTCCCTGACCGCATCGGTTGTGAGGTTATACTGCCTGAACGCCTCTGTATTGAAGCTCACCTTTTCGCTTAACCGGTACATCAGGTTAAACCCGATTTTTCGGGTTCCGGCTTCGCTTCCGCTCTGCTGCCCAAGGCCGAACTCGCTCTCCTGCTCCCTGACATATACTTTGCCTTCCAGCTTTTCAGACCTGCGGATCACTTCGGCAAGATATGCGTTTCCGCTTTGCTTAAGGCCGTTGAAATCAGTATCTGTTGCGGCAAACTCGGCCCTGAGACTGGTTTTATCATCCAGCTTGAACTTTGCATCTATTCCGGTCAGGTTCCCTTCTCCGCCTTTCCTTCCCTCATGGATATGAGTTGCGCCTATCTCAAGTTTATTATCCAGTAGTCTGAGCGCGCCCCTGCCGCCATAGTTAAATGACATGTCTGAGGGATCAAAAGACTCATAGCGGACAATTATGTATACGGGATTGAAATTCTCATCCCGGCTGTAAACCGGGGACTTAAAGTATATGGTCCCGGCGTCATAGTCAATGTTATAGTCTATATGACGGCCAAGCGCGGCTGAGGATATTATCTCCTCGCTTCTGAAGCGGTCTCTTGTTTCTATGGAAACCGACTCGGAGTTCATTACTATGTTTTTCCTTGAAAGCCTGTAGAGTCCGGATGTGCCGTCCCCTCTTATTTCGTCCTTCACAAAGGCCTGATTTGTGTCGCTTACAAAGACGTTAAAATCAAACCTTTCGCCCTTCATCTCCGATTTAAAGCCGTTAAGGTTCCTGCTGTATCTTGACAGTTCCGTCACGGTCAGTCCGGTTGCATAATCTCCAAAGAGGGCATAAAAGCGGTCCCGCTCAATCTTGACATACAGGGCTCTCGCGCTTGCGGCGTCATACTGCTGCTGTGTAGCATCGCCGTAAAGCGTGTAATATTTGTCAGGGTCAATGATTCCGTGCAGGCTGTTGTTCTTCCTGAGGGCATTTTTATCGCTGTCGTAGGCTGCTGTAAGGAGCCACTTCCCTTTTATCATTCCCTTGGCGAAAAACGCAAACCTTCCGTCCTTATAATACTTGTCATCTGCATCGGAGTTTCCGAAGCTTTCCATATTGCCGCTGACTGTATTATAACCAACAGTCCCCTCCGCAAGACCAACAAGAATCCATTCACGCGCCCCTGGGGTGAGCCATGTACGCACTTCATTTTCACCGCTTACGAGATTGAATCTGACCACGGCCTCACCGGTCTGGGATGTCGGCATAAGCTCTATAAGGGCAATGCCGTCCTCTCCAACCACATATTTCATTCTTTCGCTCTTTGACATCGCAAGAGGGTCTTTCTGCAAGTCTTCAAATTTCTGAAACGGCAGATAGGGCGGATCGACCTTGTATTCTCCGATCACTCCTTCTCTTGCCGGATGGCCGTCCTTGTCAGTCAGCCTGACGGCTATAACCGGCGGAGTCTTGCCGTCTGCTATGCTTCCTGATTTTTCCGCAATCAGCGCGGCCTTTACCGGCGGGCCGGAATAATGTATATGCTTTCTTATTCTGCTGCTTTCAATCCCGTCCGGATTGTATTGCACTGCCTCAAACAGGTTTTCGCCGTCATTAATGTGAATGCCTATCCACAGGCTCACTGCCAACCGGTTGTCGCTTCTCTTTTTTGTCCCGTCGAGAAAAACAGCCTCAACCTCTTTGCCGTTTAAAAGAAGCCTGAGGCTCTTTGCAGGGTCGTGCTTTACGGCTATCTTAATGCTCGGGATGGGCGGGTAATAACCGTCCTGCGGCCACGCCCAGTCAAGCCCCGGCTTTGCAGCATTCAGCCATGCGCTGTCAAATTCAGGCATGGTTTTTTTCTGAATCTTTTTCTCATCTTTCAAAGACTCCGCCTGCTTCTTATTCGGGATCTTTTCATCTATCCCGATTGTCCTGAGCCCGCTGCTGTCTTTAATGTTTTTCAGCTCAAATCCTGTATTTTCTCTTTCCGCCTCATTTTTCCTGACCCTTGCCAGGGCGTTATCCACCAGAGGAGTCCTACGGTTTTTTGTTCCCTCGGTGTCAAACGTCAGCAGCGCCTTTGTCACAAGCTCCACTTCACTTCCTTCAAAGGGCATCGCCGCGTGGAGTTTTATCCTGCCTTTCCAACCGGCCCCGACATCTCCCAAGCGATAGGTGAGGACATTTTCAGCTTCCTGCGGCTCCGGCAAAAGGCTGTCGCCAAGTCTGCCGGTTTCTTTAATATATACAAGCCCATCCGGAAGCATCACGGACAATCTCAGATTCTTAAGAGGCGCTTTTCCTCCATGGATCAGCACTTCATATTCAATTTCGGATTTCCCTTCCGACTCCTGACTCTTCAATACGCTGTTTAACTCTATCGCCACCTCACTTTTGATCTCGATAAATTCCGGCTCTTCAACCTTTGGCTTGGGGGCAAGATAAAAATCAGCCCTCCACATTGTCCCGCCCTGAAGGTCCACAAACTGGGAATATGAAGCGCCTGCATAGCGGCTATTTTCCTCACAGGAGATTAATTCATAGCCCTCCGGAATGGTTTCAACGTCAAGCTGCACCACATGAGTCCCGGGCTTGATGCCTTCAAAGTGGAACATGCCGTTTTTATCAGTCACAACATAGGCGCCGTCTTCAAGGTAGATTCGCACTCCGCTGACACCGCTCCCCTCAGCTTTTAAACCTCCTCTCCCCTCAGCGGGAGAGGCAGCCCTTCCTGCTCCCTCTCCCCTTGCGGGAGAGGGTTGGGGTGAGGGGTGATCTTTACAGCCCGGGAATACCCGCCCCATTATAATGGTCTTGCTCCCAAAGAGGTCTTCTTTTACAAGCACCTCTGCCGTCGCAGGCATGGATATCACTCCTCCGTCGCCGGTTGCTGCTGCAAAGTTTATCGCCCTGCCAAGCTTTGCTCCTGCGGCTACTTCCACCACATAAGTTATAGTCCCTGTTTGACCGGCAGCCAGATTCCCAAGACTAAAGACCAGCGACCTGCCGTCTGCTGAAACAGAAGGCTCAGGAGCCTTAACTCCGTTGATTTTTGTTGACCCTTTGCGATACCTGAATCCAAGGGGAAGTCTGTCGTTGACCATTATATTGTTAATATCAATCTCTGCGGTATTTTTAACCGTAAGTTTATACTGAATAAAATCGCCGATGGACACCGAGGCTTTTGAGGCTGTCTTGGTAATATCCAGCAAAGTGCGCAGGGGGTCAACCGGAATGTCTATATTAAGAGCAGGGCCCGGATCCACCAGGAACTCCTGGCCTTTAGAACCGACCACTATTTCAAAGGAAAATCTTGAACGAAGGTCTGCATCTGAAACTGCAGACGGCCACGTATAGTTGGCAGGCGGCGTCACAACAAGGCGGTAGGAGCCCGGCGCGACATAAGGAAATCTGTACTGGCCGGGGGAGAATATGTAGACCACGCCGCTGCTGTCCGAAACCGTTGCGCCTGTAATAACTGTAAAGGGATATCTGCTTACCCCGTCATCTCCATAAACTATTGCCTCTCTATAGACACCATCGGGATCTAACTTCAATAGCGTAACAGTCGCACCGTTTATCAATTCGCCGGTCAAGCTGTCAAAGACAACGCCGAACGGGTCTACAAGGGCGAAGTCAACAATTGTATCAGTACCGGATATGGCGTTGCCGCACATCTCCGCATATTTTGCTGTTATCCTGGAGTTTGTTGTAACGCTGAGCAGTCCGTTGTTTTGGCTGGAAGGCGCGGTTGTGGACTGAATATACCCGACAAAGACGCCGGTATCCGGGCCTGTCTCTGAAAGACGAAGTATTTCTTTTTCACCATTCACGCTGATTTCCAGCTCAATTGTTTCCGCTGCTGTTGTGTCAATGTTCCGGTCTTCGTCTGTAAGTCTGAGAAAAACAGGTTCGCCTGCATGATACACATTTCCCTTGATAAGCTTTACAGGGCTGCTTATATCCAGCGGAGCTGCTGACCCCAGAGGAACAGGGTGAGGCAAGGGTTTATACGACCCACCTGCGTTACGATAGCTTGTGACAGGAACTGTTACCATTTCAGCGCCTGCAGATTGAGGGGCGTATTTCAGATACTCCAGCGCAGATTTGGTGCAGAGAATTGTCGTGACCTTGTTTGAATCGGAAATCTTCGGCAACAAGCCTACAGAATAATCGGCCTTTGCGGTGTTGTCAATAATGGTTGCGCTGAAGGCTGAGGGAGCAAAGAGCAGGGTCAAAAAAACGGCAAAAAACTGCACACCCACCATCACACGAAGCCACGAAGCACACAAAGATAAAGTTCCGGGGCTAACGGTGTCCTTGTGTCCTTTGTGCCTTTGTGTGAGTAAAAAAGAGCGCAGCACGGGGCATCCAACCCCACCCCGACCCTCCCCTTGAAGGGAGGGAGTTAAATGTCCCCTCTCCTTAAGGAGAGAGTTAGGGTGAGGTCTCATACCCCGCACTGCGGCTGATATGTTTGAAACAAATTTCACAATAATTTCCTTCTATTTTTTATCCTGCAACTACTGAATCGTTACATCAAAGATTAAATTAACGCTCTCTCCTGCTTTCAACTCTCCGGCAGCATAAGCAGGCGGCCCTACTTGCGAGGCAAGGATTGTCGTCAATGTGGCCGTCAAAGTGCCGCCGGGTGAACCTGGAACACTGTGGGCGAGGCCGTCGGCATTGTTAGTATCAGCAGTCAACGTGCCGCTTGTCACGGTGCGCGTAGAATCTATTACAGACCAGGTTGCGCCGGCTGCCGAAGAGACTATTTGCAAATTAGCGTTAAGCGCATCACTGATGGTTGTTAAAACTGCCGAAGCAGCCGCACCGGCAGCGTTTGATATGGTGAGTGTGTAGCGGATCACCGCACCAGGTATGGCCTTCGGATTTGTTGTGCCGTTAATCGGGTCGGAATATACAACCGAGCTCTTTGAAATGGAAATTACTGCGGAGGCTACCTGGTATGCGCTTCTGGCAGAACCCTTGGCGTCATTGGCATTATCGCCATCGCCTGCAGTGCCTGCGGCATCGGCATACACAAAGTCCGTGGTACACGCAGTAGAGCCATCCGCATTTTTCACGGCTCCGTTGCCGTTATGCACCGTAAGGGGCGTTCCATCAGCATTGAGCGTCGCGGCTGTAAGGGTATAGACGGCAATGTTCGTATCAGCCACGGTGAGTGGTATAGTCTCTGTGATTGTAACATCCTGAAATGCATCAGGAGCCAGGTTATCAACAGTAGCGGTTGGGGTCGCGAGATTTGTCCCATTAAAAATGTCGGTTAAAGTCCCGCCGAATGGGTTTGCCGTGCCATTATCCTTGGCAACAGCTGTAATGGCATAGTCCTGAATAAAGTTGCCGGTATTGGTAACCCTAAATGTCAACGTCCTAAGCGTTGCGCCGGGAGTAACACTCACAGCAGTAGCGTCCTGGCGTACCACGACAACATTGACTTTGTTGCCCACTGTAAAAGATGAGGTATTGGAGTCTATCCCTGTTTGGGATACGCCTCCCACCGTAAAAGCTATAGTGGCCTGGTTGCTGATGCTTGTACACGCCGGCGTCCCTGCCGCCATAACCCACTGCGGCGTCATGACAGCCAATGCCCCGACGAGGAGCATTGCTAAAAATCTGTTTTTACTTTTTGTTTTCATTTTCTTCCTCCTTTTTTATTTTTAGGTTCTAATCATTTGCTTCTTAAACACCAACTACTTTCTCAAACGCTGCTTTACTTCACCTCACTTTCCTTTCCTAAATTATTTTCCTTAGTTATACCTACTTCACCTTCGCCCGAAACGAAACGCTTCCTTTTCCTTCCGGCGCCAGGGGCTTAAGCAGGGTCCACCTGATGTGGGTGTAGTCTGCCGGGCCTGCGGGCCTTTCTTTTCCGTCCGCTTCCTTTATCTTCAGCTTATCCGGAGCCCCGAAGTTCTTGCCCTTGTCCACCGAGAATTCGATCTTTGTTCCGGACCCCTCGGCAGTGCCGGCAATATAGAGCATGTGTTCGGGCATGGGGTTGTTAATTACTATGTCGGAAGCCGGTTCCTTGCCGCTGTTGGAATAAACTGTCGTGAAGATGACGGTTTCACCCGGCGTGACATTAGCCTTAGACGCCTCGACCCTTTTGACCTCATCCTCCCCCTTCTCGTTTTTGACTGTGATCTCGACCTCAGCGACAGATTTAAGCTCTATAGCCCCTTTGTCCGCTGCCTTTGCCGGAAAAGAGAAAAGCAACAGCATTGATAAAACAACCAGTAACTTTTTTACCATTTTATAATCACCTCCTTTTTTAGTTTCAATTTAGGTGAAAGTTAGTCTGTAAACCTGTCTTTCTCATTTATATCCTAACTCCCCTCCTTAGTTAAGGAGGGGCAGGGGTGGTTTGATTAGAATGAATTTCCTTTTCCCATTTACCACCCTGTCCTTCGGACACCCCTCCTAAAATAGGAGGGGAGCTACAAGAATCACTCAATTTAGGTTTCAATTAATCCTCACATCAAACATTATCGTCTGCACAGCAGACGCGCTTGTAAGATTCCCCAAACTCACCTTAACTGTCACAGGTGAGCCGCCCACCTCTCCTGCATCATCACCAGCCGCATCGGTCAGTGACGCGCCGTTCAGCTTCAATGTCCCTGCAGTGTATGTTGTGTTTGCCGGAATAGGGTCTGTGATGACTGTGTTGAGCGCGGTTCCGCTCCCTGTTACCGTTGCGGTGATGGTATAACGGAGCGTGGCGCCCGGTATCGCCTTTGGACATACCGTACAATCGGCATAATTCGAAGGAGTCCCGTTAATTATGCCGGTGGACGGGTCCGAGTAAACAAGAACAGCCTTTGCAACAGTGAGTGTCAGCGAGCTGACAGTGTATCTTCCTGTTGCCGAATGTTTTCCGTCCCGCGCTATATCGCCTGTTGCGCTTCCGACAGTATCCGCAAAGACCACGTCAACCCCTGCCGTGTTTGGTCCCGCAGTCTGCACGGTTACGGTTGTTGTGCCCGCATCCACCGTAGTTGCAATGAGGTTGTAATCCGAGGTCTGTCCGTCTGTCGCACCTCCCGGAGTATTCGCAACGATAAGAATATTGAGTGCGCCGTCAGCAGGGACGTCGCCGAAGGTGACTGCGTTAGCATATTCAGTATCCCCCGTATCCAGGACACCGTTGGCGTTGTCGTCCCTGTAAATGCGAACACTGTCCATAGCGATCCCTGCCGAATTCGTAACTGATAACGCATACCCCTGGGTCGTGTTGCCGGTGTTGGTAACAACAAATACGAGCGCCTGATTTGTTGAAGCCGGCAATACAGTCGCATCCGCATTTTTGACAACTGTCACGTTGACCTTGTTGTCCACTGTAATGTTTACTGTCCCGGTTGCCGTCAGGCCGGTGGTTGCGCCGATGTCATAGGTTGCCGTAGCCGTATTGGTTATGACGGTTCCGGAAGGCGTCCCGGCAGCGTCTGCCGCCTTCAGGGGAAGGCAAATCAGCGCCAGTAATGCAATTATGAATATTGTTCTTTTCAATTTAATCACCTCCTTTCGTTAATATTTTTTCAATCTGTATAATTCTTTATAACGCCCTCCCGAAAGTTTTCGGGACAACCCCCTCTTTAATTAAAGAGGGGGTTGGGGGGAGTTAATCCCCTACTTCACCCTCACCCGGAACTTAACATCAAACGACGGGTTATTTCCCCCGCTTGCGCCGCTGAATATGCCGCCTAAGGTAATCTTCATGCTGGTAACCGCGGCATCGCAGCCATTGCCATCCGGGGTCGGGGTATAACCATAGGTATACGGCGGCGCGGAGGCATGCGGTGTATTTGAAAACGCGATGCTGTCTCCGGCGCAGGCTGCAGGAACGGCATAATTGTAGCAAAGTCCGCTCGCGGTTGCGCCATTGGTAAAGAGCGCCGGCCCTGAATCAACGCCGTTTATATGTCCGACGAACAACTCGGTATTATCGGGTATCCGGTCGGTGATCACCGTCGTGCCGCTGTCCACCGTGCCCGCGCCGCTGTTGGTCACAATGACGGTGTATAACATTTCTGATCCGGGAATCGCCTTGGGGTTCGTTGTGCCGTTTACCGGGTCGGAAAAAGTCTGCACCATCTTGACAATCGTGAGGCTCGGCAGCACCGAAACATAGAAGGAACTGAGGCTGCTTGCGGAGATGGTGTTTTCCGTTCCTTCCTTTGCTGTTACAGATACATTCCAGACGCCGCTGGGGCCGGCCGGAATGACGTATGCGTATTCGTAGGTCTTTGTCGCCGCGCCGGAGTCATTAACCATGGTCATGGCGGCAGCGGACACCATGTTTGCATTGTTGGGGTCTTTGATGGATATTGATGCCGAGGTAATGTCATAACTGCCGAACGGATCGCTCACCACCGCCCGTATATATACCGTGCTGCCCGCCCCATACATCGCGGGCGATATGACGCCGGGATAGGCTGTGCTGTAAGGGGTAACACTGCTTACGCCGATGACATTGCTTGACGGCAGGCTGACATTGGAGATTTGCGTGGCGCTCACGTAAGGGGTTACGGTCAGCGTGCCGGCGCTGTTGGTTACTCTGACCGCCCACGAACTCGCGGCCGCGCAGGTCGCGTTGACCGTGGGCAGGTTGAAGGTGAATAATGTCGGCGTGGCGGTGATCGGTATGGCCTGAGCCAGGGACGTTACCAGCGACGCTCCACAGTACAGGCCGACGGTAACGTTCGTTGCGGCGGTTGCCGTAAGATAAAGCTGTGCCGGCACCGTCGTGCTGATGGCGTTGCTGATGGTTACGGACGTGGCAAGCGCGGGGGACAGTGTCCATGTTTGGGATGAAACCGCTATTGAAACCGCCGCCCCGGCTGCCGGTTTCGCGCGGGAAAGTTTATACGCGGGAGACGATGCGCTGCCATATAGATACAGGGGCTTGTTTCCGTAACCCGGCAAGGTTGAGGCCGAGACCGTGATCGGCATTGCGCAGGGCGTTGCGCCGACGCCGCCCGGATTTGTAATTGCGGCGCAGTTATTTATCAATGTGCCCGCCGCTGTCCCGCCGGCTACGGTCGCCCTGAATACGATGGCGGTTGTGCCGTTTGCGGCAACGGATATGCCGGTTGCCGTGAGGACTTGTCCCGCAAAACCGCACACCGCGCCGGCGGGGCAGGTTACCACGGTCAGGGGGGTGGTTAACGTGGCAGGCAAGGTGTCTGATACGGAAACGCCGCTGGCGGCGATCCCGGCCGTCTCCTTAAGCGTAATCGTCCATTCAATAATATCGCCTGGGTTCGCGTCGCCTCCGTTTATGTCCGTCCATGTCTTGGTTGAGGTGGACAGGTTTGACCCCACGGCAACACCTACCGCGCCGGAATCGGCCTGATTCGTGCCGTAGTAAACGCGCGCATTATTGTAGTAGGCCGATGAAACAGGAACATTCGCGCCGACATTCGTCACAAAAACTACGGTGAAGGACGCGCCGGGCGCAAGGGTCTGACCGGTGAATTTCCATACTATCTGCTGCATATTAGCGGCGTTGACATCCGTATTAAAGGGCGTCGGCGTCTTTGTGGCTGTAAGGCCGGACGCGGTTATTCCCGCATAAGCGGTCGTTAACGTCAGCGAGGTGTTGTTTACGATGGCCGCTACCCTGTAACCGGCGCCGCTGATAAAGAGCAGGTCATTGACCACCAATTGGGTGGTGAATAATGTTCCCGTCCCTGTTACTGTTGCGCTGCCGTTGGTGACGGAAACCGTCCCGGTCAGATTGACGCCCGCGATGGTGATCGTCGGCGCAACGGAGGCTATTCCGGTAATGGATGTGGTGCTTGCATAACTGAACCGCGTGGCGGCATCCAGCGCCGCCCCGCCGCTCGGCAGCCAGTCATACAGCGCAATCCCCGTTGCGTTGGCCGTGCCGGTGTTGGTAACGGTTATGGTATAAGAAAGAGAGCCGCCCCGCGCGACTCCGGGGACGGAAGCGGTCTTGGTTATCCCCAAAAGCGGCGCGGCCGCTACGGACGACTGCGCGCTGCTGCTGACCGAAGTGGCCCCTGTGCCGGAGAGCGTCGCGGTATTGATTACCGTGCTGCCGAGCGCGGCATTGGTTTGAACGTCAAGCTTTATCTGTCCTGTCTGACCGGCATTTAACGTTCCCGCCGTAAAGCTGAAGCTCTGTGTAGTGGGACAGGTGGTCGCAACAGTGGTCGGCGGGTTCGGCGCAGGCGGTCCGATCGGTCCGCTCACGATATTTATATTACTCACCATGCCTGCCCCTCCGATCTGGCACGGCAGCGTGTCGGATATATTCGCGTTGACAATGGGGGTTGCGCCGGTGTTGGAGTAGCTGATATTGTAGCGCACCCTGGCATTGACCGGAATGTTGTTGCTGTAGGGCACCCATGAAGCCGTGCCTGTGTCATAGTAAGCTTCTATATTTTTGGTTATGGACAGCGGAGAAGTTATCGTTACCCCGGCCACATTGACGGTATCCGTGCGATAGGTAGTATTGTAGGTTACAATTGCGCTGTTGTAATAAGGCGTGGCTGAAGCGGTAACACTCGCGCCCACGGCAGCATTAAAGGTAATGGCGGCGCTCGCGCCGGGGGCAAGTGTCTGCGCGCCGAAATTCCAAAGCACCTGCTGCTGATTGGCTGAGTTGCCGCCGGTATTATACGGGGTCAATGTGGGCGGCGGCCCGGTGGCGGTAACGGTTACCCCCGTGCAGTTAAGGCTTCCGCCAATTGTGTAAGCAGTGTTGCAGGCGCCGTTGACAAAACTGAAACGTTTCGTGGCATCAGCCACGGCGCCGTCGCTCGGGAGTATGTCGTATACATTAATACCGGTGGCGTCTGCATTGCCGTTGTTGGTAATGGTTATCGCGTAGGTCGCCGTCCCGCCTGCCGACACCGTCGGTGTGCTGGTCGTCTTGGTGATGGTCAGATTCGGCGCGGTTTGCACATACGAGGTGACATGAGAAGTTACCCCTGCCGGAATCTGTGTGCTGGTCAGTTTGGCCGTGTTGATTACATTGTTGGCGAGCACGGCATTTGTCTGCACGTCAAATTCCAGGGCGCCGCCCGCCGCGGGCAGCAGGGTAACGCCTACGTTGTTATTAAAGCTGAAGGTCCGCCGTGTGCCGGTGCCGGTACAATCGCCGGCAGCCGGCGCTGCGGGGTTTATCGTGGCGCTGATCTGGCCGCTTATGGCGGTAATATTGCTGACGGAACCGGCCGCTGTCTGGCACGGCAAAGTATCGCTCAGGATGACATTATCCTGGTTGGCATTGCCCGAGTTGAGATATACGATACGGTAGCGAAGCTTGGCGTTGACAGGGATTTTGCCTCCGTCGCCGGGAACCAGGGTGGAGCCCGAATAGTAGCCGACCACGGTCTTAAGCACATAGAGATTGGAGTTGTTGTCCGCCACGCTCGGAACGTGGTAGCGCCACGCATGGTCCTGTCCGTTGTCACCCTCCGCCGCATCGCCGCCGAATACCTCGGATGAATTGATTATCCCGGTGGACGGCGGCGTGCTGGTGATGCGAAGACGTATCCTGACATAACTCATCTGACCCACCACCAGCTTGCCCACGGCCCAGCGCACCGCGGTAGTGCCGGAAGGCAGCGGATTGCTCGGCGAGAGGTTCCAGCCCACGCTGGTATAAAAGCCGCTCACGCAAGTAACGCATATACCGTCTGCCGTGGCCGGCCCCGTGGTGTTGTCACCCATGCGCGAGCCGGGGTAATAGATGCGCTGCCACGGCCCCACCTGCGCGGTATTGTCGAGCTGATAGCCGGTTTGCGGTCCCGCCACCGCGGAGCCGGTGTTATAGGGCACGGACCCGCGCCCTATATCCGTCAGGGTAAGGGCCGGCTGGCTGGATTTAGGGGACGCAAGTCCTGCGACTGCCGCGGCGGTTGAGCCAAAGGCATTGGTCTGGTCCGCGTCCCAGAGGTTATGGGTGGTGGCCTGTGTCTGATTTAAGAGCGGATTGAGCTGGCCGGCCCCGGTCGGGTTGACATTGTAGCCATTTGTGCCCTGCGTAATGCGCGTGGGCATCGGCGGATACTGGCTGGTGCGCGAGTCGGTGGAAAAGAAAATACCGGTATCCGCGTGCAATTCGGTCAGCCGCGCATTGCAATTATTCGTGTAACCGGCGGCCGAGCATCGCCCTGTGACGTCGTAGGCGGCGGTGTTAAACGGGGCGGCAAATGTATTCTGCCCCCTGTTGCCCCAGCCCGTGTCAATGCCGCCCGGCAGGCCTGGCGGGACATTGTAGAAGTTGCCTGAGCCGTCCCTTGCCACGATGGATGCGCCGACCACCTCGACGCCTGGGGGTATGTAATCCGTGACGTATCCGGCAACGCCGATAGTCGCGCTGTTGGCAATGGGTGTAAACTGGATGATGTAACTGATAATATCGCCGGTCCGCAGCCCGGGGGTGCCCGAGGCTGCGCGATTTACCAGCATATCCACGGTGTCCTGGGTGAAATACTTTGTAGTCTGCACCTGTCCCACGCTGTGGGCAAAAGCAGGCGCGGAAATCAGCAATATCAGACTTACCATGAGGCAAACAACCCCCATATTATTTCGTCTTTTTCGCAAGCTTAAATTATCAGGATTCATTATAAATTCAGACCTCCTGACCCCGTGGAAATTGCTATGACACCAATTCATAGTTGAGTCGCAAGTTCGTTCCCGGAAAAACCGTTTCCGTGGAATTAAGCTCGCTGCAGAGATGACGGATTACTTCAGCACTGCCCCGATT
>CAMTXX010000046.1:0-18553 GCA_947085825.1 uncultured Nitrospira sp. | reverse complement strand
GCAGGCGAGGAATAGCGAGGCCATCAAGAAAAAATGGGAAGGCCTCTTCCAGAAATAAGCGCTGAAGCCTTAGGTAAACAGGCTGAAGGCCTTTAGGTAAATCAGGCCTTCAGCCTTCATGCCGAACACTTGAGTAGTTATTATTGGGAATATAAGTGGAAGGCACAGAAACAGGGATCGTATCTTCTCATGTGCAGGGCAACTGACAGTAAGGGGAGGTCACAGCCCGTATCTGCAAACTGGAATCAAGATGGATACCTCTACAATGCTGTGGACAAGGTGCGGGTTGATGTGGCATGGAGGTACTTGGCTCTTAGCGGCTGCAATTCTTTTTATGTCTGTCATGATACAGGAGTCTGGCGCGCAGCAGGAACAAAAAGAACTTGCACAACCTCAGCAGCTATTCGAAACAAAGTGCAGTCAGTGCCATTCACTGGATTTACCGAGGTCTAATAGGTCTGACCGCAAGGGATGGGAAGAAACAGTAGGGAGTATGAGGGTTTCCTATGGCTGTAAATTAACGAATGCAGAAGCAGAGATAATAGTGGATTGCCTGACAAGGGAATATGGCAAGTAACATTCTCTACAGAACATTCTGTTATTGAGAAAATGTCACTTTAAGAGAAAGGAAGATGCCGAATGAAAAAGTTTTTAGCCATAGTGGTGAGGAATTGTTTAAAAAGCGCTGTTCCATGTGCCACCCCAATGGCGGCAATATAATAAAACCTGAAATGACACTGCACAAAAAACACCTTGCGGCACACGGCATCAAAACCGCGGATGACATAATAAGAATTATGAGAAATCCAGGGCCTGGCATGCCAAAGTTTTCTGAAGATATTCTTTCCAATGAGGATGCGAAGGAGATAGCTGAATATATATTAAAAACTTTCAATTCGCACATTATCAACCCTGCAGAAAAGCATAAATAAAATTGTCAGCAAGGAGGAAAAATGAAACAGGAAACGAAATCAAAGGGGATGGCAATGTTTTTCAGAATTTCTATTCCTCTATTATTTCTGACATTCTTTTTTGCCGCAACACAGGCAGTAAACGCCGCAACAGTAGAATACGACCTGACAATCGGATACAAAACGGTCAACTATACAGGGCGAGATGTTCGAGCAATGGCAATCAACGGCTCGATTCCCGGCCCTGTGCTGCGTTTCAAAGAGGGCGATTTCGCCCGCATCCGCGTCCACAATGAGATGGACGAGGAAACCTCTATTCACTGGCATGGATTGCTGTTACCGAACAGGCAGGATGGAGTGCCGTACCTTACTACACCGCCTATCATGCCGGGAACAACCCACACATTTGAATTCCCGCTCATCCACTCCGGCACCTACTGGTACCATTCCCATACTGGACTTCAGGAGCAGGCAGGAATTTATGGCTCAATCGTTATTGAACCCAGGGAGCAAAACATCACAGTGGATAAAGAATATGTACTTGTATTATCCGACTGGACAGACGAAAACCCTGATGAGGTACTGCGCACACTCAAAAGGGGGAGCGAATACTACGCTTTTAAGAGAGGGTCAATTCAGAGCCTGTTGGGTGCGATTAAAGCCAATGCCCTCGGCGATATGTTCCGTAGTTCACTGATGCGCATGCCTCCAATGGACATCTCAGATGTGGCTTATGACAGGTTCCTTACCAATGGAAAGCCAGAGGTAACACTTGATGCCCTGCCTGGTAAAACAGTGCGGCTGCGGATCATCAATGCCGCAGCTTCTACTTATTACTATTTACAATTTGCAGGTGGTCATATGGAGATAGTGTCTGCCGATGGCGTAGATGTCCAGCCTGTAAAGCTTGATAGGTTTCTTATAGCTATTGCAGAAACTTACGATGTGCTTGTGAATGTCCCGCAAAATGGGGTGTACGAGTTTAGGGCTACGGCTCAGGATGGATCGGGGCGCACCTCGGCGTGGCTGGGAAGCGGGGAAAAGGTGTTTGCTCCTGATGTGCCAAAACCAAATCTTTACAAGATGCTTATGGGCAGCGAAATGATACACGGTGAAATGGAGAAGACGTCGGACCACGGCAGTATGAAAGAGGGCAGCCAAACAGGCCACGAACACATGATGATGGCTAAGGTGGATGAAAGGCCCCTGGCCCCTTATGCGCAGCTCCGGTCGCTCCAGCCGACTGCTCTGAAAGAAGAAGCGCCAAGGCGGACAATCACATTAACCCTCACTGGCAACATGGAGCGATATGTGTGGCATTTCGACAACAAAACCCTGTCCGAAGCTGATATGATTCCTGTGAAAAAAGGAGAGGTCCTTCGTATTGTCTTCGTCAACGACACAATGATGCACCATCCTATTCATCTGCACGGTCACTTTTTTAGGGCGCTGAACGGGCAGGGCGATCACGCTCCGCTGAAGCACACTGTGGACGTCCCGCCTATGGGCAGACAGGAGATAGAGTTTTTAGCCAATGAAGAGAAAGACTGGTTTATACACTGTCACATCCTCTATCACATGAAGGCAGGCATGGCGAGGGTGCTGCACTACGAAGGCTCAAAGATGGATCCGGATATAGCCGCAATCCGTCATAATCTTTTTAAAGATCACTGGTATGCTTGGGCTGATGCATCTCTGCTAACTCATATGACAGATGGTCTCGCAGTGCTTTCCAGCACTCGCCATACCATCGGTGCGCGCTGGGGGATAGGTTGGGGTAAAGTGAAGGAAACAGAATATGACATAGAGCTGACATATGACTATCATTTTGTCCGATTTCTCAGTGCATTCGGAGGTGCTAATCTGACGAATGACAGTAATGCGGGTATCTTTGGAGTTAGATATCTCCTGCCGCTAAACCTTGAAAGTCTTGTGTGGGTGGACACCGATGGAGATTTCCGTTTCAGTGTGGGGAAAAAACTTTGGCTTACTAACCAGTTGTCTTTTTTTGGCGAAGCTGAATACGACACAAATACAAAATGGGAAGGAGTAGCAGGATTGACATGGATGATAAACAAGCAGCTCTCGCTGGTAGGACAATGGCATTCTGATTTTGGTTTAGGAGCCGGTATCAGGGTTCGTTTTTGATTCATCGGGTAAGTTTAAACTAAAAAGGCATTTTGCCCATGAAAAAATCCGATAGTTATCCATGAGTTCCTGATGAGGTGATTGCATGAGCATTAAGAAGGTATCAAAAGGGAAGCAATTATGACCCCTTAGTACCTTGTCTTCACGGTTGTATCCATGGGGAAAGGAGAAGCGTCGCTGCTACCTGCATCTGTACTACAACGCCACCAACCGGGCCAAGGATGTGGACAAGTTCAACGAGGAACTGCTTCAGTACAAGAGCGAGATCGAGTCGGGCAAGCCGGTGGCCGACCACCAGAAGGCCTATGACGACTTTCTCATCCAGAAGACAACCCCCAAGCGCGGACTGCAGGTTTCTTTCAACTCGGAGGCGGTGAGCCAATACATCAGCCGCTACGCTGGTTTCCAGGCGCTGCTCTCCAACGGGATCAAGGATCCGATGGAAGCCATGCGGGTCTGCCGCGACAAGGACGCGGTGGAGAAGTGCTTCGACGACCTGAAGAACTCGCTCGACATGAAGCGGCTGCGGATGCATACGTCGGCGTCCGTGGACGGAAGGCTTTTCGTGCAGTTCATAGCTCTGATTCTCATCAGCGCGATACGCAAGGAGATGCGCTCATCGGAACTCATCGAAAAATACACGGTGCGCGAACTGCTGCAGGAGATGAAGACGTTGACCAAGGTTAAATATTCTGGGAAGTACGGTCATATCCTCACAGAGGTGACCAAGGCGCAGCGGGATATTCTCAAAGCCTTGGATATCCAACTCCCTGGCATGGCATAGGTATAATTTTGGCGGGAATTTAGGTAATACCGGGTGTAGTTCACACCCCGGTCGGTCACCTGGCGTGGCTCGGCAAGGCGCGTTGCCTCCAGCTGTGCCGCCAGCTCCCTTGACAACAGGACCTCTCGCACCAGGCCCCCCTTTCCCTCCACCGTGTAGCGCTCACCCTCCCGGCCGGCGAAGCGGTCCGCGCTCCACTCCCGGTGAGTGGCGGCCTGGCGCTCATTCGCCGGCCGGATCGTCAACAGCTCGTGCGCTCTTAATCCTGCATTATGGGCAATCTGCGTTGCCAGACCGTCCCGTTTGGACTGGGCAGAGGCGATCCGCGCGACCTGTGTAATAGTGTAGCTCCGGGTGGATAGGAGGGTTTCCCTTTCGCTCTTCACGACATCGAGCCGTACCCCCAAGTGTACCTGGATCGCCTGACGGTCAATATCGAGGGTTTCTTGCCGGCTTTCCGTAGGCAAGTTGGCAGCGGTACGGAGGTGCTGTCACCAAGAAATTCGTTCACGCAATTGCTTTACCTTCGCCTCCGCCTTCAATCCGTCCAGATAGTCCGCCCATGCCTGCATCATCTTCCGACGTTCTTCAAGGTGCGCCGTTTCCAATGCGCCCCGGTTTTCAACCCGGCGAAGCACTGCTAAAAGTTCCGGGGGTTTGATTTGATTGATCGGGCGTGCGCCTATCCGGGGGAAAAGATCACGCTCAAGGCGACTCATAGTCGTTTCGGCATGGCCCGGCGTCCATGTGGGCGTAAATTTCATATGCCATTCCCGCGCAATGACTTCAAAGGTTTCTGTTTCCGCCGTCTCTGCCTGCTTCATGGCCTTTCGGGCCGCCCCGGGGTCTACGCCTTTAGCAATTTGGCGACGTGCTTCATCCCTTCGTTGCCTGGCGTCGGCAAGGGATATTTCCGGATATGCGCCCAAGGCAAGGAGTTTTTCTTTTCCTCCATAGCGGTATTTTATCCGCCATAACTTCCCGCCCTGTGGGGCAACGAGCAGAAATAGACCGCCACCGTCAAATAGCTTCACCGGCTTTTCTTGGGGCTTGCTGTTCTTAACCTTCGCATCGCTTAGCGGCATGGGACTTTCCCTCCTTTTGGGGGTATATCATTTTACGTGGGGGTATTATTGCAAAAATATACCCCCGAAAACATTGGATGTTCATAAACCAAATAGCACGTCATCGGACGAATGCCAATAAAAAACCCGCTATTTCTAGCGGGTTTCGTACTTCTTCGGAATGTCTTGGATTGGCTTTTGGTGGAGGCGGCGGGAGTTGAACCCGCGTCCGAAAATGTTCCACTGCAGTTTCTACGTACGTAGCCCGTGATTTGGATTTCGGTTCTGACCGCTCCCGAAGGGCAGGATCGGCCGGACCCTAGCCTGTACATTTAACCCGGCGGCCGCCAGGCGGGACCGGAAGGCTTTCCTGTCTGTTTGACGCCCCGATCTGACACGACAGGCAATGTCAGGGAGACGTTAGCCGTCTAAGCGGCTAAAGCGTAATCGTAGTTGTCTGCGATTATGTTGTCCTGCCTGTTTAACGAGGCCTGCAGGAACCTCGGTACGCTGCTACAGCTTCACTATCCCCGTCGAAACCGTGACGCCCCCCTTTCTTTATGGCATAAATGCTTATTATTCAGGCGCAGCATAGAATAGGCAACCAGGGAGCTAATGTCAAGGACGAAAATACCTGTGGACATTGACAGTCTCGGCCTTTTCAGTGTAGGCAGATTGCGCATACACAACCATTGGGGTTGGGGGTTAATCCGCAATCCACAATCCAAAATCCGCAATAAAGATGGGAGGTTTTATGAGTGTCATTGTGGAACTGTCGATTTTTCCCCTAGACAAGGGGACCAGCCTGAGCCCTTACGTGTCCCGGGCGGTAAGGATCATTAAGGAAAGCGGTCTGCCCTATAAACTTGGCCCCATGGGGACCTGCCTGGAAGGGGAGTGGTCCGAGGTGATGGCCGTGGTGAATCGGTGTCTAGAAGAGCTGAAGAAGGATTCCAGCAGGATTATCATCAACATGAGGGCCGATTATCAGACGGGTAAGGATGGCCGGCTGGAGGGGAAGGTCCGGTCGGTGGAGGAAAAATTATAATAACTACTCAGGTATTCAGGAGTCAGGAGTCGGGAGTCGGGAGTCGGGAGTCGGGAGTCGGAATGAAAAAGACACCCGACCAGGCTTTTCGTAACTGAAAAGTCAGGAGGTAAGGAAGGAATACCCTGTTTTTATTCTGACTCCTGAATTCTGACTCCTGAGTATTTATCTTCCCGTCAACCCATAGATTTCTTTGATTTTCTCCACGATGTTGGTGGTGGAGACCCCTGGCACCACGGGGATGAGACGTATCTCGCCGCCCCAGCCTCTGACGTCGCTGCCGCCGGCGAGCTGATCTTCCGCCCAGTCTCCGCCCTTGACGAGGACCTGGGGTTTGAGGTAGCGGATCAACTCCCGCGGAGTGTCCTCCGAGAAAATGGTGACATAATCCACGCACTCCAAGGCCGCTATTACCTCCGCCCGCTGTTCCTCCGGCACCAGGGGACGCTTTTCGCCCTTGATCGCACGCACGGAAGAGTCGCTGTTGAGGGCCAGAATCAGGACATCCCCGGTTTTCTTCGCCTCCTTCAGGTAAGTTACATGACCCACGTGGAGGATATCGAAACAGCCATTGGTAAAGGAAATCCTCTTCCCCTCCCCCCGGAGGCGGTCCAACTCCGCCTTAAGCGCCTCTTTGACCAGGATCTTGCCCATCTCTTTCCTCCTAAACCGCCCGGGCCGCGGTGAGGACCGCCACCCTTTCCGCCTGGTTCCCCAAGAGGATCCGGCTGCATTCCCGGACGGTGCTGCCCGTCGTAAAAACATCATCCACGAGGACGATGCTTTCTCCTTTGATCTGCTGCCGGTCCCTCACCGCGAAGGCCCGGCGGACGTTTTTTTCCCTTTCCTCCCGCCCGAGCTTCGTCTGCTCAGCCGTGTGGACGATACGTTGCAGGCCGGTAAGATCCAGGCGCAGGCGGTGGAAAGAGGCGATCAGCCTGGCCAGGAGCAGCGACTGGTTGAACCCCCGCTCCCGGAGGCGCCGGGGGTGCAGGGGGACCGGCAGCACGAGGGAGTAGTCGGCAAAGTTGAATCCGGGATATGTCGCCTCGGCCATGACCTGACCCAGGATCTTTCCCCAGAAGAACTTGCCTTGGTATTTGAATTGGTGGATTGCCGTCATGACATGCGTTTCGTAGCGCGCCCAGGAGCGGGCGAGCTGGAAAGGCGGGGGCGCGATGGCACATTCCCCGCACAGGTGGTCTTCGCCTGCTTCCGTGGCGAAGGGCGCACCGCAGGTGGAGCAAAGGGGGGAATTGATCCGCCGGACGAGGCCGATACAGGACGGGCAGAAGGGCAAGGGCCGCCTGACCTCGAGGACAGAGGCGCATCCGGCGCAGCTCGGGGGAAAGACCAGGTCGGCCAGACCGCCCAGAAGGTCTTTCACTGGGCGACTTCTCCCGGGAGGGCGCTGATCGAGATGGTGTCATCGCCAATCCGGACAGTGGGCGACTCGGACCAGAGATTTTCCAGCCCGTAGAATTCACGTATGGGTTCATAAAACACGTGAACAATAATATCATGATAGTCCAGTAGGATCCATGTCCCCCCCTCTTCGCCTTCCACTCCCCGGGGGAGGTATCCCGCCGTCTTCATGGCGGCCTGGATCGAGTCGGCGATGCCTTGGGTCTGGCGGACCGAGGCGCCCGAGCAGATCAGGAAATAATCGGCAAAGGAGGAAAGCTCCCGGACTTTCATCACAGTGAGGTCTTTGCTTTTCTTTTCTAAAATGGCGTTTATGCAGAGAACTAATCTTTTTTCCGTGTCCTTTTCCTGGTTAGTCAAAAATACCCCCTTCTCTCGGATGATCGATCGGTTTGCTGTCAACCTAGCATATTTCCGCGCAAACAAACCAGTTAATTTCGCTTTCCCGGCTGGTGTTCCCGGCTGGATAGCCAGCTTGGGTTGACGGGGCGGGCCTGCTTGCCTCCCCCTCGCGCCAAAAAGGCAATTGTTAAAAACAACCCCCTGTGATAGACAACCCGCTCCGAATAGGGAGGAATGCCAATGAACAGGCGGGAGATCATGGACAAAGGAAACGAAAACCCCCAGGTGCATGTGCCCTTCGGGCTCCTTAAGGACGGTCACCTGCCGTTGGTGATCTCGGAGAGACTGAACCCCGAAATCGGGTTCAACCACATCACGCTGGAGGAAACGAGAAAGGCCGATTTTATTGAGGCAGCCGACCGCCTGAGGGAGGCTGGACGGCGGATTACCTTCCACGCCCCCTTTCTGGATCTCCGTCCCGGCGCCCTGGAGCCGAGGATCCGCCAGGTCACTATCGACCGCCTGTCTCAGGTCTTCGATCTCGTCCCCCTTTTCCGACCGGAAAGGGTGGTTTGTCATCCCTCCTTCGATGCCAAGTACTACCCGGGGGCGGAGGAGAGATGGCTCGAAAACAGCCTGGATACCTGGCGGCATTTCGCCCGCCTCGCCGGGGAGATGGATACCACGATCTCCCTGGAGAATGTCTATGAAAAGGATCCCCATCAACTCTCCCTTCTTTTTTCCGCCCTGGCTTCTCCCCGGGTCTGCTTCTGCCTGGATACGGGCCATTTCAACGTCTTTTCCCGGACCCCCCTCGCGCAGTGGCTGGACGCTCTGGGCGGATATCTGGGACAGCTCCACCTTCATGACAACGACGGTTCGCTGGATCAGCATCTTCCGATCGGAGAAGGCACCTTCCCCTTCCCGAAACTCCTGGCGGCCTTGGCCGACCGGGAATCTGCGCCCATAATCACCCTCGAGGCCCACACCAGAGGACGGCTTCAGCGGGCCCTTAAGAACTATTATGAACTGGTGCAAGGGATGGGGAAGACGCCCCTCTCCGCCGGCGCCGCTTAGGACGAGGACGGGACGGGTGCGCACGTGATCAGATACCTGGGAAAACGGTTGCTTTTTATGATCCCGCTGATGCTGGGCATTACCGTGATCTGTTTCATCGTCATGCGCCTGGCGCCCGGCTCCCCCACGGACCTGCAGACCCAGATGAACCCCAAATCTTCGGTGGAACTTCAGGAGCGGCTCCGGGTTCTCTATGAACTGGATAAACCCCTCCACGAACAATATTTTTCCTGGTTGAAGCGGCTTGCCGTACTGGACCTGGGCCGGTCATTCATGCCCGACGGGCGGCCGGTGGCGGATAAGATACTGGAAAGGCTCCCGATTACGATCCTGATCAACTGTCTTTCCCTCGTACTCATTTTCGCCATTGCCGTGCCCCTCGGGGTACTCTCGGCGGTCCACCAGAACTCCTGGTTCGACAAGGCCACCAGCATTTTTGTCTTTATCGGTTTTGCCACCCCGAGTTTCTGGCTGGCCCTTATCCTCATGATATTCTTCGGCATCCATCTGGCCTGGCTGCCCATTTCCGGACTCCGGTCGTTGAATTACGAGTACATGGCCCCCGCGACGGCCTTCTTCGATCTAATCAAGCATCTCATTCTGCCCGTTTTTATCTCCGCCTTTGGCGGCCTGGCCGGTCTGTCGCGGTACATGCGGGCCAATATGCTCGAGGTGGTCCGGCAGGACTATATCATGACCGCCCGGGCCAAGGGGTTGGGTGAAGGGATGGTGATCTACAAACATGCTCTGCGCAACGCCCTCCTCCCGGTGATTACGATCCTGGGCCTCTCCGTGCCCGGGCTGATCGGCGGGAGTGTGATCTTTGAAACGATCTTTGCCATCCCCGGCATGGGCCAGCTCTTCTACATGTCCGTCATGTCCAGGGATTATCCAGTGGTTATGGGGATACTTTTTATCGGCGCGGTCTTGACCCTGATCGGCAATCTGCTGGCGGATATTTCCTACGCCCTGGCCGATCCGCGGATCCGGGTGTCATAAGGGGAGGGGGCTTGTACCGGAAGCGAGGGGACATCTCCCGGAAGCCACGTAGTGGATCGGTACGTATCCCCTGATAAATTCAGAATACAGAAGGAAAACAATATCATCGTTATTCTGACTTCTGGCTACTGACTTCTGAATGCCTGAGGGGTTACTCTTCATGATAAAAAACGAGTTCCTCACCAGATTTTACGAAAACAAAATGGCCCTGGCGGGGGCCATTGTAGTCCTGTCCTTTTTCCTGGTCTCCCTGCTGGCGCCTTGGATATCTCCTTGCGATCCGAACGATATAAACTTGGGGAAGATGCTCCTGCCTCCCTCGGCGGACCATCTCTTCGGGACGGATCAGCTCGGTCGTGACGTCCTGAGCAGGATGATCTGGGGCGCCAGGATCTCACTCAAGGTAGGATTTGTGGCTACCGGCATTGCCGTCCTGATCGGAGCGATCATGGGGGCCATTTCGGGTTTCTATGGCGGCTGGGTGGATGCCCTGATCATGCGACTGGTGGATATTGTACTCTGTTTTCCCACCTTTTTCCTGATCCTGGCGGTCGTCGCCTTTCTGGAGCCCTCCATCTGGAATATTATGATTATCATTGGTTTGACCGGCTGGATGGGGATTGCGAGGCTGGTCCGGGCCGATTTTATCTCCCTGAAGGAACGGGATTTCGTCCAGGCGGCCCGGACGATTGGCGCCAGCGACTTCCGGATTATTTTTATCCATATCCTTCCCAACGCCCTGGCCTCGGTACTGGTCACCGCCACGTTGGGGGTGGCGGGGGCGATCCTGACGGAGTCGGCCCTTAGTTTTCTGGGGATTGGCGTTCAGCCCCCGACGCCGAGCTGGGGCAATATCCTCACCGCCGGGAAGGACAATATCGATATTGCCTGGTGGCTTTCCCTCTATCCGGGGCTGGCCATTCTCATTACCGTTCTTGGTTACAATCTCTTAGGCGAAGGGATCAGGGATACCATGGACCCGCGCCTCAAGGATTGACGATTGCGGATTGCGGATTGCGGATTAACCCCATCCCTATTCTTTTCGTCATTCCGGACGGGATCCGGAATCCAGTGCCTTAAATTAGTTAGGCCCTATCAGGCCTCCGGGCAGTTGTCAGCGAAAGGGTTGGAAAATTACATGAGTAAGCAGATAAACACCTACCCGCCGCAGTCTCTTGCCTGGCTGGTTTGGGGGCTGGGCGCGGTTCTCTACTTTACCGGCTTCTACCAGCGGGTGGCCCCGGCGGTGATGACGGACCTGCTGATGGCGGATTTTCAGATCGGCGCCGCCGCGCTGGGCAATCTGTCGGCCTTTTACTTCTATAGCTATGTGGCGATGCAGATTCCCACCGGAATCATGGCCGATCGCTGGGGGCCCCGCAAACTTCTCACCACGGGGTCGCTGGTCGCCTCCCTCGGGATCCTTCTTTTTGCCCTAGCGCCCGGTGTTTATCTGGCTAATCTGGGTCGCTTCCTGATTGGTGGTTCCGTGGCCGTGGCCTGGGTGGCGATGCTGAAACTGGCCTCCCACTGGTTTCCGCTCCGCCGGTTCGCCACGGTCACAGGCATTGCCCTTTGCTGCGGGGTTATCGGGGCCGTGACGGCGGGGGTGCCCCTCCGTTTTCTGGCAGATGCCTACGGTTGGCGGAATGTATTTTTCTTCTCCGGCCTGGTTACGTTTATTCTCACTTTGGCCATCTGGCTCTTGGTTCGGGATGATCCGGAGGAAAAGGGCTTCCGGAGTTATTTTCCGGCGCCGCATGACTCCGGGATGGAACAGGAACGTCCGCGGGTTGTGGCGAGCCTTCGCAGGATCTTCAGCTATCCCAATGCCTGGCTGCTTGTTGTTGCCCCCGGCGGGATCGTCGGTCCGCTGCTGGCCTTTTCCGGCCTCTGGGGGGTGCCCTTCCTTACCACCCATTACGGCCTTACGCCGACCAAAGGGGCGGCAATAACCTCATCTCTGCTTATTGCCTGGGCGCTGGGAGGACCATGTATGGGCGCCTTGTCGGACCGGATTGGCAGAAGGCGGCCGGTTTACCTGGTCGGGGCCGGAGTGGCTGCCGCAGGCTGGGCAGTCGTCCTCTTTACCCCGGGTTTGCCCCTGGCCCTGCTGACGGCGCTGGTGATCATGATCGGTTTCGGGTCGGGCGCGATGGTCCTGGGTTTCGCGTTTATGAAGGAATCGGTCCCGCCCTCCCTGGGAGGAACGGCCTCCGGGGTATGCAATGCCGGAGTGATGATAGGTCCAATGATTCTGCAGCCCGCAATGGGACTTATCCTGGATCTGGGGTGGCGGGGTGAGATGGTGAGCGGGGTGAGGATTTACGATTTGGCTGCCTACCGGCAGGGATTCATTTTGATGATGCTCTGGTCAATCCTCGCCTTTGTGCTGATATATTTTACGACGGAAACCCACTGTCGGCAGATGGTGGGAGAACCCCCGCCGCAGGATCAGACGTAAGGTGCGTTACGGCCGTCGCCTAACGTACTAGTACTTCACCCTGATGCTAGGACCGTCGAGACCTTTCGGAGAGATCGCGAGTTCATGATACCCTGTATTGGCGTTCCGAGAGTATTGCGCTACCAGATGTCGATCATGGTGTTGCATCTCAGCCTTTATTAGCTTTTCGGAAAATGCCGCACGTCGCTTGCGCGCAGCACGTTCGTCAACGTACACGTAGATAAAGGCATTTCAGTCGCCCTTTGTCTCCTGTTTTAGCTTCTCGCCTAGAGCGCGCAGTTCTTGCTCGGTGGGATTTGGCTTGTTAACGACGATGGCCTTCCCGAATCCACCGTTAGGGATACTCCACTGTTCCACGATCTTGTACGAGAGCGTAGCAACGTTTGTCTGCGCTGATGCGTCGTGGGCAAGAAACGTAAAAGCCGCAAAGAATCCAGCAAGAAGACTGTGTTTCAAAATTCGAGTATTCATAAGCTTGTCCTTATGCATCAATGCTTCTGCCTGTTTGCTGGTTCAACCTTGCAGATTGAACCAGCAAAAAAATCTTTTGGCCCGCGTAAGCGGACGTATCTCCAACTCTCAAGCCGCCCTCGCGGCTTCTTCATTTTGAATGGTAATTTTGGGGTTAGAATTTTGCGGAGGAACGGGCAATTCTTGTTCTTTTAATAAATTAACCTGTTCAATCATCCCCCATTTTGCCTTGTATAGACAATCCTCGACAGAATGACCAATCCCTGAAAAACCCGGCAAATCGGGGGAGTAGAAGCCAAAGAAATCATGTTCCCCTGTTGCCTCAATTATCAAAGAATATTGTAAATCTATCATTCTAATTTCACCTCTGCCTTTTATTTCTTGATTCCGGCATCTTTCAATACCGCAAGACATGTGCCTTTAGGAAATTCCTTGGAGCCGTGATAGTCTACCCTGATCATATTGTTCCACCCGGGCTTAACGTAATACCGGACAGAACCCTTTTCCTTTAGGACTCTGAATCCATTTTGTTCCAGGAGAGCAACAAGTTCGCTAAATTTCATGATATTTTCTCATTCTCTAAACAATAATGCAATCTGGGGTGCTTCTTGAAGGAACAGTTGTTTCGGTGCGTTACGCTTCGCTAACGCACCCTGATATGGTTGTCAGTTTGTCCTCTCCCTGCTCAGGTTCAAAGTTAAAGGGTTCACGGTTAACCCGCTTATAAACCCTGAACCTTGTTTAACTTCCGTTTGCAACATCTACCCGACGGATCAGCCGGACCGGTCCAATCGGTCAGATTTCCCGTGAACCGGATAACCTGAGTGGTTGCAAGTTGTCTATCTTTTCCGGACGGATACGCTGTAGCCCTTGCCTCGCAGCTCTTCCACAAGTTTTTCCGTGTTGTTAGTTTCGATATGTGCCACCACGTCCTTCTTTTCTTTGTCGGGCGGGGCGATTACATGGAGGGTGACAATCCTCAAATTGTGTTTGTTAACTGCCGAGATTATTTCTTCCAGGGCCAGGCCCTCTCCCCCGTCTATAACCTCCACCCGGACCCCGGGCTCTCCGATGCCGAGGATCTTGTTGGCAATCTTGTAGAAAAAGTCATTGGTGGTGATTATCCCCTCCACCCGTCCTTCCGCCACAACGACTACTGCCCCTACCCTGTTGCTCTGGGCGATCGCCAGTCCTTCCTCAACGGTCATGCCGGGTTCCACGGTGATCACATGTTTTTCCATGATCTCCTTTACCGTTGTCTTCTCCAGGAGATACCCTATCTCCCATACGGTAAGGGAGGTGGCCTTCGAAGGGGATACCTGTTCCAGCCGGTTTTCCGTCACGATCCCCACCAGTTTCCCCTTATCCACTACGGGCAGGCGACGACACTTATGGGCCTTCATTATTCTCCTGGCGTCTGCGATGGATGTGCTGCTGGGAACGGTCACTACGTTTGTGGTCATGATGTCCTTAACGTACATTGCCTGCCTCCTTATCGTTAAATCGGTAATTCATGATCTGGTGCCGTACAAATAGACAATTTGAAGGGGTAGCGGGTAGCGGTGTCGAAATCATTTGATCTACATATATATTTTTCACTGCCCGGGTGTCAATATTAAATTTATGTATAAAAAAGATGAGATCCCGGTAGCTTTAGGGATTATAGAAAATTCTTGACATCAGCAAATCACTATAATATAGCCACCCATGTAGCCATTCTAACCCTCATGGTACTTTTACCCTGCTCTCCTCGCTACCCCGCTGACGTAGATCTTGTTTTGGTACTTCTGTTGCAGGTTAAAATGGTTTTTTCCCCCGCTTCTCGTGTGTTCTTTCGGCGCCTAGTTGTCTGAAACACAGGCCTCCTTCTCAGCCCAGGCCTGGCAGTTACTTTAATGTCACTAACTACTTTTTTCCCCAAGCAAAGGACAAAAATATTCCTTATTGATTTTATGGGAAGTGAGTCTATCTTTTACGGGAAGTATCAAAAACAGGGATAATCGGAAGGAAAAAGCAGCGTATTCTATCTCCGGCGGTCCCTTTATTACTGATCTTGCCGATCGCGGGTTTTCAAAGATATTTTTTCAAGGAAGGAGAATGGCCACATGGCGGAGGATCAACCGGGAGAGGTGATGTTGTCTGTTAGCGACATCCATATGTATTTCGGCAAGGTGGCGGCCCTTACGGACGTCGGCATCGACGTGCAGGCCGGGGGGATTCATTCCATCATCGGACCCAACGGGGCCGGGAAGACGGTAATGCTGAACTGCATTAATGGGCTCTACCATCCGCAGCAGGGCCGGATAAGCTTCCAGGGAGAGGATATTACCGGCCTGAAACCCCACCGTCGCGCCGAGCTGGGGCTGGCCCGGACCTTTCAAAAGCTCGAGCTTTTCCGGGGCATGACCGTTCTCGACAATATCCGTCTGGGCCGGCATATCCATCTTAAATCGGGCATTCTGGGCGGGATCGTTTACCTTGGCAAGACGGCCCGGGAGGAGGTCCAGGCCCGGGAATTCATCGAAGAAGAAATCATCGATCTGCTGGAAATCCCCCATATCCGCAATAAAACGGTGGCCATGCTCCCCTACGGCTTGCAGAAACGGGTGGAGCTGGGCCGGGCGCTGGCCCTGAATCCCACGCTGCTTTTACTCGACGAACCGCTGGCGGGGCTGAACCTGGAGGAGGTGGAGGATATGGCCCGGTTCATCCTCGATATCAATCAGGAAGAGCGCTGGAAGGTCACCTGCATCCTCGTGGAGCATGATATGGGCGTGGTGATGGATATTTCCCACCGGGTGTCGGTCCTCAATTTCGGTTACAAGATCGCCGAGGGGACGCCGGCGGAGATTCAGGCCAATCCGGAGGTTGTGAAGGCCTACCTGGGCGAGGAGGATATGTATGCCACACGGAGATAAGGACAGCAGCCGAAAGGGCGAGACCACCGCGAACCTGACCCTGCCCAAGATGTTCATCGCCGCCGCCGCGAGGTTCGGCGCACAGAGGGTGGCCCTCCGGGAAAAGGAGTTCGGCATCTGGCGACCCATCACCTGGCAGCAATATCTGGACAATGTCCGCTATATTTCCCTGGGGTTGGTCAGCCTGGGGCTGAACAGGGACGACAAGGTGGCCATGATCGGCGACAACCGGCCCGAGGGGCTCTGGGCCGAGATGGGGACCATGTGCGCCGGGGGGGTGGGTGTCTGGCTTTTTCAGGATTGCCTGCTCGATGAGGTGGCCCACATCATCAACCACTCCGACGCCCGTTTCCTCTTTGCCGAGGGGCAGGAAGAGGTGGATAAGGCCCTGGCCATCCGGGAGAAGTGTCCCGGGCTCCAGCGGATCATCTGGGATGATCCCAAGGGGATGCGGGGCTATGACGACCCCTTGCTGTTCAGCCTGAAGGACCTCATCGCGCTGGGAAAGGAGAAAGAGGAGAGGGAGCCTGGCCTCTTCGAACGGGCGATTGCCACGGGCAATTCTCATGACGTGGCGCTCCTCTTCTACACCTCCGGCACCACCGCCCTGCCCAAGGGGGTGCTTTTGTCCCATCAAAATATGATCAGCATGGGCGATAATCTGGTGGCGGTGGATCCCTGTTATCCCGAGGACGACTTTGTCTCCTACCTGCCCTTCGCCTGGATTGGCGAGCAGATGATGTCCGTATCCATCGGACTAAAGGTTGGTTTTGTCATCAATTTCCCCGAAGAGCCCGAGACCAGCCAGGAGAACATCAGGGAAATAGCGCCCCATGTGATGTTCGCCTCTCCCCGGACGTACGAGCAGATGACCCGGACGGTGCAGGTGAAGCACCTTGACGCCTCCTGGATTAAGCGGACCTTGTTCAATCTGGCCATGAAGATCGGTTATTATGCGGCCGATCTGAAGTTCGAAAAGAAGCACATTCCCTTTTACATCACCCTTCTCCAGTGGCTGGCCCATATTACGGTATTTAAAAAACTGCGGGATCACCTGGGTTTGACCAACATCCGCAATGTCTATACGGGCGGCGCGGCCATGGGCCCCGATCATTTTCGTTTCTTTCACGCCATGGGGGTTAATCTGAAGCAGATCTATGGCCAGACCGAAATCGCCGGCATCTCCATCGTGCACCGCGATGGCGATGTGAAGTTCGACACGGTGGGAACGCCGATCCCCCATACGGAAGTGAAAATAACGGAAGACGGGGAGATCATTTCCCGGAGTCCCTCGGTGTTTTTGGGTTATTATAAAAATCCCGAGGCCACGGCCAAATCCCTTCGGGACGGCTGGCTCTATTCCGGCGATAAGGGATTCATCGATGACGACGGCCACCTCGTGGTCTTCGATCGCACCGCCGATGTGATGACCCTCCGCGACAACAGCATTTTTGCCCCCCAGTATCTGGAAACCCGCCTGAAGTTCAGCCCGTACATCAAGGACGCCTGGGTAATCGGTCAGCAGCGGCCCTTCATGGCCACGGCCATCTGCATTGATTATGCGGTGGTGGGGAAATGGGCGGACGAAAAGAAGCTCAATTATACCAGCTACCAGGAGCTTTCCCAGAAGAAGGAAGTCTATGATCTGGTGGAAAAACAGATCGTGGAAGCCAACAAGGGGCTCAAGCCGGCGGCAAAAATCCACCGGTTCGTCAACATGTTCAAGGAATTTGACGCCGATGACGAGGAACTGACCAGGACCGGAAAACTAAGGCGGGCCTTTGTGGAGAACCGCTACCAGGACATTCTGACGGCGATCTACGGCGACAGGGACGATATCAGGATGGACACCACCATCACCTACGAGGATGGCCGGGTAATCCAGATCAAGGCGGATCTCCATATTCAAAAAATAAAGGTGGAGGAGGGCAGGTAATGGAGCTTTTTATGCAGGCCATCATAACGGGGATTATGGTGGGGGGGATCTATGCCCTGGTCGCCTTGGGCTGGACGCTTATTTACAAATGCTCAGGCGTACTGAACCTGGCGATGGGCGAGTTGGTGCTGATTGGCGCCTATGTCTGCCTGAGCTTCTACACCTGGGGCTTTCCCTTCTGGCTGGCGGTCCTGATTACGATGATCATCGGGTTTATTCTGGGACTGCTGACCGAGCGGATATTCCTCGATAAGCTCATCGGCGAGCCGGTTTTGACGGTGATTATGGTTACCGTGGGCCTTTCCTTCTTTTTCCGCGGCATCGTGATGTTTATCTGGGGAACCGATACGGTGGTCTTTACGCCGCCGATCTTCCCCGACGCGCCCGTGAATATCGCCGGGATCGTCATTGGTCAGGTATATATCTGGAGTTTTGCCGCGGCCATGCTTCTCCTGGTAATATTCGTCGGCTTCTTTCAGTTTACCCGCTGGGGGCTGGCCATGCAGGCCACGGCGGACCGGGAGATGGCGGCCCTGTCCCTGGGGATCAGCGCCCGCTACGTCTATGCCACGGCCTGGGGGATCGCCTTCATCGCGGCCGGGGTAGGCGGGGCCTTGCTGGGAAATATCAATGGCATCAACATCTCTGTCGGTCATTTGGGGCTCCTGGTTTTACCCGCCGTCGTGCTGGGCGGGCTTAATTCCATTCCCGGGGCCATTGTGGGGGGCATTATCATCGGGGTGCTGCAGAATTTGAGCGGCACGTATCTGGACCAGTTCACCCCCGGGGGCGTCAAGGAAATAGCCCCCTTTGTCTTTATGGTCGTCATCCTCCTGTTCAAGCCTTACGGCCTCTGGGGATGGGAAAGGATTGAGAGGGTATAGCCATGTCCTACTTACCAAGCGGAGTCTATCACGAAGATTATCGCCAGGATCACGCCTGGTGGCAGACGAAGTTCATCCTGGG
>CAMTXX010000045.1:0-5546 GCA_947085825.1 uncultured Nitrospira sp. | reverse complement strand
GTGAACTGGGGCGGATAAAAGAAGTGGATGCTGTAGACGGTATTTTTATCGTCTATAAGGACGAGTTCTTTACCGCGGGCAGGGTGTATTGCTTCTTCAACGATCAGAATATGGTTTTTATCCAAAGCCCTGATCTTTCCTGCAACGGTGTTCAATATTTTTCTGTAAAGGGAGATATCCGGGGGCGACCCTTCATTTATGAGATCATATCCCGCTATGATCTTTCTGTCCCGATATCTGGCTGCAATATGGGTCCAGAGGGCATAGAAACGCTCCTGGAACTCTCTTTTGTTCCAGAACTCGGCGGACTTCTCCCTGTTTACAACAAAGTCATGAATGTTTTGTATGCCGGGCACGAGGTGCATGTCCAGAACCACAAAAATCCCGTGTCTCTCGCACCAGTCGATCACGAGATCGAGAAGCTCGAAGTTCTTTTTATTGTATGCAAACGGCGACTGCTCTAAATCAAGATAATTAAATGCGAGCCGTATTGAATTAGCGCCTGAATCTGCAATCTTTTTTATGTCGTCCTCGTTGAGTACTGTCATAAAATCCTTAAAT
This sequence comes from uncultured Nitrospira sp., assembly GCA_947085825.1. GTDB lineage: Bacteria > Nitrospirota > Thermodesulfovibrionia > Thermodesulfovibrionales > UBA6898 > JAOUFP01. The sequence continues at coordinate 4,985 of CAMTXX010000045.1, read as the reverse complement.
TCTATGTTTAACCCCTGAAGTCTGACTGGTTTATCCGCTGCGTCGACAATCCGGCTGCCGCTCACTCTAAGGAAGCCATAGGCATCGCCTACAGGAAAAAAGGCAAACACAAGGAGGACGCAGATGATTTTATAAAGGTTTTGCATCGTAGATAGATGAGATGTGCTGTTTGGCGTTCTTTGAAGATGCATTTAACATGGTCCGATGTAAAAGATTTTACAGGATTAGGGGCTTCTAAAGAAAGAGTTATCTGTGAGGACTGAAGGTAATGTGGTCAATCATCAAAGAATCAGGGGTTCCTCCCTGTACTTTATTTTTACGTTAGGGAAGCTTATAATTAATCTATTGCTTATGTCTGCTCTTGCCGAGGTGTACCATTAACTATTACTGGATAAGAGATATTTATGAATTACATTAATATTAAAAACGAGGCCGAACTTCGGTCATACCTAAAGAAGTTTGAAGATAAAGAGCTTCATATTATCGCTTTAGATATAGAAGCGGAGTCTAATTTGCATGCTTACGGAGAAAAATTATGCTTAACGCAAATCTTCGATGGAGTAAACAATATAATCATTGATCCGTTCAAAATAGATAATCATACTCTTAAACTTCTCTTTGAGAATACGAACGTTCTAAAAGTAATGTACGATGCAGGGAGCGACTTATCGTTACTTAAAAACACTGCTGATATAGAAATAAAATCAATACTGGATTTAAGACCGGCTGCTGAGCTTCTTAATTATGAAAAGAAAGACCTTCATTCAGTAATTGCTTTTGAACTTGGAATTTTCTTAGAAAAGAAAAGGACATATCAGAAATATAATTGGATAAGAAGACCTGTTTCTGAGCATGCGATTGATTATGCTCTCAATGATGTCATGCATCTGCTTGCATTGAAAGATATCATTTTAGCAAAACTGTTCGCAAAGAAATTATTAGAGCCCTTTCTCTTGAAGAACTTGCAAATCCAGAACAAAGATTACACCAGGGATCCGGAAGACAAATACAGAAAGATAAACGGATATAGCAGACTTCAAAAGGACGAAAAGAGTGTTTTCCGAAGAGTTTTTGATATTAGAGATAAGTATGCAGAACTATATAACATCCCGCCTCATAATGTTATTCACAAGGCTGATTTAATCGTTATTGTGAAAGATGCAAAATACATTGATGAAATACGATTTACAAAAAGGATCAGTATGAATTTAATCCAAGACATATTGCATGAACTAAGGATAGCAATTAAAGGAGGTTAGTAGACAGTTACTGTCACGCATGCTAAAATGTACGATATGTCAGAGAACCTATATAATCTTTTACGTGGTCCTGTTGAAAACCCTGGAGGAATAAACGATACTACTATCAATAAAGGAGGTATCCAATGAGTAAAGAAAAAGACAAGAAAAAAGCAAGCGACAAGAAAAAACCACAGCACACACTTAAAGAGAAAAGACAATTGAAAAAAGAAAAAAAGTCTCGCTAACACCGTGGTGCATTGTATTCGGAGAACCATTCGGGATCAGGCTGACTATTGACATTTGGGGAATATAGGGAAGGGCCAATGGGGTCAATGGTTAGAATCCCGTTGTGACCGCCAAATTTCTTTTTAGCTGCAAGCAGTGAAACCTATTGGGGGAGATGTACTTTGCGGCATTTCCGTGCTTTTATTTTTTCTGCTGCCCTCGTACAAATCATACTCAAGGAGCCGGCATTCTATGTCGCCGTTAAAAAACTGCACCCTTCTTTTTGCCCTCAACCCCACCTTCTTTGCCAGATCAAGATTTCCTGTAAAGATATATCCTGTATACCCCCCGCACTTCTGTTTAAAAAAATCGCCGATCCCCTTGTACACACTCTCAAGCTCTTTGCCCTTGCCCATTCTTTCTCCATATTCGGGGTTGAGGATTACTATACCGCTGCCGTCTGGAATTGAGGTCCCGGAATAATCACATACAGCAAATTCAATCAGATGCTCCACACCGGCAGCAGAAGCATTGTTTCTTGCTGTCTCAACTGCCTCTCTCCTGATATCAGTGGCAATGATTCTGCAATTTAGGGTCTTTTTGGCCTCTTTTTTTGCCTGTGTGCGCAGTTCCTTCCAAAGAGATTCATTAAATCCCTTCAGATGCATGAACCCGAAATTATCCCTAAATACCCCTGAAGCCCTGTTCAGGCCTGCCAGGGCGGCCTCTATGGCAAGGGTGCCGCTGCCGCACATGGGATTGATGAAATGGCCGCTCCCGTTCCATCCTGTAGCCCTGATAACCGCAGCCGCAAGGGTCTCCTGCATGGGCGCCTTCATTGGGATCTTTCTGTAGTTGCGTTTGGAGAGGGGTTCCCCCGAGGTGTCAAGATAAATGGAGCAGTCCTCATCCTTCCAGTACAGGTTCACCACAACCCTGTCTTTTTCAGGTCCTGAATCAGGACGCTGCCCGCACTTTTCCTTAACCCTGTCCACAATCGCATCCTTGCACTTTACATTGGCAAAGAGTGAGGTCTTAATGGTCGGATTATCCACACTGGATGTCACACAGACATATCCATCCCTGGCTATATACTCCTCCCATGCTATATCCGACACCGCACGATAGAGGTCCTCAGCATCTTCCGCACTGAATTTCCTGAGGAGAAAGAGGACGCGGTGCCCTGTGCGGAGCAGGAGATTCAACCGGAGAGTATCGTCCATAGTCCCCTCGGTCTCAAGGCCTGCAACGGTTTCAGAAGTTACCGAGAATCCCAGCATAAGGAGTTCTTCCCTCAAAAAAGGCGTTATCCCCTTTGCACAAGTAATCAGGATTTTGTTTTTTTCCATGCCGTTATTTCCTATTTTTATCTGATGCATCTTTCCGGGCTGAGACAGTGATTATAAAATTCCCGGGCTCTAATTCAGGGTTTTTCTCAAGCTCCTCAACAAAGATAATAATTGCCTTTCGAATAAAGTCTGAGAAGTGTAGATTTCTCGGTAATGCATGGATCCTCTGACGTGTGTCTTCGCTAATTGTCGCTGTATATTTTGCCATAACAACTCCTTATCTGATGAGATATGAAAGTACTTTACCACAAAAAGCGGCTCACACCATCTCTATCCCGCTGAGCTTTTCTTCAAACTTTTTGGTCTTGTCCTCAAATTCGATATGCAGGGGTTCCAGTTCGGAGAAGAGGGAATCAATCTTTGATTGTGAATCGTGGAGCGCCTTTGACAATGTATTTATAGTATAACTGTCTCCCTTAAGAGAGGCCTTAATAATATCTTTGTTGCCCTGTCCTACCATCACTTCAAGGCTCATGATCTCACGTTCAATTTCAACGATCCGTTTCTGCAGCGCCCCGAGGGTCCTTGATTTCTCATTGACCAGTTCAGCGCGGAGGCGGCGGAGGAGTTTCCTGTCCACGGTTTTGCCTCCGTTCACTTTGGAATCACGCTTTAACTGAGGAATTTCATTGTTCCATCCTACTCTGTCCAGGAAGTCCTGATACGTGCCTTCAAAAAGGGCTGCCTTCCCGTTGTCAAAGACAATGAGCCTTGTCGCAATGGCATGGAGTATCATTTCGCTGTGGGTTACGATAACTACGCCGCCGGGGAAGGCGTCTATCGCCTCAAGCAGGGACTCAGCGGACTCCATATCAAGGTGGTTCGTAGGCTCATCTAACATCAGCATGTTGGCAGGGCTGACGAGCAGTTTGCCAAGCAGTACCCGGCTCTTCTCACCGCCGGAGAGGACGCTGATCTTTTTTAATGCATCATCTCCCGGAAACATCATCACTCCGCATATCTTGCGCGCTGCGCCCCTGTTATGGTCAGGGTGTGCTTCCATGATCTCTTCTTCCACGGTTTTCTGCAGGTTAAGCCGGTTTATATTTGTCTGTCCGAAATACGCAAACTTCAGGTCATTGTGATGGCGTACCTCGCCGCTGAGAGGAGTTAATTCCCCGGACAGAAGGTTCAGGAGCGTTGTCTTGCCCTTGCCGTTCTTTCCTATTATTGCTATGCGATCCTTCTTTCCCGCATAAAAGCTCAATCCGTCAATTAACGGCGCTCCGGGATCAAATCCAAAAGACAGGTCTTTCACTTCCATAAGCTGTTTGCTGTTAAAGGGCGCTGAGTTAAAGGTAAAGTCAAGATTTTTTGTATCAGACAATTTTTCAAGCCGTTCCTTTTTCTGCAAGGACTTGACTCTTGACTGAACCGCCTTTGCCTTGGTCGCCTTGGCCCTGAAGCGGTTTATGAACTGCTCTATCTCATTCCGCTTTTTCTCGTCGTTTACCCGTGTCTTTTCATGTATCTCTTCTTCAAGCAGTAATTGCTGATACACATTTTCCGTCGGTCCCGCTATCTTTCGTATCTCGCAGCGATGAATCGCCATTGTATGCGTGGTAACACTGTCCATAAATGAGCGGTCATGCGTAATGATGATAAGTTCTTTTTTCCATGCGCGCAAGAACCTGACTAACCAGCGCAGCGACACGATATCGAGATAGTTCGTGGGTTCGTCAAGGAGGAGGAGATTCGGATTGGAGACGAGCGCCTTCGCCAGGTTCAGCCTCACCTGAAACCCGCCGGATAACTGCGCAGGATTGAGAACGAGCTCGTCAGTGGAAAACCCAAGACCCATCAGGATGGCTTCTGCCTTGTAACTTTCGTCTCTGCCGTCTTCGCGAAGCGGCAGACTCAGACATGCTTCTTTCAATACGCTCTCTTCAATAAACCGGATGTGCTGGGCGAGATGCCCGATCCTGTAGCCGGCGGGAATGCTGATAGTCCCCGAGTCCTGATGCTCCTGTCCTAATATCAGTCTGAACAGGGTGGTCTTGCCGTGGCCGTTTCTGCCCACGAGCCCCACGCGCTCTCCAGGGTTAATTATAAAACCGACCCTGTCGAAGAGCGCCTGTCGTCCGTATGATTTTTCTAAATTGCTTACCTGTATCATTATCTAATGCCTTGTCATGCTGCCGGTTAGCAGTTTCTCTGAAGCGGGATTTTT
>CAMTXX010000044.1:0-18779 GCA_947085825.1 uncultured Nitrospira sp. | reverse complement strand
GGGACACATGGTGAGCCGCGAAGGATTCGAACCTTCGACCCACGCCTTAAAAGGGCGTTGCTCTACCAACTGAGCTAGCGGCCCGTAAATACGAAGTAATAAAATACACTTTTCTGAGATTTCTTGTCAATCTTTTCGCACGGCAAAATTCAAGAATTTGACATTAGAAAACATAATAGTATAAACTTAACATTCAAACGCGGGGTGGAGCAGTCTGGTAGCTCGTCGGGCTCATAACCCGAAGGTCAGAGGTTCAAATCCTCTCCCCGCCACCAAGAAAATTAGCAGGTTTTAATGCAATTTGAGGCTATCAGGGCATCCCAGCTCTGGTAGCCTCAGGTGTTTTCAGGCAAGGTATTCCCCCCATTCGATAGGAAGCATATGTTTTTTCCTGTTATTGCAGTCCTTGCAGGCAGGGACAATATTTCCTTTTGTTGATTTCCCTCCCCGTATCAGTGGGACGATATGGTCCATACTCAGTTCTTTTGGTGAAAACTCTTTCCCGCAATAATAACACCGGCCTTCCGACAGTCGTCTTTTCCACCACGGGGATTTCCTCATTTCACGCGCTCTGGAACGCTCCTTCTTTAATTCTTCTTCAGTAACATATGATATAAAATAATCATCCATGAGTTATTGAGTACTTCTCCAGATTACACTCTGATTTCGGCCGTTATGTTTTGCGTGATAGAGCGCCTGATCGGTTTTTTCCAGGAGATCTTCCTTGCTCTTGGCGTCAACCGGCGCCGAAGCGATACCGATACTGATAGTGACTTTCAGTGGTTTGCCGTCTGCGGAAAAAGTAGTATCCATAACAGCCTTCCTCAACCTTTCCGCAATGATTTTACTGCCTTCAGCATCAGTTCCAGGCAGTATGACAGCAAACTCTTCACCCCCATATCGCGCAGGCATATCTATATCCCTGATCTCTTCCCTGATAATTTTTGAAACCCCTTTCAGCACAAGATCACCCACGGGATGACCGTAGGTATCATTGACTTTCTTGAAATAATCTATATCAGCAAGGATAAGGGAAACAGGAGAAGACTGCCTGTGGAGGCGTTTGAATTCCTCCGAAAGGTCCTCCTGGAACCGTCTGTGGTTGTAAAGGCCTGTAAGACCATCAGTAGTTGCAAGTTTTTCAATCTCCGCATGTAATTTTGCGTTTGCTATTGATATTGACGCCTGATTGCATAATACTTCCAGTAACCCTACCTGAAAGATATCGAGGAAATCCAGTTTATCCGAGAGCATGACTAATAGTCCGAGAAGTTTGTTTTCAGTGAGCATCGGAATTGCGATGACTGAACGGATATTTTTCACCTCAAACGGCATGATGGGAATTTTGTATGCTGTGGTATCGCTTACATAATGTCGTTGTTTGTTTTCGATGGCGAAATTGATGATCGTGCCCCTGAAATGAAATCGTTTCTTTTCACCTGTGAAAACACCGGTATGGTGGTTTAGTCCAAAGCCCTGAGAATCCAAAAGGAAAAAAAACACCTGGGAACTTACGATCGTCTCTGCAACACCGCATAATTTTTTTATAATAACATCGATGTCCAGTGAGGCCGCGAGATTTGAACCTCCCTCTTTCAGGATTTTCAGGCCGGAGATATCCCGCTTTATTATCATATAGACCCGTTCTCTTTCAAGTATCCTTGTTAATTGCTTTGCGAACAACTGCACTGTATTTTTGTCCGCCTCGCTGAAGGCCTGATATCTTGAACTGTCTGCCGTGAGCAGACCTGTGGCAACGGTGCTGTCCATGATCGGAATAACGATCAATGACAATATCTTCATGGTTTTTATATAACCAATCTCTGTCGATTTTTCGTTCAGATCACCTGAGAAGAATGGTTTTTTGTCTCTCATGCACGCAGAGATAACGCCCCTGCTGCTGATGATAATATCACCTTTCTCACCGGTCGAACACCTCAGAGAAAAACTGGTATCCTGGGGTATAAAGAGATTAACGGAATCAGCCAATATCGCCTGGCGTATTGTCAGAAGAAGTTCTTTTATCTCCTCGTCCGTCTCCAGCATTGACGCAAAGTAGTGTGAGGCTACTTCATCTTTGTCAAGAGACCTCAACTCTGTTTCCTGCACAATATCTCTGGCGCTGCTTTTTATCTTTTCAAGGTCTGCAACAGCTTTTCGTTTTTCATTGTAAAGCCGCCTGTAAATCAGCGTTGATGTCACCGCAGTCAGGACAAGAAAGAACGGGAAGGCTATTTCTCCTGCGGCTGTTTCCTTTGAAAAAAAAGACTTTAATTGAAGCAATGGGATAAGGAGTGAAAAAGGGACAATGATTTTGAGGCCATAGAATGCCGACATGAAAATAATAAAAGGGAAATAGGCCAAATTCAGCCAGGAGAAATCCGCGACTGTGTTGAAGCCGGCATAAAGCAGTGCGAGGGAAAAGAGAAATTCAATCGAAAATTCATGTCTTTTAGAGAGAAAATGCAGCGCCGCAGCTATTATAATAGTCACCACGCTTACAGGAAACCACAAGGCAGGCTTTGTTACCGGAAAATTTATGAGAAGGCCAAGCCAGGTTGCAACAAGGAAAAAGAGCAGAACACTCCTTTTTATCCGGAAGCTCTTCCCTTTTTGATCTCCTCTTCCCTGTAGTATTTGCCGTAGAGGATTTCCCATTCAGGACTTCCTTCTATTAATTTTCTCGCAAAAGATTGGAGTTTTCTCCTGACAATCTGGTCTATATCTTCACCGACTTTAAGCTCTGAGGTTATGGTACGTTTAATTTCCCGTCTGATCGCACCTTCATTTTCGTCATCTATTTCTATCAGGTCCTGCTTCCAGAGCCCTTCAAAAAGCTTATGACTGAGGTGTGAAATCTTGTCGTCCGAAAGCATCATAACACTAAATTTCTTTCCTTCACCAGTTTTTTCTTGGTTAGTTCAAATAAGGTCCTGTAGTCCATCCTGCCGTGTGCGATTTCAGATTCATGCTTTTTCAGAAGCGCCCTCACCTCATCGTTCAGCCTGTCCTCAACCATAAGCTCTTCCATCATAAGTCCCTCTGCTATGTCCAGAAGTTTATCTTTAGGGATTTTCGGGCTTATTAATTCCCTGGATAGAAGATTGTCTATAATCTTTTTAGCCATTATAGGGACCCATGATTTCGGAATTCTCATTTTATCTCTCTGCAAAAGAGAGCAACGCTATACTCCTTGACCTCATGATTGATACGCTCAGGTCCCTTTGATGCTTGGCGCAGACGCCGGTCATTCTCCGTGAAAGTATCTTTCCTCTTTCTGTCAGATAATTTCTGAGAAGTCTGATATCTTTATAATCGATAAATTCCGACTTTTCAGAGCAGAACCTGCAGAATTTCTTTCTCTGGAATCTTTTCTGTTGATATGCCATTGTTCTTCCTTCCTTTATTGATGATTTACGTTATTTAAAATGGTTCAAGGTCTGTTTTCTCGTCAGGCGGTATGAAGTCAGCGTCTCCGGCAGTCTCCGGAGCGCCTCCCTCATCCTTTTTTCCGAGGAAGCGGACAGCATTGGCAACCACCTCAAACTTTGATTTCTGCTGTCCCTCTGATTCCCAGCGTCTTTCCTGGAGTCTTCCCTCAACCAGTACCGATCTTCCTTTTCCAAGATGCTGCGCTGCTGTCTCGCCCTGCTTTCCCCAAACGACAACATTGATGAAAAGAGTATCGTCCTTCAGGGCGTCGCCTGATTTATATTTAGTTGTACTGGCAAGTCTCAGGGTGCATACCGAAGTCCCCTGCGGTGTATACCGCAATTCCGGATCTTTTGTAAGGTTGCCTATGAGTATTACTTTATTGTACATTTAAGCCTCTTTGGGAGCTTCTTCCGCTTCTTCTGTCTTGGGTTTTTCCAAATGCTTCACCTGTTTCCGGTCAAGCTTTATCACCATGAATTTAATAACAGGATCAAATACTTTGTAAAACTCTTCGAGCTTTTTGATGGTAGAAGATGGGGTCTTGAATATCAGCAGGGAGTAAAAACCTTTGTTCTGCTTTTTTATATCATAAGAGAGCTTTCTTCTGCCCCACATTTCCGACAAAAGGACTTCTCCTCCTGCATTTATGATAATATCCTTGATTTTGGAGACGGAACTGTTGATTTCCTCATCCGGGAGTGATGCATTCAGAATTAAGACATTTTCGTAGATGTTCATTTAAACACCTCCTTATGGATTTCCCCCAGCCGTAGCAGGGACTAAAGCCCTTTCCAAGGGAAAGAGCAAGGAGCTTTATTTTATACCACAGACAGGAAGTCTTCGTCAATAAAATCTGTTATGACAATTTGGCCTTTCGTCCCCCTTTTGATTTATAATTGTTCATGCTTGCAAAAATCCGGAATAAAGTCCTCTCAGGAAAACGGCTTACCGAAGCTGACGCCTTAGCGCTCTTTAAAACCGAGGACATCTTTTTGCTCGCCTCGCTTGCTTCGCATGTCGCAGAAAAGAAGAACGGCAGGAAGGCATATTTTATCGTCAACAGACATATCAATCCCACCAATATTTGCATTAACAGATGTAAATTCTGCGCATTTAGCCGTTCAAAAGGAGAAGAAGGGGCATATGAATTGACTATTGATACAATAATTGACAAATTAAAAATAGGGATTAGGGAGAAGGGTATAAATAAAAATACTAACCCCCAACCCCTAACCCCTAATCCCTCTTTTTCAGAAGTCCACATTGTCGGCGGACTCCATCCTGACTGGCCTTTTGAATTTTATCTTGATATGCTTTCAGCCATTAAAAAAGAGTTTCCGCGCATTGCCATCAAGGCTTTTACTGCGGTTGAGGTTGATTATATGTCTAAAGTCAGCGGCTTGAGCCTTGAACATACGCTTTTGAGGCTTAAAAAAAGCGGTCTTGACCTTATGCCCGGTGGTGGAGCTGAGATATTTGCGTCGGACATAAGAAACAGGCTTTGCCCTGAAAAAATTTCGGGCAACAGATGGCTTGAAGTGCATGAAATTGCTCATAAGGCGGGAATAAAGACGAATGCGACCATGCTTTACGGCCATCTGGAAAGCATCGAAGACAGGGTAGCGCATCTTTTCAAACTTAGAGATTTACAGGATAAGACAGGAGGGTTTCAGACCTTTATCCCACTTGCCTATCATCCGAAGAATACAGAATTAGGGGTCAGGGGTCAGGGGTCAGGGGTCAGCAAAAGACAAAAAACCAATCCCCAATCCCCAATCCCCAATCCCTGTTATAATACTTCCGGCATTGATGATTTAAAGACCATTGCCGTAAGCAGGCTTGTGCTCGACAACTTTGACCATATCAAGGCTTACTGGATAATGCTCGGCGAGAAGATCTCTCAGGTTGCCTTGCTATTTGGAGCTGATGATATTGACGGCACAATAGTAGAGGAGAAGATAACACATTCGGCAGGCGCAATGACCGAAGAAGGCATGACAAAAGAAGATTTGATGCATCTTATACAAAAGTCAGGCAAGACGCCTGTGGAAAGGGATGCGTTTTATAATGCGCTCGTTTCCTGTTGTTAAATGTATTATAATACACATAGGAGGTGCATATGAATACAGCACGATTAAATGTGACCTTGCCCGAGGATGTGGCAAGAATACTTTCCGGCGTAAAAAACAAATCCGCCTACATAGCTGAGGCGATACGAGAACGGCGGCAGATTGAGGAAAAGGAAAAGATGCGCAAAAAAATAGAAGCTGCTTACCGTGAGGCGTCGAAAGAGGATTACGAAACCTATCAGGAATGGGAAGACACACTGAAGGACGGGCTTGAAGATGACACGAGGTGATATATATCTTGTGGATTTTGATCCCTCCAGAGGTTCAGAGATCAAAAAGAAAAGGCCTGCACTGATTATTTCCTGCAATGAGGCGAACAAATACCTGAGAACAGTTATGGTTATTCCGTTTTCGTCAAAAGCCGAAACGGTCTATCCTTTCGAGGTTTTTGTGAAGAAAAATGACAGCGGGCTTGAGGTGGATTCCAAGCTTAAAATACCCCAGATGCGAGCGGTTGATAAAGCGCGGCTGACAAAATACAGCGGCACGCTTGCCGGCGATAAGATTAAAGAGATAGAGAATGCTGTAAAACTGCATCTCGGAATGGAGTGAGGGAAGCAGATCAGGTCTGAATCCTTGCCGATATCGTTAATGGAACAACTGCCAAAATATGAAGATTCTTGAATATAACGACCTTGACAATTCAAAGGTAAAGCGTCAATACGAAAAGGTCATTGCCTGCTTTGAAAAAGATGATTTTCGCTCTGCCGAGGTCAAGAAACTTGCAGAGCATGACCTCTACAGCGCAAGGCTTGATGAGGCCAATCGTCTGATATTCAAGCCGGTCAGATATCAGGGGATGCGTTACGCCCTGATACTTGAGGTTGTGCTTAATCATGCCTATGACAGGTCAAAATTCCTCAGAGGCGCAAAGATTGACGAAACTAAAATACCCCTGATTGAAGACAAGGCACAGATAAAAGACGAAGCCCTGCCGTCTGTTGTCTACATTAATCCGTCAGATAAACGCTTTCACTTCCTTGACAAGATTATTTCCTTTGACCCGGAGCAGCAGGAGGTCTATAAAGTCCATCCCCCGCTTATCATTATCGGGCCTGCCGGCAGCGGCAAGACTGCCCTTACGCTTGAGAAGATGAAGCGGTTTCATGGGCACGGCATTTATGTTACCCTTTCGCCGTATCTTGCCGAAAATGCAAGGAACATGTATTACAGCAGCCATTACGAAAATGACAGTCAGGAGATTTTATTCCTCTCTTTCAGGGAATTTCTTGAGACAATGCGGGTGCCGGAGGGCAAAGAGATAAGATTCAATGCTTTTGCTCAATGGCTGCTCCGATTTCCACGGCAGCAGCGTGTTGCCGACGCCCATCGTCTGTATGAAGAATTTCGCGGTGTGATAACAGGCTCTATTGTGGATAAACCCTATCTCAGCCGGGAGGAATACCTGAATCTTGGCGTCAGGCAGTCTATCTATCTTGATGATGAGCGCGAATTAGTCTATTCCCTTTTTGAAAAGTATCTTGTCTTTCTCAGGGAAAACGGCTTTTATGACCCGAATATCCTTGCGCACAGCTATCTGAAAAATGTGCGGCAGATATATGACTTTGTCGTTGTTGATGAGGTGCAGGACATTACCAATATCCAACTGCAGATCATTCTTGGAAGCCTCGAAAACCCTGATAATTTCATGCTCTGCGGCGATTCCAACCAGATAGTGCATCCGAATTTCTTTTCATGGAGCGGGCTGAAGTCCATGTTCTATAACAGAACGACTCTTGAGACAAAGAAGGTAACGCGAATCTTACAGTCAAATTTCCGCAATTCCGCAGCAATAACTGAACTTTCAAACAGACTGATCAGGATTAAACAGAAGCGTTTTGGCTCTATTGACAGAGAAAGCGCATATCTCATGAACAGCCTCTCTGAAAAGCCGGGCGAGGTTGTATTCCTGAAAGACACCGACAGGGTCAAAAGCGAAATGAACCGGAATGTCAGGCGATCTGCCAAATTTGCCGTGCTGGTCATGCGTGATGAAGAAAAGACATTGGCGCGCAAGCTTTTTGACACACCGCTTCTGTTCAGCATTCATGAGGCAAAGGGGCTGGAGTATGAAAATGTAATCCTGCTGAATTTTGTTTCAGGCGAGAGGCAGAGTTTTCAGGAGATTGTCAGAGGCGTAAGCGAAGAGGACATGGAAGGAGAAATCCGGTATATGAGGGCAGGAGACAAGACAGACAAGTCCCTTGAGGCGTATAAATTCTTTGTCAATTCGCTGTATGTGGCGGTCACCCGCGCAGTGCAGAAGCTCTACATAATAGAGAGCGATACAGGGCATCCACTTCTTCAAATGTTAGGCCTGCGCAATGCGCTTGAGCAAGTGGCAGTGAAGACAGAGCAATCAACCAACGAAGAGTGGCAGGCAGAGGCCCGCAGACTTGAACTTCAGGGCAAACAGGAGCAGGCCGATGAGATACGACGCTCTATATTGAAGACCCAGCCTGTGCCGTGGGATGTCTGCACTCCCCAAAGGGTCATGGCGTTGGCGTCTCAGATACGCACTGCAAAAGACAACCCTCAAAGACCGAGAAAGACTCTTTTTGAATACGCCCTGTTTTATGATGCGCCCGGGATTATTGAATTCCTGAGCGCACACAACTTTGACAAGGCAAGGCAGATTCATTTAATGCGTCAGGGGGAGCCGTTTTTCAACTGGGCGTTGTATGAGCAGCAAAAGGCGAATCTTGCAGTAAAAAATCTTCAGAAATATACAGGCAATTTATATAAAGAGGTACTCAGGCAATGCGAGCTTTATGGTGTTGATCATCGCACAGAATTTTACGCTACATCTTTAATGCTTGCGGTGAGAGCCGGTAATATCCCGCTTGTTAAAGAATTGCTGTCTGCCGGAGCAAACACTGAATTGGCCGATAACTGCGGACTGACTGCGTGGCAGAGCGCACTTCAGAAGGCAATTCTGGATAAAAAATTCGCATCATCCCTGTTTCCTCAAATAACTGAGATGCTCGCTCCTTCAAGCGTGAGCCTGAAGATTGACAACAGGCTTATCAAACTCGACAGCAGTCAGGGAGAATTTATGCTCTTTCATATCTTTTTTGCGCTATTGCCTCATAGAAGCAATCACCTGCTGCCGGAGAAGATTTCCCTTACTGCCGTCCATCTGTCTGAAACAGCAGCATTACTGCCTGACAGCGCAATTGTGGAATATAGAAAGAAACGGCAGTATATATCCGCTCTTCTTTCCAAAAATGAGACTGACAGCACAAATCCTTACTGCAGGAAACTGTTTAAACGAAAAAGAACAGGTTACTATATCCTCAATCCTGCAATCCAGATACGACAGAAAGACGAGTGGCTGGATATTTACAGTTTTGCAGGAATTGAACTCATTAGCCGCATTATTTCAGAGGATGAAGGCTCTTTTCGCTCCTTCATGCGGCAGTTGATTACAGATATTCCGGAAGCAAAGACAAAGAAAGAACCTAAGGCAGAGGTAAAGATAAAGAAAGACGATAAGGCAGAGCGGCAAAAGAAAAACAAAACAGATATAAGGACAAAGGCGCAGGTAAGGGCAGAAAAAAGGGCAGAGGCTCTGGCAAAGACATTGTTAAGACATAGCAAACAAGGGAAACTGTGGGATTAGGAGCCTGGATTTGAAACAGATAAATAGAATAGATAAACAAAGAGCATTAAGGCTTTTGAAATCCTCCGACCTCCTTGAAATTGGGGAACAGGCTGACAGCATCAGGAAAAACCTTCATCCCGAAGGTGTTGTAACCTTTATTGTTGACCGCAATATCAATTACACGAATGTCTGCATCAACAAATGCAGGTTTTGCGCTTTTTACCGCGATGTAGAAAGTCCGGACGCTTATCTTCTCAGCAAGGACGAAATATTAAAAAAGATAGACGAAACCGTTGCCCTCGGCGGCACACAGATACTCCTTCAGGGAGGCCTGCATCCGCAACTGGATATGGATTATTATATTTCACTTCTTCGCTCCATAAAGGAGCGCTATTCAATCAAGGTTCATGGCTTTTCACCGCCGGAGATAACATATCTTTCCGAGCGGCATGACCTTTCGATCAAGGAAACGCTTGAAACCCTAAGAAAAGCAGGGCTTGACTCTATTCCCGGCGGAGGAGCGGAGATACTTTCAGATAGAGTCAGGGAGATTTTAAGCCCAAAGAAGATTAAGTCTTCCCAATGGCTCAAGGTTATGGAAGAGGCGCATAAAATCGGCATGAGGACAACCGCAACCATGATGTTTGGAAGCATTGAAGAACCTGAGGATATTGTTGAACATCTTGATGTTATCAGGAATCTTCAGGACAGGACAGGCGGTTTTACAGCATTTATCCCATGGTCCTTCCAGCCTGGAAATACAGAATTGGGGAATAGAGATTCGGGGTTAGGGATTGGTAAGAATACAAAAACCAACCCCCAAACCCTAAACCCTAATCCCTTTTATTCTGCTACCGCAGTGGATTATTTAAGAGTGCTTGCAGTTTCACGGGTATATCTCGACAATA
This sequence comes from uncultured Nitrospira sp., assembly GCA_947085825.1. Lineage (GTDB taxonomy): Bacteria > Nitrospirota > Thermodesulfovibrionia > Thermodesulfovibrionales > UBA6898 > JAOUFP01. The sequence continues at coordinate 8,703 of CAMTXX010000044.1, read as the reverse complement.
TCAAAAACATTCAGGCCTCATGGGTGACTCAGGGCTTGAAGCTGGCACAGGTTGCATTGAGATTTGGCGCAAATGATTTTGGCTCTACGATGATTGAGGAAAATGTTGTCAGGGCAGCAGGGATTAGCTGCATGGTATCAAAAGAGGATATTATACAAGCAATAAAAAGTGCAGGATTCAGGGCTGCACAGAGAGATACCTGTTATAATATTTTAAAAAAATACGAGGAGGATATATGACAGACCTGGAAAACATATATGATGTATTAATCATAGGCGGTGGGCCAGCAGGGTTGTCTGCTGCGCAGTACGCTTCACGGGCCAAGCTGAAGACGATTGTACTTGATAAGTCCGCCACCGCAGGAGCGCTGGCCTATACAAGCCATATAGAAAATTATCCCGGCGTTCTCGGCCCCATATCAGGGAAGGAACTCCTCGATATCTTCAGGAAACAGGCCCTTGACTTTGGCGCGGAGTATGCTGTGGCACAGGTCGTTGGCGTAAAGATAGACACGGAGATCAAGGAAGTCTTCACCATTGAAACATCCTATAAAGGAAAAAGCATCATTATCGCAACCGGTGCGATGGGCAGAAAACCGACGATAAAAGGCGAGGCCAAATTCCTCGGCAGGGGCGTAAGTTATTGCGCTGTCTGCGATGCCGCATTCTACAAAGGCAGGATTGTCTGCGTTATCGGCAATTCAGAGGAGGCGGTGAAAGAGGCAGGATATCTGACAAAGTTCGCTGAAACCGTCTATCTGATATCACCCACCAAAGAGCTGAAGGTTGAGCGCCACCCTGCACTGGATGTCCCGAATCTCAAGCTGTTAAAAGGCACTGTCGTGACCGCTATTGAGGGAAGCGAGACTGTCGAGAAGGTAAGGATAATAGATCAGGAGAAGAAGGAGACCGAAATCCCGCTCTCCGGCGTCTTTGTCTATATGCACGGCAGCAAACCGATCGTGGATTTTCTCTACGGGACTATGTCCCTTACTGAAGAAGAGTGCCTTGACAGTAACCGGATGATGGAGACCCCGACCCCGGGTGTCTTTGCAGCAGGTGACGTCATCTGCACCGAGGTCAGACAAGTGGTGACCGCTGTCGCAAACGGCGCAGTCGCAGCGCTTTCGGCTGAAAAATATCTGCATCACCGGAGCAGGCACAAATACGACTGGGGAAAGTAAGCTCCCCGGAAAAAAATTAGCTTTAATCTATCGACAAACACGCAACGACCATTGCAAAAAAGACTTTTTCTATGTTATTCTTTGCAACCTGAAAAATCCTTTTCAGGAGCAAATACACACGCCGGCAACAGTTCTGCTGATGGTCCTTTTTTAAAGGGTGGGCGGAACAGGCGGAGGAAAAAACCACAGGAGGAGCATCATGGCAGTAGTTTCAATGAAGGAATTGCTTGAGGCCGGAGTGCATTTCGGCCATCAGGTAAAGCGCTGGAATCCGAAGATGAAAAGGTACATTTTCGGCGAGAGAAACGGTATTTATATCATTGATTTGCAGAAAACCTTAAGAGGCATTGAAGATGCGTACAGTTTTGTCAGGGACCAGGCTGCAACCGGTGCAGGGGTGCTTTTTGTAGGCACAAAAAAACAGGCGCAGGATGCTGTCATGGAAGAAGCCCACAGGGCTTCAGTTTTCTACATCAACCAGAGATGGCTGGGAGGAATGCTTACAAACTTTACAACAGTAAAAAAGAGCATCGACCGTCTCAAAAAACTTGAGACAATGAAGGAAGACGGCACTTTTCAGCTTCTTACAAAAAAAGAGGCCGCCGGACTTGAAAAGGAAAGGGGAAAGCTCTCCAAAAACCTCTCCGGCATAAAAGACATGAAGGAACTCCCCGGGGTCATATTCATTGTAGATCCCAAAAAGGAAAAAATCGGAGTGTCCGAGGCCAGGAAATTGTCAATACCGACCGTAGCGGTTGTAGATACAAACTGTGATCCTGAGGAAATCGACCATGTCATTCCAGGCAATGATGATGCAATAAGGGCCATAAAACTCCTTACTTCAAAGATGGCTGATGCCGTAATTGAAGGAAGGTCTGCGCTTAACAAGGAAGCTCAGCAGGAAGATGAAAAAGGCCGGATTCAGGAGAAGATCGCCACAGAAGAGGCCGCGGAGGTAAAAGAATGACAGTCATTTCAGCAAGCGCGGTAAAAGATCTCAGGGAAAAGACAGGCGCAGGGATGATGGAATGCAAAAAAGCGCTTACTGAGAGCAGCGGCGACTTTGAAAAAGCCATAGATTTCCTCAGACAGAAGGGGCTTGCCTCAGCAGCCAAAAAAGCATCCCGCTCTGCTTCACAGGGCCTGATCAGCTCATTGATCCAGGCAGACAAGATCGGCGTCATGGCAGAGATCAACTGCGAGACTGACTTTGTTGCAAAAACCGATGATTTTCAGGCGCTGATGAAGGACGTGATGGAGCATATTGCCATTGCCAGGCCGACATGCGTATCCGTTGAGGAGTCTCCGGCGGAAAAACCTGAAAACTGTCTGCTCGAGCAGGTTTTTGTTAATGATCCGGAAAAGAAGAAAAAGATTAAGGACCTTGTGACCGAAAAAGTCGCAAAGCTCGGTGAGAATATTGTTATCAGAAGGTTCGTTCGTTATCAGGCGGATAACGGACTGGTCGGCGCCTATATCCATATGGACAAGCTCGGGGTCATGGTGGCGTCAGAATCTTCGGCAACGGCTGAGGAACTTCGCCTGATGATAAAAGATGTTGCAATGCATATTGCGGCTGCTAATCCGTCATACATATCCAGGGAACAGGTCCCCCAGGATGTAATTGACAGGGAAAAGGCAATTTACCGGGCACAGGTAACCGGCAAGCCTGCTGAGATCACAGAAAAGATTGTTGACGGCAAGCTTGAGAAATATTTCAGTGAGATTTGTCTTCTGGAGCAGATATTCGTTAAAGACCCGGAAGGGAAAAAGAAGATCAAGGACGTCATCGGCATTGGCACAACCATTAAGAGTTTTGCCCGTTTCCAGCTTGGTGAAACACAGCCTTCTGAACCAAAAAGCTGTTAAGGAGAAAAGTGGCGCACAAGTATAAAAGGGTACTCCTGAAAATCAGCGGTGAAGCCCTCATGGGCGACAAAGGATACGGGATTGACGCGCATACCGTTGACTTCATGGCCAGAGAGATAAAAGATGTTTATTCGATGGGTATCCAGCTCGCCATTGTTATTGGCGGCGGAAATATTTTCAGAGGCGTGCAGGCAAGCCTTGAGGGCATGGAAAGGGCGTCTGCTGATTACATGGGGATGGTTGCAACCGTAATCAACGCGCTTGCACTCCAAAACGCCCTCGAAAAACACGACATTCCTACAAGGGTGCAGTCAGCAATTGAAATGAAGGAACTTGCTGAATCATATATCAGGCGCAAGGCGATACGGCATCTCGAAAAGGGACGTGTTGTCATCTTCGCGGCAGGAACAGGCAATCCCTACTTTACTACAGACACAGCTGCTGCTTTAAGGGCGATAGAAATCGGGGCAGAGCTTATTATGAAAGGCACCAAAGTTGACGGGGTTTACTCTGCGGATCCTGTTAAGGACCCTAGTGCAGTAAAATACGATACACTCACCTATATTGATGTTCTGAAAAAAGGACTCGGGGTCATGGATTCGACAGCCATTTCACTTTCTATGGACAACAACCTGCCTGTTGTGGTATTTAATTTAAGAGGCAAGGGAAATATAAGAAAAGTCATCGAAGGAAAAAAAATAGGCACTCTTGTCAGGGGGAATGATGCTTCAGGAGCTAAGAAAAAAAACAGGTAACAGAATGCAGGGCGCTATAGACGCGCTCAGGAAGGAATTCACCGGGCTCAGGACCGGCAGGGCTTCTATGGGACTTCTCGACGGAATTGTGATCGACTATTATGGAACACCTACCTCTCTTCAGCAACTCGCCAGCCTGAGCATACCTGAAAGCAGACAACTCGCCATCCAGCCCTGGGAGCACCGGCTGATCCCTGAAATCGAAAAGGCGATCATGAAATCCGACCTCGGACTTACGCCGATGAACGACGGGAAAATCATCAGAATTAATATCCCTGTCCTTACAGAAGAGCGCAGGAAACAATTGGTAAAGGTCACAAGGAAATGGGCTGAAGAATCTAAAATCGCTGTGCGGAATATCAGAAGAGACGCCAATGAAGAACTGAAAAAACTCGAAAAGGAAGAGCATATCAGCGAAGATGAAGTCAAAAAAGAGCATGATGAAATACAAAAAATTACGGATTCTTTCATCAAAAAAATAGATGAATTGTCAGAACATAAAGAAAAAGAGATAATGGAGGTCTGATAATGAACAGCAATTTCATGTTGAAAGTAGAGGATGCAAAGCTTCCTGATATACAAAAAGCCCTTCAGCAGGCCGGCATCAAAGTAAGAAGCATAATTGAAGTATTTAAAGAGGAAGTCAGGAAAGAAGAAGCAAACTGATGGCTGCAACTACCCAAAAAAAGACCGTGTTAAAAAAAGAAAAGCAGCTTACCGTAAATAAGAAAGCTGTTAAATCTCCTTCAAAAGAAATGCCCGCCAAACCCTCAGTCAAGGCGAACAAAACCGTTTTAGGGAAAAAGAAGGCAAAGCAAATACCCTCTGCACAAAAGGCTGTTGCAACAAAGACAGCAGGGAAAAAATCTATTGCAAAAAAGACATTTAAAGTGGAAAAACCTCAGGAGAAAACAGTGACCTCAAAAGATAGATTGTTTGATCTTAAAAAATCCCTGCTCAGAAAAAAAGAGAATATTCTGAAAGAGGCAAAAGATGAGATAGCAAAATATATCAGTGGAGAGAATAAGCAGCTTGTTGACACCGCTAATGACGACGGCGACTGGGCTCAGATAGATATGTCAGAAGACCTCAGCCTGCTGAGGCTCTCGGCCCACAGGAAATTAATGCACAATATAGATGAGGCCATCAGAAAAATAGATGAGAAGACCTATGGTGTCTGCGAGGAATGCGGTGAGGAGATCAGCGAGAAAAGACTGCTTGTGCTTCCCGCCGCAACCCTTTGTGTAGACTGTCAGGAACAGCAGGAGCAAATCGAGGCGTTCGGAGACGAGGGATAATATACAGTGCTGCTGCCGGACTAATGCCGACCGTAAACCTCTGCGAGTATCTTATCAGCGCCTTTTGAAAGCATGACTTCTGCTAATTTTATACCGATCGGTTCAGCATCTTCCGGATTTCCTTCAATATGCTCTCTGATGATCCTGTCTCCAATGACACTGCCTACCAGTCCATCCATAATTAGTGAATAGTGAACAGTGAATAGTGAACGGTCTTTATCTGTAGTTAATATCTGTTTCTTATCTTCTAACCCCTGACCCCTGACCCCTGACCCCTGTTTTTCTAGTCTGGCATAGGCAGCTATAGGCACCTGACAGCCGCCTTCGAGTCTTTTAAGCAAAGCCCTTTCTGCTTTGACACATATCGCGCTTTCCATATGATTCAAAGGGGCGATAAGTTTATGAATAAAATCATCATCAATCCTGCATTCTATCCCGATTGCGCCCTGTCCGATTGCAGGAAGACTTATATCAGGGGGCAGAACTTCAGTTATCCTGTCAGACCATCCCAGTCTTTTTACGCCTGCAACAGCCAAAATGATAGCGTCAAATTGTCCTTCCTCGAGCTTTCTCAGTCTGGTTTCGAGATTTCCTCTCAACTGCATGATCCGGATATCAGGTCTCAAACTAAGCAACTGGCATGACCTCCTCAGACTGCTCGTACCAACAGAGGCGGCATGTGGAAGATCTTTAAAGCTGCGAAGCGGAGATTTTGCAGCTGTGATAAAGGCGTCTCTCGGGTCTTCTCTTTTACATATCGCGGCAAGTTCAAGCCCCTCGGGAAACTCTGTTGGCACGTCCTTCATGCTGTGCACAGCCAGATCAGCCTCACCCCTGAGCATCGCCTCCTCTATCTCTTTAACAAAGAGGCCCTTGCCTCCAACCATTGCAAGAGGCACATCTAATATTTTGTCTCCGGTTGTCTTAATCTTGTTCAATTCAACCTGGAGTCCGGGGTTCATTCTTATTAGTTCCGACTTCACCCATTCAGCCTGCCAGAGAGCAAGCTTGCTGGCCCGCGTTCCTATAACAACTTTATTTTTTGTCATTGTCTTCTCCATTTAATCCGTAGAGTCTTTTTATTGTAGCTATCATGATGTCCTTGTCTTCGGAGTCTTCTCTGAGCGCAACGGTCGGGGCATGGATAAGTTTGTTGATGATCGAGCCGGCCATGCCTTCTATCGCCTTTTTCTCTTTTTCTCCTATTTCAGGAAAGCGGTTTAACAGTTTTTCCATTTCTTCTTTCCTGATAGTTTCCGCCTTCTCCCTCAGGGCTATCACTGCAGGAACAGAATCAAGAGAAGACAGCCATTTTTTGAACGTCTCGATCTCCTCTTCAATAATATCCTCTGCTTTCCTGGCTTCTTTCTGCCTTTCAAGGATATTCGTATCCACAACTCCCTTAAGGTCATCGACGTCGTAGAGGTAAACATTATCCATATCGTTTATCTCCGGATCTATGTTTCTGGGGACGGAAATATCAATAAGAAATACCGGCCTGTTCTTCCGCTCTTTCATCACCTTCTGCATCTGGTCTTTCATAAGAACATACTTCTGCGCCCCGGTTGAGCATACGAGGATATCTGCATGCGCTAATTCATTCAGATAATCATCAAACTTTATGGCCCTGCCGCTAAATTCTTCCGCAAGCCTGCATCCTGTCTCATAGGTCCTGTTGGCAATAACAATATTTTTTACGCCGTTGTTTATCATATGTTTGGCAGCAAGCTCCGCCATCTCACCGGCGCCAAGAAGCATAAACGCTTTTGTTGAAAGATCGTCAAAGATCTTTTTCGCCAGCTCGACCGCGGCAAAACTTATAGATACGGCATTTTCAGCTATTTTCGTCTCGGTCCTTACCCTCTTGGCAACAGAAATGGATTTTTTCAAAAGCCTGTTGAGAAAGACCCCTGTTGTTTTCTTCTCGAGGGCAAATTCAAAGGCGTCCTTAAGCTGTCCGAGTATCTGGGGTTCCCCAACCACCATTGAATCGAGGCTCGATGAAACCCTGAATATATGCCTCACTGCCTGCATGTCCTCATGGAGGTACAGCGCATTACCGAGAGACTCCTTTTTTATGTCAAAAAACCTGACAAAAAAATCTTTTATAGCCTCAAAAGCCTTCCCTACATCCTTCACCATAAGATAAATCTCGACCCTGTTACAGGTAGAAACAATGATGGTCTCCATGATGTCAGGAAGTTCCCGTATCAGGCGTATGCCTTCTTCGAGCTTCGGGCCGTTAAAAGCCAGTTTTTCCCTGAGCTCAACATCTGCGGTTTTATGATTCAAGCCGATAACTGCTATTTTCATCAGAATGAATGCAATCCTTTGAGCAACAGATTAACGCCGAAGAATGTAAACAGTACAAAACAGAACCCTATGATAGAAAGTATCGCGGTCCGCTTCCCTCTCCAGCCGGAGGTGAGCCGTACATGCAGCACCAGGGCATAGACAAACCAGGTGATTAATGTCCAGACTTCCTTGGGATCCCATCTCCAGTAGCCCCCCCAGGCTTTTTCAGACCATATGGCGCCGGTTATCATGGCAAGGGTGAGAAACGGGAACCCTATCGTAACCAGCCGGTAATTTATCTCATCAAGCGTCTGCAAGCTTGGCAGCCTTCTGAAAAGCCCTCCGATATGCTTTGACTTGACGTAGTGTTCTTGTATCAGGTACATGAGGCCTATGCCGAAGGCCATGGCAAAGGCGGCATAACCGATAAAGGCGAACACGGTATGTATACCAAGCCAGTAGCTCTGAAGCACCGGACTGAGAGGTCCGATCGTCCTCGGCAGCATTGAAGAAGCGAGCATAAGGGCGAATACCACAGGCATAATAAAAGCGCCCAGAATATATATTTTATAACGGTATACAATATAGAAAAAGAGAAGGACTATGCACCAGGAAAAAAAGGAAGAGGCCTCATGCAGGTTCGTTATTGGGATATTCCCTGAGATAAAATATCGCGCAATGATGGCGGCTGTATGAAAGGCAAACCCGGCTGCAACAAGACCGAGCATTATCTTCGACGTTATTTTGGTGCTTTTGAAAAGCTCCATGACGCATACTATCGTGGCGGCAAAATAAAAGATCAGCGCCAGTTTGAAAAGGATGCTGTCCATCAGAAACAGCCGAGCTGACAGCTCTTGATCTTTATGCCGAGCGCATCCGCAGCAGCGCCTATGTCGGAATATGGAATGCCGAGATCCTCGGCAATCTCCCTTGCAGCAGCGCAGGAGAGTTTCCTGTCAACAGCTTTTTTCATTATTTCATCTTTCAGTTTTTCTTTCATTTATCAGATCAACTATAAATTTTACAATATCAGCCTTTAAAAACTCAAACGAACAAGCGAAACTGGGTATGCGACAAATTTATGGGTAACTGTGTTTCAGTTCACTTAAAGCAGGACGGTTCCATGTTCCCCCTCTTAAGGTAAGAGCTTGCTATATTATAGTGATGTTGAGTGAGCTTTAAAAAGGCTATACTCTTTCTTGGTATAAGCAAGTTGGCGGAGACCAACTTAAAGAAAGGAGTATAGCCATGAGAAATGGTAACACAAAAAAGATTAAAAGGATAAGTGAAGGAACATTGCTTG
>CAMTXX010000043.1:0-6403 GCA_947085825.1 uncultured Nitrospira sp. | reverse complement strand
GCAAAAGAGGCGGTGGAGTTATGTAAAACAGCCGGGATAAAACCGGTAATGATTACAGGCGACCATCCTATAACAGCAAAGGTAATAGCAGGAAGGCTCGGCATGCTCGAAGACTCAGGCACGGGTGATAGACGAACGGTAATAACCGGCAGGGAACTTGATAAATTATCGATGGAGGAGTTTGAAGAACGGGTTGAGCATATAAGGGTCTATGCAAGGGTTGCGCCTGAGCAGAAGCTGAAGATAGTAGAGGCGCTTCAGGATAAAGGACAATTTGTGGCCATGACAGGGGACGGCGTAAATGATGCGCCTGCGCTCAAGAGGTCTAATATCGGAGTGGCAATGGGCATTACAGGAACAGGCGTTGCAAAAGAGGCTTCTTCCATGATACTTCTCGATGACAACTTTGCAACCATTGTAAAGGCGGTAAAAGAGGGAAGACGCATTTACGACAATATACTGAGATTTATAAAATATTCCATGACATCCAACGCAGGAACGCTATGGGCCATATTTCTTGCCCCGTTTTTCGGGCTTCCCCTGCCGCTCCTGCCGATTCAGATATTGTGGATGAATCTCCTTACAGACAGCCTGCCGGGGCTCGCCCTTACAGCAGAACCTGCTGAAAGAAATATTATGGGCAGACCGCCGAGACATCCCGAGGAGGGAGTGTTTTCACAGGGAAGGGGCTTTTTTATAATAAAGTTCGGGCTTGTCATCGGTATATCAGCCCTTCTATTTCAGGCGTTTGCCGTTAAGGAAAGAATGCCCTGGCAGACAATGGTATTTACCGCCCTTGTGATAGGCAGGATGGCTGTTGCCATGAGCGTCCGTTCTGAATATGATTCCATTTTCAGAGTAGGTTTCCTCAGCAACAGGCCTCTTATCGGCGCTATTGTTTTGACAGTTGCGCTTCAATTGGCGGTGGTGTATATGCCGTTTCTTAATCCCATATTCAACACGCAGCCTTTGGCATTGAATGAACTGCTGCTTACACTCGCTCTGTCATCTGTAGTCTTTATAGCCGTGGAGCTCGAGAAATTCATAAAACGGCGGCAGTTCAGGTAAAGTGAAAATGTGGCTTAACAGAACAGACAGCGTGGTTAATGAGATGCGGGAGGATATTGGAAATTGCCTCCCGCAGGGCAGGACATGTTAAAATAAGATTAAACATAACTGAAAGGAGAGAAAAAATGCGCAGAGTCATTTACTTTTTATTTACAAACTTCGCAATTCTGATAGTCTTAAGCACGGCAATGAGGGTGTTTGGTGTAGAACCGTATCTTACAGCATACGGACTTAACTATCAGTCGCTGCTCATATTTGCGCTCGTCTTCGGCATGGGCGGCTCATTTATAAGTCTCGCCTTGTCCAAATGGACTGCAAAGAGAATTTCCGGCGCGCAGGTCATAAAAGAACCTGCAAATGAAACAGAAAGATGGCTTGTAAGGACTGTGTCCGAACTGGCTGCAAAGTCAAATATAGGGATGCCTGAGGTCGCCATTTTCCCTTCGGATGACATGAATGCCTTTGCTACCGGCATGAGCAGGAACAAGTCCCTGGTTGCCGTATCCGCGGGACTTCTCAGGAGGATGGACAGGGAAAAGGTGAAGGCAGTCCTTGCCCATGAGGTGGCCCATGCTGCCAATGGTGATATGATTACACTGGCGCTGATTCAGGGGGTGGTAAACACCTTTGTCCTTTTCCTTTCCCGCGTCATAGGACACACAGTTGACAGGGTTGTGTTCAAGAATGAAAGGGGACACGGCCCTGCCTTCTGGATTACAACGATTATTGCCGAGATAGTCCTTGCTGTTTTAGCCTCGATAATCGTCTTTTACTTCTCAAGAAAGCGTGAATACAGGGCTGACAACAGCGCTGCGGCTTTAGTAGGCAAAAAACCGATGATAGGGGCCCTTGAGGCCTTGAAGGCGTCCGTACGCCAGCCGCATCTGCCTGACAAGCTTGCAGCCTTCGGCATATCCGGCACTAAACGAAGTGGAATCAAAGCGCTATTTTCAACACATCCTGACCTTGAGGACAGGGTTGCGGTGCTTGAGGCCTCGGCTTATCCGGATTATAAATAGCCACTAAATAAAGGAGATTTTCAGATGAAAAAATTAATATTGTTTGGCGGCATGGGGCTGTTGATAGTTGTGATTCTAATCGTATGGGCCTTAATTGCCGGGCTTGGTCTTGTCTCGGATAAATTGCCGCATTGGATGTCATCTGCTGAAAAGGTTGCAGGAGTCGTAATCGGGAAGGCGAAAGAGGCCTTGCCAGGGATTCAGGAAAAGGCCAAAGAGGTGTCTCCTGAGATTACAGAAAGGATTAAAGGCGTTATCCCCGGTGAAGAAATCCCTGAAAAGGATGTAGGCGGAGAGGACATAGCCGGAATCCCAAGGGCCCCCAATATGGTCAGGGTCTCCTTTGATATGAGTAATGGAAAGAGAACAATCGGGTATAAGGGCAAGGCAGAGCTTGGAACGGTCATAGATTTCTATAATAAGGAGATGTCCGCCCTGAGTTTTAAGAAGAAGGTCTTGTCCGCCTCTACTCAGGAAGAGGTGCATGAGTATAAAAAGGCAAAAAAGGCGCTGGAATTCAGTTTCAAAAAAACTGACAAACTCGGAATTGCGATGACAGAGATGGTGATCAGGGAATTATAGTAGGCCCTTGGTTTTTAAATTGCAAAGGCCTTGCTGTATACACCAGGAACAGGCTTCCTGCCTTGAGGCAGATGGCAATAAGCAGGGTTTTCTGTATTCCCATGGTCGGGATGAAAAACACTGCCGTTAAAATAGCGCCTAAAAAAGCGCCCAGCAGGTCCACGGCATAAAGCCTTCCTGATACAGGAGTTGCCGCGCTGCCGTATCTCATTGACAGACCGACCGCAACCTGATATTCCATCCCTGTAAGAAACCCCATGCCTGCCATTAAAAAATAGATGATGACTTGCGGAAATATCATGCCGCTTAAATTCATCGTTCCGAACAGATAGGCCGCTGCTCCCAGAAAAAGTATAAGGGCCTCTACTGCAGGCAGAGAGGTTGCAGGTCTTTTCATCGCGCTGAAAGCCCCAAGTGCGCTGCCGAACATAAAGACTGAAGCAAGAAGTCCGATGAAGTGATAGACATAACCATAATAAATCTGGAAGTGCAGAATAAGGGCGATGCTCAGGAACATACTCATAAATCCTGTTGAGGCTACAGCATAATTTATGAATAACAGGCCTGCCTGCCGCTTCTGAATAACCACAAGACTGAGAGTAAGCATAACCGTAAGGCCGGGCCAAATAAAAAACGGGACGGCGTCAGCAGCACTGAGGAGTTTTGCTGAAGATGGGGAAACAGCGCGGTTAAAAAAGAGCATACTCTCAAACACCCCTCTTGGGATCAGGTCATGGTTCCGGCTGACGCTGTCTGTCCCGGCTATCTCTTCCTCCATGGGCCCGAACCGCAGCCTGTCCATCTTGTATGTAATATATTGTTCATCCATAAGTCCCGCCGTAATTCCTCTTAAACGGAGTCTCCCGATCAATTCAGTATCCTCAACAGCCTCTATATCCGGGGCTTTGGATGCAAGAAAGATATTCTGTTCGCCGACGATAACCTTCACATGGGGGAAGACTGTTTTCAGGGATTTGTAAATCGTCCTGTTAAGGTCCCTGAACTCCGCAGAAAGAAGCACTTCTGAGCCGGGGAGGTTTATCGAGAGTATTCCTTTATGTTTGAGCCTTGATAAGGCAAGTTCGAAGAATTCGGTTGTGTAGTACCGGTTGAGTTGCAGCGTGGAAGGGATGGGCAGATTTATAAGTACCACATCATATAACCTGCCGGTCTTTTTGAGAAAGAGCCGCCCCTCAAGAGGATGTATATTCACTGTCTCGTGATTTAGTTCATATTCTGTAAGGGGAGTGGCAAAACGTCTGAAGCTTTCTATAACAAGGGGGTCCTGCTCGGCATAGTCGATCACCTGTGCAGGATGTTTTAATATCTCTCTGAGAAGTCCGCCCACACCGCCACCTATGAGAAGGATATCCTCAGGCCTTTCATGGAACAGGAGTGAAAAGTGGGCTGTCTCTTCGACCTTTGATGCAGGCGCAGGCGTTGTAGCATAGGGAGCGCCATTGGCAAAGAATGTAAATTCATCACCATGCCTTATCACTGCAATATTGGAATAAACTGAGTTTATGGTCTCAACAAGTGTGTATTCATACCACAGAAGCTCTGAGCTTTTTTTATGCAGCCAATCTGCTGCCGGAGTCATAAAGGCCATAGCCGCAACAGCAGACAGGGCTATAGCGGAATTTCGCATAGCCGGAGATCTTCCTGCATATGTGAGAAGCATGACTGCCGACAAGAGATTGAGCAGAAGAATAATCATGGCGAGTTCAAGGGATTCAAGATAATGGATGAGATACAGGACAAAGGCCAGACCCGCGGCAAAAGAGCCCAGGCCCTCATAGAGATAGGTTCTTGCCGGAGACTCTTTGTTATCTGTTACTGCGGAGAGGTTTCTGCAGCCGAAGGGGAAGAGCGCTCCATCCGGCAGGGCAATGGGTGCAATGGCAAGGATAGAGACAGCGGCGGTATATGCAGGTCCAAGCGTCTCTCCTGTGGAGATGCCAAAAAGATATTTAAATGAACGTATAATGAGTATGCTTAAAAGCGGAGAAAGGCCAACAAATATCTGCATCAATGCGAATCTGGATATAGGCTTCAGGGATTTTTCAGCCCTGCTGCGCGCAGAATAACTCCCGACTGCCTCAAGGATGAGCCATGCCCCGAATATGATCCCTATTGAAAACTCGTTTCCATGAAATATTACAAGGAGTTCCCTTATGATGAGTATCTGGCCGGCAGTAGCGGAAAAACCCATCACAAGAAGGGCAAATCTGAGCGCCGGAAGGGAAGCTATGGGTCCCATAGCCCTGCTATGGGATAGCCGCAGTATATGCACTTTCCATTTTTTATTTTTATGCTTTTCACTGCAAAATGCATCCTGCCGATGACCTTTTTACCGCATTTAGGGCAGAAGGTGCTGTTATACTCATGGCCGGGCACATTCCCTGCATATGCGAATTTTAATCCTTCTTTTATCGCTATGGCCCTTGCCTGTTCGAGTGTTTTTACCGGTGTCGGAGGGAGGTGGGTCATTTTATAGGCAGGGAAGAATCTTATGAAGTGTACAGGCGTTTCCGCCCCGAGATTCTGTTTTATCCAGAGGCACATCTCGCGGATACTGTTCATATTGTCGTTCAAGGTGGGGATAATGAGATTTACTATCTCCAGCCACTTCCCTTCTTTTTTTATGAGCCTAAGGGTCTCAAGCACAGGCGTCATCTGCGCAAAGCTTACATCCCTGTAATAGTCTGCCGTAAACCCCTTGAGGTCGACTGTCACCCCTCTCATATGCTTGAGGAGCGCCATCAAAGGCTCTGCCTGCATGCCGCCGTTTGTGTGGAATATGGTGTTAAGGCCTTTCAGTCTGCCGAGCCTTGCTATGTCATACATGAACTCATAAAAGACCGTCGGCTCATTGTATGTAAAGGAAAGCCCAGCCCTTTTCCGTTCGGCATGCCTTACAATGTCCTCAGGCGACTGTTCCCTTATATGTGGTTTGAGTTCCTCAGGAGTTCTCTGGGAGAGATGCCAGTTATGGCAGAACCTGCATCTGAAATTACAGCCTGCCGTGCCTGTGCAGAGGATCTCTGTTCCAGGGAGGTTGTGGAACATGGGTTCCTTTTCAATAGGGTCCATCTGTAGAGCTGCCGGCATTCCATAGACCAGGGAATAGAGCTTGCCCTTCCTGTTTTCCCTGTTCCTGCAGAAACCCCTCTGGCCGTCAGGGACCACGCAGGCCCTGAAGCAGAGTCCGCAACTGACGAGGCCGTCCCGGGATGTTTCGTAAAAGCGCGCCTCGGAAGGTAAGTATCTTTTGGCGGCGTTGGAACGGCCGTCCATGCAGCCCATGCAGAGGGCTGTTGCAGTATAGACGCTGTTTTTTAAAAAATCACGCCTCGAAAGCATCTTCAATACCTCGTAAGAGTTCTTTCAGTGAAGCTGTTTTAATTATACCTTAAACCAAAAAATACTGGCTCTTTCTCATTTCAAGTGGGTAAAGTGTTTAGAAAGTCTTTTTTATTCCCCCTTAGTAAACTGAGCGTTGGACACAAATAGTGCTGGACACAGGAAAGTTAGATATGACAAGAAGAAATTTCAGTAATTCCCCCTTAAAAAAGGGGGATAAAGGGGGTTGTGAATACGATATGGAAGAAGAAAGCAAGAAACAACCCCCTCCGCCCCCTTTACTAACTGATCGTGACCCACAAATATGTCTGGACACAGCGGGTATGAACAAAGAATTTCATATCTTATGTCTTTTTTGTGTCATTGAGGCT
>CAMTXX010000042.1:0-7286 GCA_947085825.1 uncultured Nitrospira sp. | reverse complement strand
AGCATTTATTATTGCTTCTCTCAAAGCCTCTTCAGGATATTCAAGTTCTTCTTTTCTGTAAATACCTTCAAACTTTATTTTTGAAATGAGATATTTTGTCCTTAATAATTCAATTGCTTTTTCCACCTGCTCAAATAGATTACCTTCAACATCATCAGAACTCACAATATCCGTATCTGATAGAAATTTGCCAATCTTAATATATGCACTTGTAAAAAATTTCTTTGGAGTTTTTCCAAACAGCAAAATACACGCCCTTTTTAATTTTCCGTCCTCAATCAGATTTAATTTCTCAAGCAGTTTGATATTATCTTTTTCGTCTTTTACAAATGGTAATCTTTTAGATGCGAGTTCTTTAAACTTTTCAATCGTTTTAGAATTTATATCTTCAATAGTAGATTTTTCTTCAACATACCCTTCCCAGTCTTTTCCTGACTTTGAGATTAAAAATCGTGAAAGTTCTTTTCCTTTTAACTCAAGATTTGTGCTGCCACTTCTTATAAAAAATCTGCCTGCATAAGAGATTGGAGCATAGGACGGTTTTACTTCAATTATTAATGTATCTCTCCCCTTTTTACTTTCAAGAAAAACCCGAGGGATTATGCCGAGTATATCTCTTACCTTGTTTGGTATATCTTCAAGAAGTTTCTTTGAATTTTTCAGACCAATCGGCTTGCCATCATCGTTTACACCGATTATCAATCTCCCACCGTCAGTATTTGCAAAGGCGCTAATAACCTTAAGATACTCATCCCGCCAGTTAGGTTTGAATTCTGTGTGTTGGGATTCAACTGATTTTAAAGCCATATTTTCTTTCTCTTTTCTCAAAAGCTTCTTTGCCCTCTTTATCTTGCCCTTCAAATTCTTTCTTCCAATCTTACCAATATCCGAGTCGTGATTTCAGGATTGGGTTGTTAATCTTGTAGCCTCCGCTATCCCGCCCCATGCGGTATTTGATGTTGGAATTGATGATGAATCCAGCTTATAAATATTACTTTTATTTGTTATTTGCCATTTTCTATGGAATTGATAAGAACTACATCTATTTCAGACCTGAACCCCGAAAGTTCATTATTCCGCATCTGCTGAAAAAACCTGTTGTAGTCTTTAGGTGTCAAAAAATTGAATTGATACCGGACAGAAATCTTTTCTTTTTCAATCCATTTATTGAGTCGTTCAAAGTGTTCAATCGTATATTCGTTTTTCTTAATGTTCTCAGGAGAAGGGTCAGATATTTCTTCATCGCCTTTGATTTCTACAACAAAAATCATATCACCTTTCTTGATAAAGAAATCCGGGCTAAATTCTCCTCGTTTGGGAGTATTTCCTTTCTTCCATGCGTAATCTATCTTATAAAATCTCTGAGGCGTATTCTTAATCCAAGCGTCTATTGCTTGCGCATTCTCTCTTTCACAAAGCAGTCGTGCAAACTTGCGTTCTGGCTTAGCATCTGCAATTACTATATTCAGAGGTGTTTTAAAATCATGTGAATTAGTGACAGGCTCACGCCCACCCCTAAAGTCACCGTCCGGATCTAATATTTCTTTGAAAAATTCGATCTGCTCATCAGGGATAGAAGCTTCACAATCAGGGCCAAAGAAAATGGTCTTATCAGCTCTTCCCAACTCTGCTGCACTGCAACTTTCAGCGTGCCGTTCTCTTGTATTTAAAGGGATAAGAGCTTTTGGATTAAGTTTATAGACCACTCTCTTTGATTTCTTTCGCTTTAATGTGCCAAGCGCCTGCAGGAATTTTTGCCGGTTAGCTCCAGTGATTCGCCCTGATTTGACCTTTGCCCTTTTTAAAGATTCCCTAACAATCTGCTCCAATCGTTCCAACGGAAATTTCTTTATATAGTTAGTTCTGTCATTGGGGTCGTCGGCATCCTTTGATTCTTCATCAATGGATTGAAGCCTTCCGAACATTAATTCCGCAACTTCTTCAATGCTGTAAGTTTTATGTTCAATGCGGGTCTTAAACTTGGTAAGTTCCTCTGTCACAGCCCGTTCAAACACAATGGTAACATCCTCTGCCTCTACTTGAGTTGGAAAATCCACAAATCCCCTTTCCAGCAAACGGTACTCCCCCTTTTTCGTGAATTCACTCGTGTCTTCATCGCGGTCGTAGTTGAGATTATGAAGGTCAAAATGATATTGGGAAGAAGGGATAACGGCTGAGGATAATCGCCGCTCGATTTCTAATATCTCATTAACCAGATGTCGTATCCTGCCTGACCATGCATCGTGATTAAAGACCGTGACTATTGGCTGCTCGCCTTTCCAGCCTTCAGGTATACGGAGACCCCTTCCAAGGACTTGTGCTATAAGGAGTTTGCTATTAAACGCCCGTTCTTCATGAGGCACAATTAAGAAAACATTCTTCACATCCCAGCCCTCGCTGAGCATAGATACAGAAACAATCCATTCAACCTTGCTTGCAGGGTTATCAACAATCCTGAGTTTAGCGATATTCGGCTGATGTTCTCTTGCAGAAGTTACGGCTAATACTTTATTTTTTGCGTCCTCTGATGAAATCCCTTCCCACTCTTGCAGAAATCCTTGCAATTCCTCGGCAACACGCTTACAGTCCGGGATACCATTTGTCACAATAATAGAAAGTGGTTTAATACCATACTTCTTTAACTTCTTTTTCCAATCCTTATGCCGATTATAGATAAGCTGCCATTTTTCTGGAGCATCATCAGTTTCAGGCATTTCGGCGACATATTCAACTTTTTTAACAAATTGTCCCTCAATAGCTTGTCGCAATGAATAACGACTAATTGCATCTGCAAAATAATCATCGCCGACATAACATGTGCCTGATACCCCAACTGCAATTTTAAATCCATATTCAGGATTGAGCAAAAACTCTTTCCACTTTTTCGCTTTAGCGTCTGTTTCATTTGCTACATGATGGGCTTCGTCGCTGAATACAGCCACGCGTTCACCGCGTCCTTTGAGACTGTCACGGATTGATGACTTTACATGCTCAAGAATAGCGTGATAGTTTTCCACACATATTGAGCCGTCAACAATGGTTTCAGAGGCGTTTATTATTTTTGGATTTTGAATTTTTACATCTTTAGGTAAGACATCCCGCAGGTCAGAATTGCTGGCAAGCTCTCTAAATTTTTCAAGCAGCCCCGCCTCTATCGTATTTGATGGACATAGCACAAGAACTCTGTCCACCGTGCCTTCAGCAAGCAATATTGCGGCAAGTCCATAAAGTACAAAGCTCTTGCCGGTTCCGGTAGCAAGGTCTATTGAGCAGGATAGTTGATCCGGCAATTGCAGGTGCCGTTCCATACCTGCCCATGAGCCGTAACGCTGTTGAATCTCATCATTGCTTTCAAAGTTATCCCTTGCCAGTTCACGAAGGTTGGCATATTTGCCGCCGAGAAAATATCGCAATGTTGTCCGGATGGCTTCTTTCTGATATTCGCGCATTCCGCAGAGTTCATCAAGGAATGCCTCATATCTTGATTCGTCCCATATTGCGGGATCAATATTCGTCGTAACCTTAAGGATAAGGTCTTCGTTTTTGAAGGTTTTTCTGTCGCCGCGGGTTGTCATGCCTATCGGCTCCTTTTCTTTTTCTTTGCTGAAGAAACTCCAAACTGTTCCGGTTCAATGACGACGCGTGCTTCATTACCGTAAATGTCAATGAAGACGGCCATTATTTTTTCTCCTATGGCATCAACAGGGAAATTTAGCGTCCAGTTTGCCTTTTCAAGCGCATCGGCATAAAAAACAGCATCAAGATCAAAGACCTGCGATTTATCATCAAAGTCATAGTCCAGCATAACCATTGAAAGCGTCTCCAGATTTCCTTTCTTTTGCATAGGTTCTCTGACAACCGCTTCGCTCTTGAAGGTTTTAATTTTGATATATACCGCATCCTGAGAATCGCCTTTCCCTTTTTTCGTACCGCATTCAAATTTCAACTCCGGTGTTCTGATAAAATCAAATCCAACGGCTTCAACTGTGTCATTGACAGCCATTTCGTCAGAAGGCTGTTTCAGGCAGGTGAATTCCTTCTAATGAAGTTCGTTTATGATTGAATACGGTATCCGAAGGGCATAATAACGGACGCTGTCTAATATGATATAATCCTGCTGAAAATCAAATGTCAACGCTGGTGCGATAATAAAAAGCTTGCTGCCAATCCGTGTGCCAAGGGCTTCATGCAGGCTCGAAATAGTATCTTCATCAATTCTGACACCTTTCTCCTTCATGTGATTAAACACCAGCACACTTGAACCTTTGAGATAACCATCCAGTTTGATACCCCCAACAGTATGGGGCTCATCACGGCATTGAAAAAGCTGTAAAGCAAAGAATCGCCATGAGTCCCATGAAAGTTCTTTCAGTTTTGAAAAGTCATAAAGTCCGGCGTTGTAGAGAATAAAAGGTTTGCATTGTTTTCCGTATTTCTTTTTTGGATTTTCTAAGTTCTTGCTTCCTGAGATATTTAAGAGGCGTTTCTGCATTGTATAGATGGCTAACTTTCCACAATCCACACCTATCCAACGCCTACCGAGCTTCTCTGCAATAGCACAAGTTGTCCCTGAGCCTGAAAAAACATCAAGTACAAGGTCGCCGGGGTTTGAAGCGGCTTTTATGATACGGTTAAGTAGGGCTTCAGGTTTTTGGGTGGGATAACCAACCTTTTCTGTTGAGGTAGGAATTTGTTGAAAGGACATTATATCATCCCAAACGTCACCTATAGCTTTGCCCTTTTCTATTACTACATCTAAATATCGCCGACCACCTCTTCCATCAAAGTATTTTCTTCCATCTTTGTCCACTTTATCAAACCTATCGAGATACTCCTGCCTATGCTCAACAGAAAGCTTGTTAAAGATAAAGTCATTGTCCTTGGAATAAAACAGCAGAACATCATGCCCTCTGATCCAATTGTTTGCCTGTGTTTTAAAACCGGATAAAACGCGGGTATCCCATACCACTTCTCGCTGAAAATGTTGCTCGCCAAATACTTCATCTAAAAGTATTTTTACATAATGTGCCTTTTTTTCATCTAAATGAACATAAATGTTTCCGTCATCACTCAACAACTCTCTTAAAAACACAAGTCTCTTTCTCAAAAACTCCAGAAACCTTGCCCCGGCAATCTTATCCTGATACGCCTTCTGATCCTGACTGCCCCGAAATTCTTGCTTTGTTGCAAACGGCGGGTCAATGTAGATGAGCCTTACTCCAAGTGTACCGTCGGCATTACAAAGTTTCCCTGCCTTCTTCAACTCCAAAAGCGATTTCATTACCTGAAGGTTATCGCCAAAAATGAGCATGTTCTGCCTCTCGCCGTTGCTTCCAAATGTGCGTATAGGTTGTAGAGGCACAGATAGGGTATTGGCAATAATGTCTTCTTCTCGTTCTTTTCCATGATAGACAAGCTCATATTCCCGTTTCTCAGGAGGAAAGAGAATCCTCGCCCATTCGGGAGATAGTTCCTCACCTTTTTTCAGTAACCTGATGATTTCCTGTCGTTGCTCTGGCGTTATCATGCCGACTCCCTTATTCTTTTTAAATTTCTCTTTGCCGGATGCGGTGAAAATGATTCCAGTTCCAGTTCATCAAGCAGTCCGCTATCGGCAAAGCTGTATGTCGTTTCTTCTCCGACAATGATGTGATCTAATATTTTCATGCCAAGTGGCCGTGTGGCAGAAATCAAATCCCGTGTCAGAATAATATCTGATTCACTCGGTTCAGGTAAACCGGATGGATGATTGTGTGCGGCTATCAGGCTGCTCGCATTTACTTGTAACGCACGGGCAACTATATTGCGGATAGGCGGCTTGACGCCATCAACTGCCCCCTGAGAAATAAGTGTATCGTCAAGCAGACGATTCCGGCGATTCAAATAAAGCACTCTAAAATGCTCATCAGGCAGTCCCCTTAATCGCTCCTTTAGATATTCACCGGCTTGTGCAGTGCCTTTTATAAGTATCTGTTCACGCTTATCCGGTAAAGAGACTCGCCTTGCAATCTCCATTGCTGCCGCCAATTGAGCAACCTTTGCACCCTTTAAACCCTTAATATCAAGCATTGCTGACAAGGGCGCTTCGGCCATTGCACGCAATGAACCAAATTGTTTCAATAACTGACGCCCTAATTCTACTGCATTAGTGCCCTTAAAACCGACGCGCACTAAAATAGCGATCAGTTCAGCATCTGTCAATGCATGCGGTCCTCGGTTTAACAGCCTCTCACGTGGTCTCTCATTCTCAGGCCATGAAACGATACCTTTTGATTCTCTTGTTATTTTAGATTTCATCTTTTTCTACTCACAGAATTCATGGATTATTTTGTTGTTTTATCTTATCTATATTGCGGGTCATATTCATACTTTTTGGGTTTTGGCTTTGCAGTGTCATAAGATGCAAGCCCGACAGGAACGGCATTTTTCCGCTTGTCAGTTTCATGCCTGTATGAATCTACATTTTCATCTATTAAGCCTTTTCTCTTTTTCCCCTTTGCCATGCCGCTCCTTATCCCGCATTAAGGATTGCCCTAATTATAAGTGATTTCCGTGAAAAATAGCCCCCGCTTCCAGCCAATCTGCTAAAGCCTCGCAATAACTTTTTCGCCTCGGCTGATTCTCCTTGCCTATCCATGTAAGTTCAAGTTTAATGAATTATTTTTACTTTTTCGGCAATTTCTTTTTTGAAGACGGTGGAAGGAAGCTCTCTCCGGTAACAACCTTTCTCCCTGTTTTTGCTTCCAGTTCACGCCTTGCTTTCTTGGCAATACCTCCGCCTTTTTTACCGGCGACCTTGTTTTCGTCCATGCCGACTGCATTCATAGTCTCTGCTGTCTGCCGGGTGGATAGTTCGGCAAGAGCGGTAAAATCAGTTCTGCTTCGCTCATATGATCTCTGAGATTTTGAGTTTTCAGTCCCTTTATTTCTTTATGCTTTTTTGCCGATACCCCTGTCCATTCCTGATGGATAATATTGGTCAGCACGGCATATTCCTCTTCCTTTTTTATCTCGTGATCTTGCCAGTAGTCAGTCAGTTTATTACGGGTTTCCTGCCCCATCATCCGCTGCTGAATCAACAAGCTGTTTTACTGCTGTTAATTGATGAAAGCGGGGGAATATTATCTTTTTGTCTGCAATTTGTATGTAATGAGATATAATCTCAAGCAGGCTGTCTGGATGCCAGATATCATGGTAGAGGTAGGCTACTTTAAACCCTCTTTTATCCTCAGGGTTTTCAATATCTTTATTGAACGGTAAAAATTGGGTGCTTTCTCCCTCAAGGT
>CAMTXX010000041.1:0-30567 GCA_947085825.1 uncultured Nitrospira sp. | reverse complement strand
TAAGAAAGATTCCCGACAAGCGAGAATGACAAACCAAAAACACATTATAGGCACAATCTTTTATCATTAATTATTATTTATAATCAAAGCCTTTGCCTCACCCGCTGTGTCCAGTAGAAAATGTGGGACATGGTCAGTTAGCAAAGAGGGGGATAAGAGGGGGCGTTATTCACTATTCACTGCCTTTTTATTCCAAAATGACATCACATCTACGATCAGCACTATTTTCCCGTCACCAAGGATAGATGCTCCTGCTATACCGAAGGACTTGCCGAAGGTCTCATCCAGCGGCTTTATGACGATCTCCTGCTGCCCCTTCAGCCTGTCAACAGCAATAGCGAGCCGCTTGTCAGCCCTGCCGAGTATCACCAGATAAAACCTCTTTGCTCTCCTCTGTTCAAGGCCGAAAAAATCATCCAGTCTGACGACAGGGATGACCCTCTCTCTGAATCTTATTACCTCATGGTTGTTGATGATATGGATATCCTCTTCCCTGACTTTAATGCTCTCGTCAACAGCGCTCATCGGTATTGCATAGACCTCTTCTCCTGCCTCTGCCATTAAGGCAGGGATGATTGCAAGACTGAGAGGGAGTTTTATTGTAAAAGCCGTGCCCTTATCAACAGCGCTCTCGACAATTATCTGACCATTGAGCCTGGAAATGTTCTTACTGACAACATCAAGTCCGATCCCCCTGCCGGAAATATCAGTGGCCTCCTGCTTTGTTGAAAATCCGGCTGAAAATATCAGGGAGAGAATGCTCTCTTTGTCAAAGGGGTCTTCCGGCTTTATCAGACCTTTCCTGACGGCTGATTCCCTTACCTGCTCATAATCTATTCCCTTGCCGTCGTCTTCAACCTTTATGATTATATAATTGGATTCCTGGCTCGCGGAAAGTTTGATCCTGCCCTGAGGGGACTTCCCTTTTGCCGTCCTCTCCTTCGGCGTCTCTATCCCGTGGTCTATCGAGTTCCTGAGGATATGCATGAGCGGTTCTTCGAGTTCGTCTATAACGGTTTTGTCGAGTTCCGTGTCTTCACCTTCAAAGGCCAGATGGAGTTCTTTTCCCTGTGACTTTGAAAGGTCTCTGACCATCCTCGGAAATTTATTGAAGACCTGGCTTACCGGAAGCATCCTTGCCCTCATAATGCCCTCCTGAAGCCCTGCTATGGTCTTCCCCATGAGTTCAAGCCCGTCGTTCAATTCTTTTGAAAGAGACTTGCTGTTGATTGTCTCCCGGATATCTCTTTCTATCTGATTCAGCCTGGTCTTGAATATCACCAGTTCGCCGACAAGGTTAAGAAGGTCATCGAGTCTCTTGAAATCAACCTTTATGGTATCTGTCCTGACGCCGAGGTATGAGGCAAGGTCAACAGCCTCTTTCTCGTAGCCGGCATATTCGCCTTCCATTCTTTTTTCAAGGGAAAGAATATGCCCGGTAAGATCAGGGTTACAAGAGGCTTCCTTTGCTATGCTCTGGAGCGCATTTCTGACCACATTTGCGCTGTCAAAAAGCATGTCCACAGCCTGCACAAGCTCTAACTCATCATTATTAGTCCTTTTCAGTATCTCTTCAATCTGATGGATATATAATTTCAGGGACTCAAACCCCATCATGCCTGAGTTGCCCTTCAGCGTATGGAGAGACCCAAGGACGTTCAGGATGACCTCTTTGTTTCCGTTCTTCTCAAGAGATAATAAGGCCTTGTCAAAGGCCTTTAAATGAGCGCCGGCGTCATCAAGGAAGTCTTTTATAAGTTCCGAATATTCCACGGCGCGGTTTTATCCGGCTCTCAATCCGGCAAACGCCGACTGTTTTTTGAAGCAAATTTTTTCGATCAGTTCGTAAAGCATATGGGGTTTGAAGGGCTTTGTCACATAACCGGTTGCCCCGAGTCTCAAGGCCCTGAGGGTGTCCTCTTCCTTCCCCTCAGTGCTGATAACTATTATGGGGATATATTTGTAAAGGTTTTCAGCCTTGATCTTCTCCATGAATTGCAGGCCGTTCATCACCGGCATATTTATATCAAGGAGAATAAGGGAAAAATCGTTTTCTCTGGAGAGAATATCAAGCGCCTCAAGGCCGTTCATGGCGTCAACAATTTTGACGTTCTTATACCTGTTGAGCACAAGCCTGTACATGGAATGTATCAACTGCGAATCATCTACAATCAATATTTTGTTTAACTCGCTCATGTAGTCCTCCTGACTTATCTTTAATTGTAACTACTCAGGTTGTTTAGGCTATTAGACTGTAGTCTGTTAGCCAAAAACGCTCAGAAATAAGGGGTGCGAAGCGTACCTTATCTGGTGTTTTTCAGTTGCTGACAGACTAAACACCTACAGACTATCCACCTAAGTAGTTACAATTTATGCTATAACCGGTTATTAATTTGTACGCTGACCAGAAGACACGGGAATGCCCAGTTTCTGCACTTTGCCCACAAGATGGGGCAAATCAATCGGTTTTTCATAATAATGGAAGGCCCCGCGTTTGTAAGCATCCTCTTTTATCTCATCCGTGCCGTAGGCGGTCATGATGATCACTTCTGTCTCAGCATGTATATTTTTGATGAAACTGAGCAGTTCAAGCCCCTCGATTCCGTACATGCCGCTTAAACGTATATCCGCGATAACAAGATCAAAGACATATCGTGCAAGAGCCTCTTCCGCTTCTTCCATGCGGCTGCTCGTAATTACGGTTGTTTCCTTGTTGCTCAACAGATGAGAGAGCGTCATGAGGATTACAGGCTCGTCATCGACTATCAATATTTTTTTCATGCTTACCTCCTGGATAATCTTGCTATTTAGAGTCTGTGTATAAAGTCTGTTTTTAGTCTGTCATTCCCGTCCCGAAAGCGTTCGGGATTAATCGGGAATCCATTGTTTTCAATATGTTCTGTCCCGAAAGCTTTCGGGACGGGTCAAGCCCGAGGATGACAAACCTTTAATTTATACACAAACACTATTTAGTGTCTATGTATAAAGTCGACCTTTTGGCTGTTAGTTTGTCATTCCGGCTTGTCCGGAATCTTTCCGATGCCTTAAAAGAAGGATTCCCGACTCCCGAAAGCATTCGGGCTTAAGGCGCCTACTTCTGGTGCGGGAATGACAGCCTTTTTTGTGAATTACGTAGTTTATACACGGACACTAAATAGCAAGAGCAGTGCCAGAAAAACAGTTTTCACGGGAGATTTAATTTTCTTGCGAAGTATCAATAAGTTACAGGCTTTTGATGGATGAGACGAGGTGATATCTGCATAAAGAAGCGCTCGAAATCAGGACAGACCGCCTGAAAACCGGTCAGTCGAGTTCGGATTGTTTTATCTTTTCATTCAGGGTTGATCTGGCAATCCCGAGAATCCGGGCAGCCTTTGTTCTGTTGCCGCAGGCCATGTCAAGAATATGCTCTATATGGGAACGTTCCACTTCGCCTAAGGTCAGCATTTTATCCTTCGTCATTTCCTGTCTGTCAGGAAGGACTAAATGTTTATCGGAAATGTCGCCGGCCTGACAGAGCAGTACCGCCCGCTCGAGGATATTCCGCAGTTCTCTCACATTTCCGGGCCATTCGTAAGAGCATAATATATCAAGCGCATCCTCAGTAAAGCCTCCTATATGTTTTTTGCCGCTTGCCGCCTTAAGCTCATTCAGAAGAAAAACGGCTATAAGCGGAATATCCTCAGGCCTTTGCCTCAGCGGGACTGCCTGCAGCGGCATTACATTAAGCCTGTAATAAAGGTCTTCCCTGAACAGGCCATCTTTGCTAAGACCCTTCAGGTCTTTATTCGTCGCAGCTATTATGCGGACATCCACCTTGATATCCCTTGTGCCGCCAAGCCGTTTTATCGCCCTGGTCTCAAGGACCCTCAATATCTTGGCCTGCACCTGCGGGGCCATGTCGCCGATCTCATCAAGGAAAAGCGTGCCGCCGTCGGCAAGTTCAAACAGACCTTTTTTTGTCCTCTTGGCGTCGGTAAAGGCGCCTGCCTCATACCCGAACAACTCGCTTTCTACAATATTGTCAGGCAGGGCTGCACAGTTTATGTCAACAAACGGCTTATCATGTCTGCTGCTCAAGGCGTGTATATTCCGCGCCACGAGTTCCTTGCCTGTCCCTGTCTCGCCCTGGATCAAAACCGTTGTCAAAGGATTGGCTGCAAGAAGGTTGATCATATGAATGAGGCCCTGCGTCTGCCTGCTTCTCCCGATAATCGGATAAGGCCCAATCTTATTGAGTTTCGATTCCTGCCTGATCTGTTTTATGCAGATGCTTTTTTCGACCATCACCGCAAGCTCTTCCAGATCAATGGGTTTTTGGAAGTAATATTCAGCTCCATGCCTCATCGCCTCAACAGCCTCTTTCACTTCTCCATGGCCCGTCATGATTATTACGGATATCTCGGGATAGGCTTTCTTTATCTCCTGCATAACTTCAATCCCGTATACATCAGGAAGTCTGAGGTCCAGGATAATGGTATCAGGGATTTCTTTGAGGGCGATCTTAAGGCCGTCTTCTCCGTTTGGGGCATTCATGACGCTATACCCTTTGCTTTCGAAAAAGACCTTCAGACTGAGAGAAATGCTGTCATCATCCTCAATTATTAACAGGAGCGGGTTTGACATGGGCTAACTTTTCTTCTGCTCAAACAACATCTTCACCTCATCCATCAGGTCATTGATATCTTTAAACTGATGGTATACTGAGGCAAATCTGACATAGGCAACCTGATCCAGGTCCTTCAGCGCTGACATGATCTCTTCACCTACCCAGGAGCTTTGGATCTCCTTAACACCAAGTTCAATGAGTTTTTTCTCAATATTATCAACGATTTCATCGATTCTGTCTGTCTCTATAGGCCTTTTCTTGCAGGCGATCAGCAGCCCGCTTTTTATCTTGGATGCGTTGAACGGTTCGCGTCTGCCGTCTTTTTTCACAACCATCGGGACGACATCTTCAACCCTCTCATAGGAAGTAAACCGTTTGCCGCAATGGAGGCATTCCCTTCTGCGGCGGATTGCGTTACCCTCCCTGCTCGTGCGTGAGTCTATAACCTTGTCTTCAGGGTTTTCGCAGAAAGGGCATTTCATCTGAAACTGCCGGAGAGGTCTTTATTTTGTAATAGTTCACCGCAGAGGCGCAGAGGTCGCAGAGAACTGTAATTATACATTTCTGCTGAGAGGCCAGAAATGTATAAAGACTGCCACTGTTTAGCTTTGTGCAGGGCCTTTTTGTTTTCCGTCCTCTCAACGGAAAACAAAAGAAACTCTAACCTCTGCGCTCTCTGCGGCTCTGCGGTGAACATGTATCTTTTCTGCTTCCTTATGCCTGTACGGCCGAACCATTATCTTATTTATATATGGGAAATCTGTCACAGAGGCCCTTTACTCTCGTTGCGATAGCGGCTATCGCTTCCGGGGCTTTGCTGTTGTTGATCACGGAAGATATCAGGTCTGCTATTTCAACCATCTCCGCCTTGCCCATTCCCCGCGTTGTTATGCACGGAGTGCCCAGACGTATACCGCTCGTAACTGCCGGAGGTCTCTCGTCATAAGGGATAGAATTCTTGTTTACCGTAATCCCTGCCTTGTCGAGGGCCTCATCAGCGTCTTTTCCGGTAATGTTTTTACTGGTAAGGTCGAGGAGCATAAGGTGATTATCCGTGCCGCCGGAGATGATGTTGAACCCTCTTCTGATAAGTTCGGAAGCAAGGGTTTTTGCATTTTCTACAACCCGCTGCTGATATGCCCTGAAATCTTCAGTCATGGCCTCTTTTAGTGCAACAGCCTTTGCAGCGATAACGTGGACAAGCGGGCCTCCCTGGATTCCCGGAAAGATCATCTTGTCAATGGCCTTTGCATGTTCCGCCCTGCACATTATCATCCCACCGCGAGGCCCCCTGAGGGTCTTATGGTTCGTTGTTGTGACAAAGTCAGCATAAGGCACTGGTGATGGATGGACTCCGGCTGCGACCAAGCCCGCGATATGCGCTATATCAGCCAGAAGATATGCGCCGGCTTCTTTGGCTATATCGGAAAAGGCCTTAAAATCAATAATCCGTGAATAAGCGCTTGCGCCCACGACGATCATGCGGGGCTTGTGCTGCAATGCAAGTTTTTTGACTTCTTCATAATCTATATATCCGTCTTTATTCACGCCGTAGGAAATGCTATTGTAGAGAATGCCGGAGAAACTGACCGAGGAGCCGTGGGTAAGATGGCCGCCGTGATTGAGCCTCATCCCAAGGATGGTATCACCGGGCTTGAGGACCGAAAAATAAACCGCCATATTGGCCTGCGAGCCGGAATGCGGCTGCACATTAACATGCTCTGCGCCAAAGACCTTCTTTGCCCGTTCAATGGCAAGGTTCTCAACCATATCAGCATATTCACAGCCGCCGTAATATCTCCTGGACGGATAGCCTTCGGCATACTTGTTCGTGAAGATAGACCCCTGGGCCTCAAGGACAGCCTCGCTCACATAGTTCTCCGAAGCGATAAGCACTATTTTTTCGTGCTCTCTTTCCCGTTCCTTCCGGATTGCCTCATATACTTCAGGGTCAGTTGTCTTCAGGTCATTAGTTGCCATGGGTATTCAATTTTTCCTCTATTTTTTTTATTTTAAGAAGCCGCTTAAGGTGCCTTTCACCTTCAAACGGCGTGTTCAGCCATACTTTCACGATTTCTGTGGCCAGGTCTTTCCCGATTGCCCTGCCGCCCAATACCAGGACATTCGCATCATTATGCATCCTGCTCATCTTTGCGCTAAAGAGGTCATTGCAAAGGGCCGCCCTTACCTTAGGATATTTGTTGGCCACCATAGACATCCCTATACCTGTCCCACAGATCAGGATGCCTTTTTCCACTTCTCCTGAGGAGACAAGTTCTGAGACCTTGGCTCCAAAATCAGGATAGTCAACAGATTCCTCGGTATTTGTGCCACAGTCGACAATATCCATATTGAGACCTTTGAGCAGTCCCAATATGTCTTCTTTCAGCCCAAAACCCGCGTGATCACTGCCAATAGCGATTTTATTCATAGTTTATCCGAGATTAATATCTTATCCGAGAAAAGAATTCCAAGTCAAGAAACGTTATTTTAGCAGGAAATACAACTGGCAGGGAGCCGCAAGGGCAACGTCATATTTGGACTGTTTTCATGTACAATAGGTTTTAGTTAAATGGATAGCGAGCGTATTCCCTGTCCCGAAAGCTTTCGGGACAGGGAAGATCAATAATCCGGAGGGGTCGGCATGAAAACTCGAAAAGAAATATTTATCTCTGAAGCTTCGAAAAAAATTATAAAAAAAGAATTGGACAACTTAATAGATCCGGTTAGCATACTGATATTCACGTCCGAAGAAACGAATAAACCCTTTAATGAATTCTCAATAAAGCTGTTCACTGAGCTTTCCATGATCTCGGACAAAATCCTGCCGGAATTCGAAAATATCGGGGGCGAACTTTCGAGGAAATACGATATCACACGCTCTCCAACACTCTTAATCCAGCCTGATAAATACAACATCCGCCTGACAGGAGCGCCTGCAGGCGAAGAGCTCCGCGCCTTGATGGTGACTCTGTTTATGGCCTCTACAGGGATGACGATACTTTCCGATGCATCAAAGGCGAGACTTGCAGATTTGAAAGATACGCGCAACATAAAAGTATTCGTGAGTCCTGCATGTCCCTATTGTCCGCAGCAGGCTGTCATTGCGACCGCGGTTGCGATAGAAAAGGCAGGGCTTGTCACAACAGAGATCATCGATATATACGAAAACAAAGACCTTGCAGCCAAATATAACGCCTTCTCCGTCCCCCAGGTATTTATTGACGACCGCCTTGTTGGCCTCGGGCTCCAACCTGAGGAGGTGTTCGTCGAAGAGGTCATTACAGCAACACCGGTAAAAACCAAGCCGGTGGAGTCATCTACAGAAAAAAAAGAAATAGACCTCTTGGTTATCGGCGCCGGCCCTGCCGGTCTTACTGCAGCGATATATGCGGAAAGAAGCGGCCTGAAATCAGTCGTTGTCGAAAAAGCGAATATCGGCGGTCAGGTTGCTATCACGCCGGTCGTTGAGAACTATCCTGGTTTTACCAAAATAGGCGGCAGGACTCTCATGGACATGATGGCCCAGCAGGCGATTCAATATGCGGATATCCATGAAGGAGAAGAGGTACTTGAGATTCAGAAAGCAGACGATGTATTCGAAATAAAGACAAACAGGACGAGATATTCCGCAAAAGCAGTTCTCCTGACTACAGGGGCTGAGAGTAAAAAGCTCGGGATGCCAGGAGAAAAAGAATTTCAGGGGAAAGGGATCAGTTATTGCGCTGCCTGCGACGGCTATTTTTTCAAGGACGGCAAAAAAGTAATTGTTGTGGGAGGCGGCAACACTGCAGCAGCAGAGGCGCTGTATCTCAAGAATATCGGAGTGGATGTTACTATTGTTCACAGGAAAGACAAATTAAGGGCAGAGAAGTTTCTGCAGGAGGGCCTCACTAATAATAATATCCCAATCCTCTGGAACTCTGAGGTAAAGGCGATTCTCGGAGACAAGTCCGTGACCGGTGTTGTTCTGGAAAATACTATTGATAAATCTCAAAAAACAATGACAATCGATGGGGTGTTTATCGCGATTGGGTATACTCCGAATAATGAACTGGCAAAGAAACTGGGTATTGAAACCGATGAGGAAGGGTACATAAAGGTTGATTCGGGGCAGAGGACCAATATAAAGGGCATTTACGCAGCAGGCGATATTACAGGCGGCGTCAAACAGATCGTTACGGCTGTCAGCCAGGGGGCTGTTGCCGCAATGACTATATTCGAGGACATCTCCAGCCCTTACTGGAAAAAGAAACTTTGAGGTTCTTGCAAAAGTCTCACCACAGATGTCACAGAGAAAAAATTAAACAGAAGCTCCTCGTGCGCCCATTTCCTAAAAAGAGCATTTTTTTATATAATGTAACAAATACAAACATGCGGAGGTTTTTATGAAAATCGAGCTTGAAGGAACGCTGATTAAAATGACGCCGGAGAATGACAGGGAAAAAACAGAATTAAACCAGCTCTGGACGATACTCATTGATTGTGTAAAAGAAAACAAGAAAATGGCGCCGGTAGGTCAGTATATACCGGGGATGAAAGAGGTCGCTGTTTTCAATATCGAGTAGTTTTGACGGCTTCGTAAAAAGTCCGTTTTTAGGCCGTCATTCCCGAAGTCCTTAATCGGGAATCCAGTCTTTTCAAGTAGTTGTAACGACTCTGGATACCCGCCTTCGCGGGTATGACGACTTTTTACGAACTCGTCAGTTTTGCAGGGCATCAAAAAAGTGGCAGCCCCGAAAGCTTTCGGGGCTGCCACTTTGACAATCCGCCTATACAGCAACTGCTTTTTCGAATTCCTTTAGCCACAGAAGTCTTGAACCATTAATCGTTGAATCCCTCATATCATCTATGAACTGTTCTACGTCTATATCAAGTCCTTTGTCTTTTTTAAACGGAGCAAGAGAGGGTTTGAATTTCCCTTTTACCGCTTTTTTGATCTCTGTATCCTTCACCATTTTCAGCGGTATGCCCATCGCATCCGCCAGAGCCATAAAGATTTCAGAGTGCTGTTTTGATTCCCCTGCGGGCTCACAGGCCTTGTTCAACTGCTTGATCCTTCCAAGGTAATCAATGATCGTTCCATCTGATTCCAGAGCGGTTGCAGACGGCAATACAAGATCTGCCTGGGTGGCAAGGTCTGTCATATATGAGGTCTGCGCTACTAAAAACTCAGTATCAGGCCTGCTTTTCACAGGCATTTCACCAACAGCATAAACGAGTTTTGTAGCAGAGGAAACAATCTCGCTGAACTTCTTCCCCTCTGAGGTCATACCCATCAGCACCACTCCCTTGGCATTCGCCTCAAGAGGTATTGCTACAGCTTCACCCCTGATAAGAGAAAGGTTTGCAGCAGCTTTGTATAATGACGGTGAAGCAAGTATTACCGGGGCTTTGGATGCCTTAAAGATGTCCGCTGCATTCATAGCATTATCAGAAGGGTCCACATGGGCCAACGCCTCTATCATCTCCTTAGGAGCCTTCACGCCCTTTGAGATAATAGCCTGCCCGAGTTCCTCAAGCATCTTGACCTCATCGCCTTTCAGGAATACTGTTGCAACAGAGGCTATCTTGGGCTCACCGGAATTAATCACCAGCAGCCTGGCTCCACCTTCGCTCATCCGCTTTCTTACGATTGCATCAACAGCAGGCAGCACCCTCTTCCACTGGTCCGGCGCAATTCCTGCCAGAACAAAGAGGTCCGCTTTTTCAAGGTCAGCAGTCGCACTGTTCATCGCATCATACCCGGAATAGAGGCTGACTGTTGAATCACAATTTTTTGTCTTTACCACGTCGGTTGCCAACTTTTTCAATAAAGCAGCATCCTCATTCAGAATATTTCCGCTGCTGATAAATGCAGCGTCCGGACCGGCAGCCTTGAGTTTTTCAGCAGCAATAGCGATCGCATCCTCCCAGGAGGTCTCTTTCAGTTCACCGTTCACCCTCTTCATCGGCACGGTGACCCGCATATCGCCCTTTATACTGTCAAAACCGAACCTGCCCACAGCGCAGAGGAAACGCTCTGCCATTCCCTCGGGCGCGCCGGAATTTATCTTCATGACTTCTCCGTCTTTTGTGCTGACTGAAGTGCTGCATCCGTTACCGCAGGAAAGACAGACGGAACTCACCTTTGTGTATTCCCACTCCCTGCCCTTTCTCCACCTGTCTGCCTCAAGAAGCGCATTGACAGGACACGCATCAACGCAACTGCCGCAGAATGTGCAGCCCGATTCCTGCAAGGGGCTATCATTCGCAGTAATGACTTTTGAGCCGACGCCCCTTCCCATAAATTCAAGGACATTGGTCCCCTGATTCTTACAGACCCTCACGCACCTTCCGCAGAGCACGCAATAGTCAGGGTCGCGCTTTATAAACGGGTTCGCCTCGTCTACGGCAAAGCCGAACTTCTTTTTTGTGAATGACGACTCCTTTATCTCAAAATCATAGGCATACTGCTGGAGGTTGCAGACGCCTGCCTTTGTGCAGGTCATGCAGTCAAGCGGATGCATAGAGAGGATGAGGTCTACAACGAATTTCCTGATCTCCTGCACCTTTTCAGTCTTTGTGTTGACGACCATGCCTTCCTTTACCTTGGTGGTGCAGCCTATCATCGGCGCCTTCATGCCCTCTATCTCCACAAGACAGAGCCTGCATGCGCCGATTCCCTTCAGGCCTTTTAGATAACATAGATTCGGTATGTGAACGCCTGCGAGTTGAGCAGCATCAATAAGATTCATGCCATCGGCTGCCTCGACCTTCCTGCCGTCTATTGTAAGATTCACCATATTTGCCATTTAATCCTCCATTTTTAATTTTTATTCTCTTTCTCAATGATCCCCTTATCTTTAAGAATCTTGAGATAATCGTCATATCGTAATGGACAACTTGCTAATTCCTTAAAATCGTTTTGTGCCAATTTTAACTGTCCTCTGATTTTATTCACAACTTTTTCCGGTATATCACCTTTTCCATGAGAATAATGAACCCTCAATATCTTTTTGCCATTAACAACTAACCATCCATAATTATGCCCTGTGGAACGAACCTTTAAATCCAATTTCCTGAATATCTTCTCAATCTCAATTATTTTCATTTATTCTCAATAACATCCTCTAAATATTCCAGCCACTTCCTGGGTAATACACCGAGATTCTTTCTATCAGCCTTCAGATCTTCATAAATATTAACTATCTCATCACAGAGACTATTGATTGCCTCAAACTCTGTATCTGCATAGGCAAAAGCTTCTATGTCATCAAGAGATGCAATGACCTTATCCTTATCAATTTCAATGGTGATATATATCGGCCTTTTTAGAGAGTACTTAAAATTTTTTAAACTATTTAAGGGAATTATTTTATAATGTTTCTCAATAGTATTAATCAAATTTTTAGAAAGGGCTTTAAATTGTTTGTCAGTCAGTATCTCTGTCTGCATCTTTACCTCCTATTATGTTCATTGTGTTTGTTGGGTTAACTCTATAAACTCTATAAACTCAATGAACTATAATTTACACACCAACAGGTTCTTTGCTTTTAACGTCTATAACAATAATCGCCTCTGTCGGGCAGACACTCACGCAATCGCCGCACTTCACACACCTCTTCTGGCGTATCTCAAAAGGCTGATAACCGCTCAGATACGGTTTTCTCTTCTCTCCAAGGATTGCATTATATTTGCAAGCCTCCTGACAGAGGCCGCACATAATACATTTTTCGGCAATTACACTGTAAGTAATACAGGCCGGGCATTCGCGCTCAATACATTTCCCTTCAAGATGCTCATTGAAAGCTTCTGTCTTCAAAGCCTCTATCAAAAACTTTGCAGTGTCCTTGCCCTTAATACAGCGCGATCCTTCCAGCATGACCTCGGCTATTCTCCTGAGGGCGCTGACATCCTTGTCTTCTCCTGTGCCTGCCGATATCCTCTTCAGCCTGACAAGGGCCTCATGACTTCCAAGTGCGCATGGAAAACACTTGCCGCACATTGGTTCGGAAAGAAACTCCTCAACGAATTTCTCCGACTTCCTGACAGCGCATTTTATATTTTCAACCGACGCAAAAACGTCCTTCATATCCTTTTTAGGTTTTTCTTCTTTTTTTGTATTTTCGCTCATGCGACCTCCTGCTTTACGCTCTGCTTTTTCTGTTTTTCGATCTTTACGGCATTTATGGGGCATGCAACATAACAGGCCCTGCACTTTGTGCAATAATCCTGATCAATAAAAAGACCGCCTTTTGTTTCTTTTATCGCATCAAAGACACATGAATCTTTGCAGAGGTCACATAAAAAACATTCCTCAGCGTCAATCACATACACCCCTATCCCGCTGCAAACCTTTGCCCTGCAATATTTATCATGTATATGTTCTTCGTACTCTTCCCTGAAATACTTAATCGTAGAAAGGACAGGATTAGGGGCGCTCTGGCCAAGGCCGCATAAGGACCCTTCATATATATGCTTTCCAATCTCCTCAAGCCTTTCTATATCGCCGGGCTGTCCTTTGCCTGATGTAATGTTTTCTAATATTTGAAGCATCTGGAATGACCCTACTCTGCATGGCGGACACTTGCCGCAGGATTCTGACTGGCAGAAGGAGAGGAAATACTTTGCAACATCCACCATGCAGTTGTCCTCATCAAGAACTATCATTCCGCCTGAACCCATCATAGAGCCGACCTTTGTCAGTGTATCAAAATCCACCGGAGTTTCAAGCATGCTCTCAGGCAGGCATCCCCCTGAGGGTCCGCCTGTCTGGATTGCCTTAAACTTTTTATTGCCCAAGATGCCTCCGCCCACATCATAAACTATTTCCCTTAGCGTTATGCCCATCGGCACTTCCACAAGACAGGAATTCTTTACCTTGCCTGCAAGGGCAAACACCTTTGTTCCAGGGGACCTCTCTGTGCCTATGGAAAGAAAATAATCCGCGCCTTTTTCTATAATTATCGGAACATTGGCAAAGGTCTCTATATTATTCAGGTTTGTAGGATAGCTCCACAGTCCTCCGCCAACTTCTGATAATCTCGGAGGCCTTGGCCTCGGAAAGCCTCTGGAACCCTCAATTGAGGCTATAAGCGCTGTGGACTCGCCGCAGACAAATGCCCCCGCCCCTTCCCGTATGCTTATATCAAAACTTAAATCAGTTCCTAATATATTCTTTCCAAGTATGCCTGATTCCCTTGCCTGAGATATGGCAACACTCAGATTTTCCACTGCAAGGGGATATTCATGTCTTACATATACAAAGCCATACTGTGCGCCGATGGCATAGGCGTTGAGTATCATACCTTCAATAAGACTGTGTGGATTACCCTCCATTATGGAGCGGTCCATAAAGGCGCCGGGGTCGCCTTCATCTCCGTTGGCAATTATGACCCTGATATCGCTCTTTGCGCTCTTTGTGTGCTTCCATTTCTTTCCGGCAGGAAACCCGGCCCCTCCGCGGCCTCTTAAGTTGGCCTTGTCAATTTCGTTGATCACATCCTCAGGAGTCATTTTTGATAAGGCTTTTTCAAGGGCTGCGTATCCGCCAATTTTTATATAATCCTCAATGGACTTCGGATCAATCCGCCCATTACTCTTCAAAACAAGTCTAAGCTGCTTTTTGTAAAGCGGGATATCTTCAATCTTTGCTATCGGTTCGCTCAAAATATCATCCCGGTAAAGCAATGGCCGGAATGGAGTATTTGCAAATAATGTGTAGCTGAGCATGGAAGGCACCAAGTCCGGCTTTACTCTTGTATAGAAGATTCCCTGTGGTTCAATCTTCACATTCGGTCCTTTTGAGCAAAGCCCTCTGCAGCCTGTAACTTTGACCTCAACATCAAGGC
Source organism: uncultured Nitrospira sp. (assembly GCA_947085825.1). Classification (GTDB taxonomy): domain Bacteria; phylum Nitrospirota; class Thermodesulfovibrionia; order Thermodesulfovibrionales; family UBA6898; genus JAOUFP01. Next base: position 16,125 of record CAMTXX010000041.1, on the reverse strand, counting down.
CCCTGCGTGAGGCTTCTTCTTTAATCTCCTTAACAACCTTTCCGGAGCCTGAGGCCCGGCAGGCGCTGCCGCCGCAGGCCTGTATGGTCACCTTGCCTTCTTCATCCCTTTGCAGCAGTCTGTTCCTTAAACTTCCAAGATCATCTATGTCTTTGAGTCTCTCCATTTATTCCTCTTAATCCTTGAGCTTTAATTCTTTTTTGTATTCTGCTTTTTCTATTTTTACGGCATCTATAGGGCAGGCCACGTAACAGGCCTTGCATTTTGTGCAGTAGTCCTGATCTATGAAAAAGCTGTTTTTATACTCTTTGATCGCATCAAAAGCGCAGGCCTCTTTGCACAATCCACAGAGGAAACACTCATTATCATCTATACTGTATACCCCTGGGCCCCTGCATACCTTTGCCCTGCAATACTTGTTGTTTATGTGCTCCTCATATTCTTCCCTGAAATATTTTATGGTCGACAGCACCGGGTTTGGGGCTGTCTTGCCTAAGCCGCAGAGGGAGCCTTCCTTTACCATATTCCCCACTTGCTGAAGCCTTTCTATATCTCCCGGCATTCCCTCTCCATTTGTGATCCTTTCGAGTATCTGGAGCATCTGGTATGTGCCTATCCTGCATGTGGGACATTTGCCGCAGGACTCCTGCTGTGTGAATGACAAAAAAAACTTTGCCACATCAACCATGCAGTCTGTCTCATCCATAACAACAAGACCGCCTGAACCCATCATGGAACCAGCCTCAAAAAGTGAATCAAAATCTATCTGCAAGTCTATAAGATGAGCAGGTATGCAGCCCCCTGAGGGCCCTCCTGTCTGGACTGCCTTGAGCTTTTTGTCATGCCATATGCCGCCGCCGATCTCATATATTATCTCCCTCAGTGAGATGCCCATCGGGACCTCTATCAGGCCTGTATTTTTGATCTTTCCGGTAAGGGCAAAGACCTTTGTGCCTTTGCTTCTCTCTGTGCCGAGGCTTGCAAAGTTTTCACTGCCGTTGGCAATAATGTATGGAACATTGGCAAAGGTCTCTATATTGTTAATACAGGTCGGATATGACCATACACCACTTTCAGCAGGAAATGGGGGCTTCTGCACAGGAAATCCCCTTTTCCCTTCAATGGATGCCAAAAGCGCTGTCTCCTCGCCGCATACAAATGCCCCTGCGCCCTCTCTTACGGATATGTCAAAACTGAAATCAGTACCCAGAATATTATCGCCAAGAAGCCCTGCTTCTCTTGCCTGTTTTAAGGCTATATCAAGATTTTTAACTGCAAGGGGATATTCATGCCTCACATACATAAAGCCATAACTTGCGCCCACCGCATATGCGCACAATAGCATTCCCTCAATAAGGCTGTGGGGGTCGCCCTCCATTATGGAGCGGTCCATGAATGCGCCGGGGTCGCCCTCGTCTCCATTGGCCACAATGATCTTTGTTTTATTGACTGAACGCCTCACAGCCTCCCACTTTATACCCGAAGGAAAGCCTGCGCCGCCTCTGCCCCTCAAACCTGATTTCTTTATCTCTTCGATAACATCCTCCGGCGTCATTGTAAAGATCGCCTTTTCAATAGCCAAATATCCATCAAAAGAAATATAGTCGTAAATTTTTCCCGGATCGATCCTCTCATTATTTCTAAGCACAAGCCTCATCTGTTTTCTATAAAAAGGCACTTCCTCCATCTTTTCGATGGGATTTGTTATGATATTGTCCCTATACAAAAGCTCACGCACAGGGAAGCCCGCTATAAGCGTATTGCCTACTAACTTTGGAGCATGGGAAGCGCTCACCCTCTGGTAAAAGTAGCCTTGAGGCTCCACCTTCATAAGCGGGCCCTTCTGACAAAGCCCCTGGCATCCTGTGGTCACGATATCCAAATCTTTGCCGGCTTTTTTAACCTCGTCTTTAATGGCGTCAATTACCTTAAGAGCGCCTGTAGCCCTGCACGCAGTGCCGCAGCAGACCTTAAGTTTTTGTCTCTCCGGAGCCTGCATTTCCTTTATAAGGCCCTGCCTCAGAGCAATAATATCTTCTCTGTTATTCAGTTTTTTCATATGCTTTTTCTTTAACGTCATCTATGATGGCAGCCGTCTTTGCCGGAGTTACTTCTCCCATAATTTCTTCATTGACAACAACAGCAGGGGCCAACCCGCAGCAGCCGATACAACCAACGGTCTCAATGGTTAAAGAGAGATCTTTTGTGGTCTCCCCTGCTTTTATGCCGAAGGCATTCTCAAACCCGCGGACGACTTCCTGAGCTCCCCTGACATGACATGCGGTCCCCACGCATACACATACGATGTTTTTGCCCCTCGGCTTAAAATGGAACTGTTTGTAAAAAGATGCTGTGCTGTATACATCTGAAAGCGGCAAATCCAGTTCTTCGGAAAGCTCCCTCAGTTTGTCCTCGGGCAGATAATTATTGTCCTTCTGCATCTTATGAAAGGCATGAATAAGCACAGCCCTTCTTTTTTGCTCATCTGTGAGAATATCGCCGACTATGCCCATTTCTTCCTGAACATTTATCATTTGTTAACCTCCACATTAGGGTTTGGGTTTTGGGGGGGGTTGGGATTGGCCTCATTATGCTAATCCCTAAACCCAAATCCCTACTCCCTGATTATAATTCTATATGCGCCCTGGCTTTATCCAATGCCCTTCTGTCTGCCATATCCATAAGTTTACGCTCTTTCTTGAATCTGCCCGGCTGATATTTAGCAAGGCCCAACTCCGCCCTTCTCGTATCCACCCATTCAATGCCCTTTTGAAGCATCTTTTCAGGGTCCGGCTCAAAGAAAAACGCGGCCCCCACCTTCTCTCTCCATTTGTTTTCCATTATGTCCATAACTGTTTTACTCGCTTTTACAGGAGATTCCCCGCCGAATATGACAGTAGAGCCGGATGCCGCGAAATATGTGCCGATAGCCAGGGCCTTTTCGCTCCACCACTCAGGGGCAAATGCTATGGACGGCATCCCGGACATCTCAGGGCTTAGTCCGCCTGTTGTAGCCATTAATGTCCTTATCATTAAGACCCTTGCCGTGTCCACACAGGCTCCGATGTGCATTACAGGCGGCATACCTGTTGCTTCACAAACCTCCCTCATGCCGGGGCCTGAGTGTTCAAAGGCTGTCTCCGGGGTGGCATAACCCATCTGGATAGCGGCATGTCCTGCACAGCCTGCCACTACTACAAAAAAGTCATTCTTTACAAGCTCCTGTATGAGAAACCTTTGCATTGACGCCCCGACAGTCCCCGGATGATGACATGCCGCAACACCGGCAGTGCCTCGTATCCTTCCCGCCATTATTGCATCATTCAACGGCCTAAAAGACCTTCTGAATGTGCCGCCCTGCATATAACTGTAATACTCCCTTGAAAACCCGACGACCGCGTTCTCCGGCGCCGTTAATTTTAAATCGCTAACCGGCATGCCCTTGCCTGTTCTGTTTGCAAAGTTATCTATGGCTAATTTAAGTATCTTTATCGCCACATTCCTTGCTTCATGCTCGTCAAACTCTATATGAACAGCGCCTGTCATATGCGCCTTATAGCTGGTAGTCACAATCTTTGTATGAAACTTCTTTGATATCTCGGCAATGGCAGGCTGAATACACTGAACATCAATCACCATTGCATCCGTTAAGCCTGTCATTATGGCCAATTCCTGCTCAAGGAATGAGCCTGCCGACGGCACACCACGCCTCACAAGTATCTCATTTGCAGTGCAGCACATTCCGGCAAGGTTTATACCTTTGGCGCCTTTATTCTTTGCATACTCAACTATCTCCGGCTCTGTATGCACATCAACAATAACATTGGCCAAGGCAGGTTCATGTCCATGTATTATGACATTGACCTCATCCTCCTTAAGAACGCTTAAATTGCCCTTACTCCTTACCGGTTCTGTTATTCCAAAGAGAATATCGGAAATATCCGACGCCACAAGACACCCGCCCCAGCCATCTATAAGTCCGACCCTCAAAACATGGTCCATCAGGCTGTCCACATCCTGATCAACTCCCATTGTTGTCCTGTGCATGGCCTCTGTAATCTCTCTGTCAACGCCTCTGGGTTTAAGATTATGTTTGACCCATCTGTCATAGGTGCCTTTGGGCGCTCTTTTAAGATACACAAGCTCACCTGTCTGCTGTCCGAACTGCTCAAGATGTTTTAATGCAATCTTTTCTGCTATCTCTAAAGTCTGACTTTCAGTGACCCTTGCAACTTCCCATGGCGCGGGATCATAATCACCCTCTGTGGTGCGGTTGTCACCAAGGAGTTCGTTAATCACAGGGTGGTCAATGCCCATCGCCATTGCCACAGAAAGAAGCTTTCTTTTGTCTCTTATCTGAAAGTCCTTTGTCTCTCCTCTGGCAACAGAAAGCAGGGTCAAAACTAAATCTCTTGCGTGGTCTGCATGGGCTGCGGTTCCTCCTGCAATCATTCTAAGAAAGTTCCTTGCAACAACCACATCTATGCCTGCTCCGCAAATGCCCTTCAGCTTTTCTTCATTTTTACCAATGAGCCTGCATGGCCCCAAATGGCACATTCTGCAGCATGCGCCCTCCTGCCCTATGGGACACGACTTCATCTTTGCAGCCCTGTCAAATATGGTCTCGCAGGAATTTTCCGCTGCCCATTCCACAATCCTTTGCGCTACAGGCTCTGCCATCTTTATAACTTTATTCATATCTACCTCCAAGTTAGTTGTTGGGGACTGGGGGTTGGGGACTGGTTTTTTTCACTAATCCCTAACCCCTTTTATTATATTATCGAATCCATCTCAAGTGCAGGATGACCTACGCTTGATAGATGCTCTAAAAGCTTTTCTGAATCCTCGCAAATAGTCTCGTCTGCTATCTTATCAAGAAGGTCAGGCACGCCGGCCTCTGCAGCCCTCTGCTTAAAGAGATCTCCAAGTCTCTCTTTAAGGTTTTTGGTCATCCATACTATCCTTTTTATGCCTCCATCGCCTGCAAGAAATTTTTTACTGTTTACAAAGTTGATTCCTATACCCATAAAGCCCGGAGTCTGTGCTCCACCGCCTACAGTTCCTGCCAGAGTCGAAAATTTCATCCCAATAGGCGTCATGCCTGTATGGCCTCTCTGCACAATCATCACCCCGTTGGCCTCTGGGATAATGGCAGCAATACACTCAAAGCATCCGCAGGATGTCATTGGATTTTCCATGATTGTGTAAAGATTAAGCGTCTCCACAGCGCCGCCTGACGCCTTTTTGAGATATTCGTCAACACCTGTGTATCTCCCATATTTAGGATCGACCAATTCTCCCTTGGGCATAGGCTGATTGCCGCCTGTCGGATCCAGTTCATATGCTGCCTTGCCGTCAAGCCAGTTATAAGCCCCGCAGAGTCCAAGTCTTTCCGGGCTTATGACACACACATGACTCGGCGCAAAAGACTGACAGAGCAGGCATGAATAAAATGTTTCAACGCTCTCATCCGTAAGACTTCCGACTCTTTGATCACGCTCCTTGTAAGCCACCCTCGCTTCTTCTCTGAGCCTTAAAACATCCGCCTCATCCGTATAAATGGTCACCTGCACCTTATCCACAATGGCATGGAATCTCTTGCGCGTCATTGTAGTATGTATAAGCCCAATATGCTCAAGCGTAAAGCCTGCCTGCTTTGCAGCATTGCTTATCCTCACCCAATTGACATCACGCTGACCCATATGCCAAATGCCCTGTCCTTCATTGGTGTTATGGTGAATCTTTCTTTCGATTATTGACTCAAAGTCCTTCTGCATTTTCCTGCCGGCCACATCTATTACTATTCCCAGCGGCATCTGTCCGCCATTTTCATATCGCTCCTGCCAATTGTCGCCGACAATAATAACTTTGTTATCTTCTATTTTATCCAATTCCATTGTCCTGACCAATTCAAAGGCAGGTGTTCTCTGCCCGCCAAACTCTATGAAAGTGTCCTCTTTCCTTATCCTTTCGCCCTCAAAGGCAGCTCCGTATGCAACAGGCACCGGAGGCTTATCAATAATAATCTTGAGACCTCTGACCTCTATCGCCTTCTGAACAATTTTAGAGTGGTCGAACTCTTTATCAACCTCTTCATATGTTGTAACGCCTGTAGGATGGATGACAGGGACATCTGTATCGCATACTGCAGGGTAGCCCATATTAATGGCTCCGGCTCCGTTTGCCCATTTCATATCGTCAAGCTCTCCGAGCACAAGCGCAAAGGCAAAAACCCTGTCTTTTGTGTATTTAAGATTACGCTTATAATCTCCGCCTTTAAAACCGCCGAATATTGTTGACGCCCTTATTGACCAGTTTAAAGGATATATCGTGTGTTCAGTATCAGGGCCGACAGGGACTATCCTTGTATCCCAGCCAAGCTCCACGCCCTTCCTCAAAAGCTGCTTTGTAACGCTGTTGCCATTGACATGACCGGAGAGGAATATCAGAATGTTCTTTTCCTGAAGCTCTCTTATTATCCTCACAGCAGTATCATCATCAGGAGCTGCGCCAATCACCGCAACAAATCCGGGCATAGTGCCGTCAACAAGCTGAACACCGAGATACCTCTGGATAGTGTCTGTTATAAAGCCGTTATAAACATACCCGGTCTCCGGATCTACCGCAGGCTCCAGGCCATGTATATATCTCAATGCCATGTATATCTCTTCTACAAACAGTGTAAGCATACCGGCGTCCAGACATTCACCAAGGTAAGGTTTCCAGAGATGTTCTGCCGGTTCTTCATGAAGAAGACCCTTGTTTTCATCAAGGACATCCTTCATATCCTTTAGTGTTCTGACTATTCTTCCGGTTATGGCATATATCATGGGGAGATGATAGGCGGTATCAGGGAATTCAAAGACAAAGTCCTCTCCTTTATCCCTGATTGTCTCCAGAAGCATCCTGTAGGTTTTATTGTAAATATGGTTGGACCCTCTGATAGCAGCAGAGGCTATTAACTTAGACATCCTCTAACCTCCTTAATATTTTATTTAAAACTTGCATCATCAAATATTGAAGCCTTGACTTGTCCACTTTTTTAATCTACGCAGCACGTGACTTTAAAAACACAGGCAATGCATTCGCCTCACGAGGTCCGACCGTTACCTTCCAGCCCGGCAGTTTGTCTTCTATAGAGCCGCTCAAGATTGCGACATAGCCGGGGATAATCAGTTCCCTGTGCTTCATCTCATTCTCTACTCCGCTGTCCTTGATGAACTGGGCTATCTTGGATGCCGTAAACTTGCCTGCTGCCCATGCAGTAAGAACAGAAAGACCTTCACAGTCCATCACAGCAAGCCTTGTGGGAATTTTGCTGTTTTCGATCTCGCCGGATACGATAAAATATGTAAGCGAAAAATTTGTTGTAATCGTAAGAGGAGACTCAGGCGTAGGCTCTCCAATGTTGTAAACCTTCTGCTCGACCTGCATCGGGACCTGCGGGTCTGTATAGATATTCTGTCTCAGGGTAAAGAGCGCAAGGTTTTTCCATTTCTCTATGCTGCTCAGAACGATAATCGATGCATACTTTGTCACCCCGAGGCCGGCAAGGAGCGCCTCATGAAGGCTGTCTTCGCGCTGCATGAAATTAATGATCGGGTATCCAAGCGGCTTGAAATTCTTTTTAACAGCAGCCCTTCGGATCAGGGTATTGTTTTCGATGATGTCCCTGGCCTTCCGTGCACCTGAGTCAATGACCATGTCCTCTACGCCCAGACCTTTCACTTTTTCTGTCAGGGTCGAAAGTTCGTCAAGTCCGTTTGCCACAACACCGAGGATAGCTTTATTATTTTTTGCTATTGCAGCCATCGCCTCTGCATTGGATGCGTTTGCACCGTAGAGCACAGGTCTTTTGTCAGCGAACAGCTTTATTGCAGCCTCTGCAGCCTGTGGATTTTCAGTATTAATGATTACAGGGACTCCAGGGGCCTTCGCTGCAACGACTTTAGCCGCAGCCTCAAGCTTGCCTGCATCGCCTGATACATTGCTGATCATTATTGCGTCAATCCTCAGTTTTTGTCCTACCCTGTCCATCTCCGAAACCAGCACCTGCTCACATATGCCTGACACCTCAGCCTCTGAAAAGGTGTCTTTCACCTCAATCGCAAACGCACAAGGGTTCACAAACTTTTTGTCGTGCCTGAAAAGTACAGTCTCTTCCCCCATCTTGACCGCCTTGTCCCCTGCGCCGAAGGTTATCGGTCTCACCGGTGGAGCAGACGCCTCTCCGAGTATTTTCTTCGCCTCCTCAGAGACATCGGGGCAGGAATCAAGAGAAGCCTGCCTCTGCGCAAGTTTCATTGCAAAGGCAAGACAGGTCGGATGCCCGCACTTCTTGCAGTTCGTTTTCGGTAAAAGCTTAAATATTTCAACGCCTGATAAAGCCATTTTTTATCCTCCTTTTACAAAGGGGATGGGATATTTTTACTAATCCCTAATCCCTAATCCCTAATCCCTGTTTTATATTAGTTCTTCTATTATCTTTTCTACTGCCCCGACAGCCTTTGGATGCCGCATAATCAGAAGTTCAGCGCCTGCGATAAGAAGCGCAGTTGCTGTTTCAGCCTCCCATGCAATACCTCTTTCTTCAGATAAACCCCACTGCGGCAGGTCTGCTTCAGAAGCGGTCGTCTCTTTTACTTTCCATACGTACATCCCGACATCCCCCATCAAAGGCTGCTGCATCGTGACATCGTTTTGTGTAAGGGCGGCAAGCCGTATCCTCTCCATAACAGAATAGGTATATTCAAGGCCGTATCCCAAAGCAGAGCACATCGGATCTGTTATCACTCTTTCCTTGTCAAAACCCATCTGTCCGATAAGGATATTCAACTGCTTTGAGAGGTTTATATCGAGTTCAGACATAGCAATTAATTTATGGCCGTTGGCCATGGCCGCAGCAGCAATCGTCTTGTAATTGGCCTCCTGGGCTTTTCCTATAATGCAGTTCCTGCCTTTTGCAGCCTCAGCCACAGCAAGCAGTATCGAAGTGTCCTTTTCCGCATGGTTGCTGCCAAGGATTATGAGGGGAACACTAACAGCAGCCAACACGTCCTTTACTGTTTTTACGGCCTCCGCAGCAGAACGGTTCTCCCTGTCAGGATGCGTGCCGATCAACCGCAAGGCGATCGCCTTTGCCTTAAGCTCATCCTGACAATACTTCGCCCACTTCACCGGGTCATCAGAAACACCGGCAAATGCTTTTTGTACATTTTCAGGCCAATCCGAAGGCGGAATATCCTGTATCTCAAACGCAATAAGCGGCTTGTTAGGTGTAGATCCCTCAAAAGAATGAAATGGGAGGACATTCTCACCTCCAAATGTAACCGCACCATCACCGGTCCCGACAGTGACTGAATATACCTTGCCGGAGTACGTCTCTTTGGTTGGTGTAAAAGCCATAATTAACCTCCTAACTTCAGTGTCAGTGATTAGTGTCAGTGTCAGTGTCTGTTACTGACACTTTAAACTGACACTGACACTGTTTTATTTACATTTCCAGATATGAGTGGGCATACAAAGTATTACCCATGATAACATCAAGCGTCTTTTTTATCTCTTTCATTTTGCCTGCGTCATCAAGCATTTTTCCGGCCAGGACAGCATCAAGCAGTTTCTTCTCATTCATGGCTTCAGCCATTTCATGAGAATCGGCAATTGCAGAAGTCAATCCGGCATTCATGAGCATTAAAAAATAGTATTTATTCAATATCGGTCTTATATGTTTTGGACAGCCGTTGGAAATATTGCTTAGACCGACAACTGTTTTCATCGGCGGATCGTTCATTTCCTGGAACATCTTTATCGCCTCGATGACTTTCACTGCGTGATCCTGCGATGTTGCGATCTGGAGCACAAGCGGGTCGAGATAAATATCTTCGAGCGGCACGCCGTATTCCATGGCCCTTGCCATAATCTCGGCAGCAATGGCGCATCTTTCCTCTGCATCAGCGGGAAGCCCCCCCTTGCCGACAGTCAGACCTATTACCTGGGAGTTATATTTGGCGGCAAGCTCAAGTACCGGGAACCTTTCGGGATCGTTCGAGGTAGAATTAATAAGTGGTCTGCCCCATTCATTATTATGCACCTTCAGTCCGGCCTCAAGTGCGCCGGCATTTGTCGTATCGAGACATATCGGAAGCGGGACGACTTCCTGAATAGTCGTAACCATCCACTGCATCAGGTCTTCACCGCCGTCTTCCGCAGGACCGATATTGGCATCGATCATTCCGGAGCCTTCTTTCCACTGCCGGGTCGCAATCTCCTGTATCGGACCTTTATCTTTTTTCATCATAGCCTCTCTCACCCTCTTGGCTATAATGCTTAATTTCTCTCCTATAATAAGCATCAATTACTCCTTCCTCTATATTTCGTATTGTAATTGCAATCAGCTGCCAAAGATTTCGTTCGCTGTTTTTGAGAAAACTTCGGTAAAGTTTTAAAATTTAACATAAATTATATTTTAAGTAAAATTTTTTTAATTTATAAACTCATAAGCAACATTATATGGAGTGGATAATTTTAAGTTCCCCTCTAAAAAGAGGGGATAGGGGTGTGTTTATAATGAGGCAGGGAATATTTACCCACTTGAAATGAGAAAGAGCCAATTCAATACTATAATTCTGCTGCAGAATCACCTCAACAAAAACACTTTTTCATGTTTTCAAGACCTTATCCGACATGATTTCAAGAACAGTCCCCAACTTGCAAACTTTAAACTTCGAGTGGTAAACTCAAGCGAAGCTATTGAAAGATGCAAAAGCAATGTCCTCCTTTTGTCATTCCCCGAAAGCTTTCGGGGAATCTTTCTGGGGAAGGACTCCCGACAAGCGGGAGTGACAGATGAAGAAACAATTATATGGGCCATTAGTTATGCAGGGATCAATAACTGGGCTTATGACTTTATCATTTATCCGGAGGCTTTTTGGAACTTTTCAGTCTGGGGATTGCGGAATTAAACAAAATGCTGGAGGATCGTGAGGTATCCGCCAGGGATATACATGACTCAGTATTTAAAAGAATAGATGCAGTTGAACCCGGCATCAGGGCTTATGTAACAATAACACGGGAAAAAGCACTGGAAATGGCTGAAAAGGCTGATAAAGAAACAGCAAAGGGCAACAGGAAACCCCTTTCCGGCATTCCCATCGCAATAAAAGACAACATGTGCACAAAGGGGATTCTCACGACCTGTTCATCAAAGATATTGGCCAACTTCATTCCACCCTATGAAAGCACTGTGACCTCAAAACTCATAGAAAACGGCTACGTCCTTTCAGGCAAGACCAATATGGATGAGTTTGCAATGGGCTCGTCGACAGAGAATTCAGGATTTCATACCACACTTAATCCCTGGGACACAGACAGAATTCCCGGCGGCTCAAGCGGAGGCTCCGCTGCAGCTGTTGCGGCAGGTGAATGTATGGCAGCTCTCGGTTCAGATACCGGAGGCTCGATCAGACAGCCCGCATCTTTTTGCGGAGTAGTCGGGCTGAAGCCAACCTACGGAAGGGTTTCGAGATACGGCCTCGTCGCCTTTGCCTCATCACTCGATCAGATAGGCCCAATAACAAAAAACGTGACCGACTCGGCCATCTTAATGAACATCATATCCGGCAGAGACCCTCAGGATTCTACTTCTGCGCCTGTTGATGTGCCGGATTTCACTTCTGTGCTGGGCAAAGACATTAAAGGTCTTAAAATCGGAATTCCCAAAGAATACTTTATCGAAGGCATAGACCCTGAAGTAGCGCAGTCTGTTCATGAAGCCCTAAGGCATTTTGAATCTCTCGGGGCAATTCCAATAGAAGTCTCCTTGCCCCATTCAGGATATGCTGTTGCTGCATATTATGTCCTTGCCACCTCTGAGGCCAGCTCCAATCTGGCGCGTTATGACGGGGTCAAATACGGCTTCAGGGCTGAAGGCAAAGACCTTCTGGATATGTATATGAACTCAAGGGCTCAGGGATTCGGTTCAGAGGTCAAAAGAAGGATAATGCTCGGCACATACACACTTTCCTCAGGCTACTACGACGCATATTACAAAAAAGCCCAGCAGGTCAGGACTCTTATCAAAAATGATTTTGAAAACGTCTTCAAGACCGTTGACCTTATTATAACCCCTACCTCACCGACGCCTGCGTTCAAACTCGGAGAAAAAACAGACGATCCGCTCCAGATGTACCTTGCCGATATATTCACGATCTCGGTCAACCTTGCCGGTATGCCCGCTATATCGATCCCGTGCGGCTTCACCTCAGGCAACCTGCCGGTAGGGCTGCAACTGATCGCAAGACACTTTGATGAGGAATCATTGCTGCGGGCTTCATACGCCTATGAACAATCAACTGAATGGCACAAAAGGAAACCCGGTCTGTAATATTCACGGGTTTTTTGCTGAGTTCTTCTGCTATAAAATCACAATTCCCCGGCTATCCTCCTAAAAACGGTAGTTAGCCGCTGATTTTCACAGATTAACGCTGATTTTTCCCTACTGTTAGTTATCTGCGGCCAAATGCTTTTTATAGGTTTATTGCAAGTAAGCGCTATCATTTCTTCTTTTTTTTCGCCTCATCCCAGAGGGCGTCCATCTCAACCAATGTCATTTCCGACAGCGTCCTGCCGGTGTCAGCGGCAGCCATCTCTATATAGCGGAAGCGGGATATGAACTTGCTGATCGTCTTTCTGAGGGCGTCCTCGGGATTCACTCCGATGAATCTCGATATGTTGACGAGCATGAAAAGGACGTCTCCAAGTTCCTCCTCAACTGCATCTGCTTTCTTCTTCTCCAGCGCCTCTTTGAATTCCCCGATTTCTTCATCGAGTTTTTTCATCACATCCCCGATCTTGTCCCAGTCAAAACCGACCCGGGCAGCCCTGTCCTGAAGTCTGTGCGCACGGAGCAGAGACGGCAATGTTTTGGGGACACCCTCAAGGAGCGATTCGCGCTGCTTCCCTTCCAATTTTTTATGGGCCTCCCAGTGGACAAGCACCTCTGCTGAAGTCTTGTAGTCCGCGTCGCCGAAGACATGGGGATGCCGTGTTATCATCTTCTTGCCGATTTTCTCTATAACATCGGCCATATCGAAATCGCCCTTTTCCTTTGCGATCTGGCACTGAAAGACTATCTGAAAAAGCAGGTCTCCAAGCTCCTCCTTAACATCCTCGGAATTCTTCCCGTCAATAGCCTCAAGCACTTCATACGCCTCTTCAACAATAAAAGGCTTGAGAGACTCCATCGTCTGCTCCCTATCCCAGGGACAGCCCTTTTCACCGCGTAAGTCGGACATAATCTTTATAAGCTCATTGAGATCCATGTGCGACTTTGGCGGGGTCAGGCTTGGCATTGTGGTATTTAAAGCAAAGCCCTTTTAAGCAATTGTTTTTCGTTTCCTCTACGAGCCATCGGCTTTCCTGCAAGAATACCACATGCCTCATTCGGATATGCCTCCTTGCAATGTGAAAGCAATCTCATCAAAGTGATTTTTTGATATAAACAGACTCTTATCTCTCACTTCTGACCCCTCAATTCTCTAATCTTCCCAAGCGTATCCTGATATATATCTTTTTTTGAAGGATTAAGTTCTATTGCCTTAAGCACAAGTTCCTCTGCCTCGTTGAGATTTCCTTTTTTTGTGTAATAAAGCCATGCAAGATTGTTGTACGCATCTGAATTATCGGGGTTTTTCTTTATTGCTTTCTTATACGCCGACTCTGCCTCATCAAATTCATTTTTTTGAAAATAGATATTACCCATGTAAAGATACGCCAGAGGAAGTTTTTTTGATGCAAGCTTGTATTCCTTCAATGCATTATCAAACTCTCCTTTTTTCTCGTATACAACACCGAGATTCATGCGCTCCTCAAGGCTCAATGGGTCATCAAGGATAACTATCTTTGGCATAGCGCAGCCAGTCAGTAGTGAATAGTGAATAGTGAACAGTAGATAGATAAACAAACGACCAAAAGGCATAAGACAGGCAGGTGAAGAATTTTTATACGACACCTTAGAAAAAAAACCTTTTTTGAGACTTGAATAAAATTTTGCCATGAAATTGATAGAGCTATAACATCTAAAAATCTTGTCGATTATAAAAATCCTGAAGCTGCCTGTCTTATGCCTACGATCTACACCGTTCACTTTCTTTTTATTGCCAGCGTCCAGAACTTTGTCTTTTCCCATGTCTTTATAAAATCCTCTTCAGGTATGAACTTGCCCTTATCTTTTCCCGAATTTACAATCACGCCATCCTCATTATACCCGACAACAACCATGAAATGATTTGACTGAAATGCCCAGAAACCATAATCAACAAGCACAATAAGCGGATAACCTGAATCTATATTTTTTTTCAGGTCTTTCATATTTCCTGAATATTGTTCTGCAAGCAATCCTTCTTTTTGAGGATAAATTACCATATCAATATTCAGGGTGCCTTTTGCAGACTTGCTATATATCTCCTTTGCAATATCATCAGGCGTAACATCTATCTTCCAGTAATTCATAACACCTGCAAGAGATGCAGGTCCGCACTGATAAGCCTCCTGAGCATAGAAAGGAACATTACCGATAATCCTGTTATACCTTGATTCAGGCATATTGCCATTGCTGACAACAGCACATGAATGCAAGAAAAATGTGAGAAGAACAAGAAATAAATAAGCAGGCATGTACGTTGCACATGCTTGCTTATTCACAGACTGAAATCTTAGCCTCATTTTATTTCGTTACTACTACACGGTGGCCTGTAAGCTGGAGTAACAGCACAACAAGTATAGCTATTACAAGAAGAGTTATCACTATGCCGAGACCATCGCCTCCAACCTTAATCTCGTCTATCTGGAGTGCCAGATCGTGTATCTGCTGGTCGCTAAGCTGGGTAAGCCTGCTGTTAATCTCTTCCTGTGCGTATCCCAGTTTTTCAAGCCTTTCCCTGACCATCTTTGTTTCCAGCACCCTCTGTATCTTGTCAATGTCAGCAGCCCTGTCAACCTGTGAAAGCGCTATTACATCAGAAGGAGCAAAGCCAGCCTCAACCCTTGGGGCAATGCCAATAATAAACATTGCAACGACAAGATACCACGAAATCTGTTTCATAAATAGAATCCTCATCTTTTTCACCTCCTTTTACTTTTATAAATTATTAATCTTTATCCTTATCTTTACCTTTTCCTTTATTTTTTTCATGCTCTTTACCTTTCCCTTTCTCAGGTTTTTCCTTCTTTCCTTTTTTAATTTCATCATTAACTACTATAAAGCTTTTACCCTCCTCTCTCATCTTTATTACTTCCTTAGGCGAATATTTGTAGTGTTCTGATATAAATTTGAGATTCACGAGGTTTATGATATCACTATCTTTAAAAACTATCTTTTTCCATTCCTTTTTAGGTTTGTTCATATAATAGCCATATGCCTTTCCGTAAGGTGGACCCACTCTAACAGGCACATAATATATCTCAGGGGTCAGGCTGAAACGGAGCGTAATATCCATCCATGACATACCTCTGAGTCTAAGATCTACTATTATTTCAGGTGCAATGCGAGCCCTACCGGCAATGAAAAGAACAACCGGCATTTCTTCGTAGGGCATACCCCTTTCTTTAATAATTATTACTTCCCTTTGCGGCACCCTGTAGTAATCTCCCACTGCAAGATAAAAGCCCCTTAATCCTTCATCTCCAATGGATACCCCTATGTCCACACTTGCCTTTGCCTGCGGGATTAGGCTACCCAGTGATAAGACGATTAGAGTCAAAAAGATAACCAATATCCGCATAGCTCTCCTCCTTCTAATTTGGTATATTAAAAATATATCATTAAAAACAAAAAATAGGACAGTTCTATTTTTTATTAACATTTTATCTTCCTTCTTTTGCCTGCAATGAACGGCTAACGTTGTGGATTGGCGAAGTCCCGACTTAGTCGGGATTTCCCGAAGGGTTTTTAACGCCAATCCGTTGTTATCGGAAGTTTTCGCCGCTTACCTATTTTAATTTCTGGAAATTCCTTCTCAAGTAAATTGATTTTTTCCTTAGCAGAAAGCTTTGAAAACTCCTTTGATACATTCTCCCTTATGTCTCTCATCATTTGTACTGAATCAAATTTTTTAGCTTTCATCTATT
>CAMTXX010000040.1:0-10417 GCA_947085825.1 uncultured Nitrospira sp. | reverse complement strand
TTCGTAAAAAGTCCAGAAACACCCTTAGGTGGTCATTCCGGCGGCTCCGTCTCCCGAAAGCTTTCGGGATTGGCTTGTCCGGAATCTTTCTTTTTCAATGCGTTACAAAAACAGATGATTCCGGACAGGCCGGAATGTCGACTTTTTACGAGGCCGTCAACTCTGTGAACTCTAAAGAAGCTTCAGGAGAAAGGATAAAGAATAGGAGACAGGACAAGAGGTCACAGAGGGAGAAGGCTTTAAGGCAGTTAAGCTGTTGTTAATTAAAAATATCTCTGTGTTCTCTGTGGTTAATTTTTGACAATACAACATCATTCCCAAGGAGGCATTCATGAAAACAGTAGAAATTAAACCTGATATTTATTGGGTCGGAGCAATAGACTGGGGCGTAAGAGATTTTCACGGTTATGTTACACAGAATGGAACAACGTACAACAATTACCTGATCATGGACGAGCAGATCACACTCGTCGATACCGTAAAGCACGATTTTTCAGGAGTTACGGTTGATAATATCCGCAGCATCGTTGATCCGGCGAAGATAAAAAATCTGGTGATAAACCACATCGAGCCTGACCACGCCAGCAGCGTCGACAAGATAATGGAACTGGCCCCTGAGGCTATGATATATATCACCGGGAAGGGAAAGAAGGGGCTTGACAGGTCTTTCGATACGTCAAAGTGGAAATTCACTATCGTAAAAACAGGCCATTCGCTCACTACCGGAAAATACACGCTTCTTTTCCTTGAGACCCCTATGCTCCACTGGCCTGATTCCATGGTTACGTATATCAAAGAGGCAAAGCTTCTTATTTCCCAGGACGCCTTCGGACAGCATATTGCGACTACAGCGCGTTTCGATGATGAATTCGTCGAATGCGCATCACATGCGGAACTGGAAGATGCCGTTATCGATTACTATGCAAACATCCTCATGCCCTTCGGCAAGCTCATTAAAAATAAAATAGCCGATATCCAGAAGCTCGGACTGGAAATCGATATGATAGCCCCTGACCACGGGATTATTTGGAGGAGTTCGCCGCAAAAGGTGATGCAGGACTATCTTGATATGGCAAATGGAAGGGCCGCACTGCGTGTTGCGATAATCTATGACACCATGTGGCACAGCACTGAACGCATGACAATACCGCTCATGCAGGGCATTAAAGACGAGGGCGTTGACTGCAAAGTAATAAAGCTCAGGGCAACACCCATGAGCGCGGCGATCAAGGAGTTCTGGAAATCCAGAGGCTGCCTTATCGGCACACCGACATTAAATAATATCATGTTCCCCTCTGTCGCCGAGTTCATGTCACATCTCGGAGGCTTGCGGCCTCAAAACAGAATCACCGGCGCCTTTGGCAGCTACGGCTGGGGAGGAGGAGCCGTAAAAGGCGCATATGAGGAATTTAAGAAAATGGGACTTGAAGTCGTTGAACCCGGCGTTCAGGTATTATACAAACCATCACCTGACGATGAGAACCAGTGTTATACTTTCGCCAGAGAATTCGCCAAAAAGGTGAAAGAATACCACACCAAATTTGATTAACCACAAAAAATACGCAATCATTTTGAAAAAAACATCTGCGGCAGGAAGAAAGCTGGGACTCTGATACCATGGAGTTCCCCTCCCCTTTATATATACAGCTTTATCCGACCACAAAATGCAATCAGAGATGTTCTTTCTGTTTTAACCCTGAAAGCAGCCACACTACTGACCTCACCTATAAAAATGCTCTGTTACTATTGGATATCCTCGCTGACAACGGAATCAATAATATAGACATTATGGGGGGAGAGCCTTTTCTTATTCCCTGGATCACCGACTTTGTTGAGAGAGGCTTAGCCAAAGGCGTGTCGTTTAACATCAGCACCAACGGGAGCCTGCCCGCGATGCTTGAGCATCTCAGTGGAATCTCTCCTGAACATTTCAATATAGGCATTTCTCTGGAAGGAAGCGCCCCTGAAAAACATAATCGTCTGACCGGTTCAAATAATTTTGTAGCCGCACTTGAAAGCATTACAAAACTGGTCGAATTCTCACTAAATCCCATAGTCAAAACCGTCCTCAGTCAGGACACTGCAGGCGATATTCAAAATATTGTAAATCTTATCAGGAGGATTGGAGTAAAGCGTTACTATATCATCCACATGGACATATTAAGCAAAAAAGACAGCGTGATAAAAAATGCCATTGATTATAATGCCTTTCTTGATTTTTATCGAAAAATCAAAATGGATAATCCTGATATTGAGATCCACCGCGTCAACGCCTCCTGCTTTGACAGAAATTCCCTGCCGCATGGAGTACGCTGTGCCGGAGGGGTGAAAAAACTTTCCATCATGCCCAACGGCGCTGTTTTCCCCTGCAACCTGTTTCATGGCATCAAAGACTTTGAAATCGGCAATATCTTCAGAGACCGTTTTTCAGACATCTGGTCAAATCCAAAACTCGGCTTGTTCAGAAGACATCAAAAAAACAATTGCGAAATTTCTACCTGCAAGAATCATGCATCATGCACAGGGGGATGCCCTGCTCATGGTTTTTATCACTACGGGAATCCTGAGGCAGCCGATATCAGATGCTTCCGCGCCAAGCGCTGACAGCCCGCTATAGACAATCTACGTCTATAAGCATCACAGCAGCCCAAACTGAAAACGAGTTTTCCGGCACCATATCCGGCAGTTCTATATCATCGGATTCAAGATCCGACAGATACTTAACGTTTTTGAAATACCTGAAGACAAAGGCGTCAAAAGTTTCTTCTGTAACCTTATCCAGTATCTTCCGGTAATCCAGAGAGGCCAGGATACCCTTTATCAGTTTATTGACCCTCTCTTTTTCCTCTATCATCAGCTTTGTGCCGTTTTCCAGCCCCCTCAGGGCGCTCCTCTGCGTTACAGCCTCGACTTTTTCAAATGAGACCATTTTCTTCATCATCCCGGCAGTTATATCAAGTACTTCTTTCTTTTTCATGCAACCTCCTGGTTCACTCTTTTATTCTTTTCCATCTTCGGTGTATCCAAAGCCATTCGGCCGGATTTTTTTTAATATATTCTTCAATATGGCCCGAAAACCGCACTGTATCGTTATAAACAGCCTGTTCATATTCCTCTGCTGTATCAAGCTCTATCTCTTCTCCTATTTCAATCATGTGTCCGCCATTGACCCTTCTGATAAAGGCAGGAAGCACAGGCGAGCCTGTTTTCCTTGCAATGATTGCAGGGGTTTTTATGATATAGTCTTTTTTCCCCAGAAAATCCGCGGCTACTCCTTCAGAGCTGATAACACTCTGGTCCATTAATATTCCTACTGTTTCATTTCTTTTCAGGGCACGGAGGATTTTCTTAAGCGCGCCTTTTTTGTATATTATGCTGTTGCCGTACTTTTCCCTTGTCCTCTCGATAAGCCTGTTGAGGTAAGGATTGTTCTGAGGCCTTGCAACACCATTTAATTTCGTCAGTTTCATGGACAACACTATGGGGTTCAACTCCCAGTTGCCGCAATGCCCTGTGATAAAAATCACGCCGGCGCCTCTGGCATGCGCTTTCCTGAAGTTTTCCTCCCCCCGTATCTCAACATCTTCGATTATTTCTCTGCCCAATCCGTAATATATCTTTACGATCTCGACAAAAGATTTCCCCATATTTTTGAAGTTCTGCTTTATGACTGCTTCAGGAGTGGAGTCGATAATTATAGCGCCTCGTGAAACAGCTCCACAAAGGTTCTCTATTGCGATTGACCGCCTGCTTTTCCAGAAATAGAAAAGCAGCAATCCCATCATCTCACCGATTTTCAGTGAAATGGCAAAGGGGATTAAGGCAAAAGGCAATGCAAACAACACGATCAGGACAAAAGAAACAAAATGAAGACCGCGCTTCATTTATTATTTTCTTCTTCTTCTTTGTCTTTATCTTTCTTGTCCTTGAATGACCTGGTTATCTCCTCAAGTCTCTTCATGACAAGATAATTTATAGTCCCCTCAGGGAATGTGCCGTCTTCCTTCATCTCACCTGCAGGCATGTCCGTGAATATCTCCAGTCCCTCCTCGACTCTGTCTATCGGGTATATGCTGAACCTGCCGGCCCTGACTGCGTCCACAACCTCTTTTTTCAGCATAAGGTTATGGATATTCTTTCCCGGTATAATGACCCCCTGTGTTCCGTCCAATCCCCGCATTTTACAGAGATCAAAAAACCCCTCGATTTTTTCATTTACCCCGCCTATCGGCTGGACATCACCGTTCTGGTCCATAGAGCCCGTAATGGCAATATTCTGCTTCAGGGGAACTCCGGAAAGACTGCTCAATATAACGTAAAGCTCTGCACAGGACGCGCTATCACCTTCAACCATATCATATAATTGCTCAAACGTAATGGATGCAGTAAAGCTTATGGATTTTTTCTTCGCATAGGTGCTGCCGATGAAATGGGTAATGATGAGAATCGCCTTTTCATGGATCTTTCCGCTCATCTTTGTTTCACGTTCTATGTTAATAACGCCTGTTTTTCCTGCATAAGTCTTGGCCGTGATCCTGGAAGGCTTTCCAAAACTGTAGTCACCCATGTCCAGCACCGCAAGGCCGTTGACCTGACCTGTCTTTGCTCCTTCAGAAGCGATAATCAGGGTGCCTTCAAGGATCATCTCCTGCAGTCTTTCCTCTATCCTGTTCGTCCTGTATATTTTTTCAGTAATTGCTGTTTCCACATGCTCCGCTTTTACGATACTGCCGGCCGCCTTTCCGGCCCAGTAGTTGGATTCCCTTATGACATCGGCTATATCGCTGAACTTGGAAGACAACTTTTTCTGGTGGCCTGCGAGCCTTGAGCCGTATTCTACGATCCTGGCAACACCGCTTCTGTCAAAGGGCATCAGGTTTTCCTGTTTACAGCAATGGCCCACAAAGGCGGCGTATTTCTGTATTGTCTCTTCATTACATTCCATACGATTGTCAAAGTCAGCCTTCACCTTGAAAAGCTCCCGGTATTCCTCATCCAGGTTATATAAGAGATAATAGAGATACGGGACCCCCATGAGTATGACCTTCACATTAAGCGGTATAGCCTCGGGTCTTAACGTGGAGGTTGAGATCAGCCTGTACTGCTCCCATATATCCTCTAATTTTATCTCCTTGTTGCGTATCGCACGCTTCAACGCATCATAGGAGAACATATTCCGTAAAAGGTCCAGCACGTTAATGACGAGATAACCACCGTTGGCCTTATGGATAGAACCTCCCTTTATCATCGAAAAATCGGTCGTTGCCACCCCGTACTGGAATTTATATTCCAGTCTGCCCATCAGATTGAAAAAAGTAGGGTTGCTCTCGTAAATACACGGAGCTCCTGTGGCGTCCTGATTGTTGACGAGTACGTTTACTATATATCTGGTAAAAGTAGGTTCCGGTTTTTGAAGCTTCATAAAGGGAAGCGGCGGAGTCTGTTCGTCCTGCACCTTGAAATCCTCTATATGTCCGAGGATATCTTCCGTGACATCTGAAAGATACGAGCCTATCTTTTCGTTCTCCTGATATTTATTTTTTAAATCCTCCATATAGTGTCCGACAGCCGAAAGGACAACGTCTTTTTCAAGCTTCGAAAGCATATCCTTTACGTTCTTTTCCGCCTCTCTCACTTCCCGCACTATATCATTGAGCTTTTCCTGGAGAAGCCTTCCTATCTCATCCACCTTCTCCCTGATCCCCGCTTCCAGAGACTCATACTCCTCTTCAGTGAGCGGTTCTCCGCTCTTTTTCACAGGCACTATCATGAGTCCGCTTACTGATTTTCTCAGGGAAAACCCCTTTTCATGGGCCTCTTCCTCCAGACCGGCAAAGAGGTCCTTCTGCTTCTTCTGGAACTCTTCAAGTATTTTGCTTTTCTGTTTTTCATACTCCTTTGATTCGAATACCCTGGAGATTTCCACCTTCAGAATCCGTATCAGCTCCTCCATATCTTTATGAAAAACCATGGCAGAGCCTGGAGGCAATGCTATAGCAAGAGGGACATCAGGGTCCTTGAAGTTATAAACATAGCACCAGTCAGGCGGAACGGGTTCTGCCGCAGCTTTTTGCGCAAGGAGCGATTTTATCGTTGTCAATTTCCCTGTGCCGTTCTCGCCAAGGATAAAGATATTAAACCCCTTGCCGTCCGTCAGATTCAGACCGAAATCAATTGACCGCAGCGCTCTGGCCTGCCCTATTATTTCGACAGCCTCCGGCAGTTCATCAGTAGTATTAAATTTAAATATGCTCTGGTCGCAACACTTATACAGATCTTCTACAGCAAGTGGTTTTGGCATTTCAGTCTCCCTCTGTACTACAAGATATTCTTTTTAGTAATAGTTCACCGCAGAGACGCAGAGAAAATTCAGAATCTATACTCAGTGCCTCTGCATCTTTGCGGTTAGCTGAACTTTTACATAATATCTTCCTATTTTTTCCTTGCAGCAAGCTTGTTCAAGGCATTCAGATAGGCCTTGGCAGCAGCTATGATGATATTCGTATCCGCGCCGTGTCCGCGTACAGTCTTGCCGGCCTCTTCAAGCATAACAGAAACCTCTCCGAGGGCGTCTGTTCCGCCGGTAATGCTTTTCACCTCAAACCTCAGGAGGTTGCTCGTGGTGCCGGTAATGCCGGCGATGGCCCGGTACGTTGCATCTACAGGCCCATCGCCATGCTCCATCCTGTCAAAAACCTCGCCGCCAACCTTCAGTTTGACCGTAGCCATCGGCTTCTGATTCATGCCGCCTGAAGTCGACATATCAAGCAGGCTGTATATCTCATATACCTTCGATACCTCTTCGGAAACAAGCGCTTCCAGGTCTTCATCGAATATATACTTCTTCTGATCGGCAAGCTGCTTGAACTTCAAAAATGCGGTCTCTATCTCCTCCGGGCCAAGTTCGTATCCGAGTTCCTTGAGTCTTTCCTTAAAGGCATGTCTTCCCGAATGTTTGCCGAGCACAAGCTCGGTCTTGTGAAGGCCGATGTCCTCGGGCTTCATGATCTCATAGGTCAGCTTCTCTTTTAACAGACCGTCCTGATGTATGCCTGCTTCATGTGCGAATGCGTTTGCGCCGACAATGGCCTTATTGGGCTGCACCGGGATGCCTGTTATCCTTGTAATGAGTCTGCTTGTACGGATAATCTCTTTTGTATTTATGTTTGTCCCGGCATTAAAGAATTCCCTGCGGGTCTTTAAGGCCATAACAACCTCTTCCATAGAACAGTTGCCTGCACGTTCGCCTATGCCGTTTATAGTGCATTCGATCTGTCCTGCGCCGTTTAAAACAGCAGACAGCGAATTCGCAACAGAAAGCCCGAGATCATCATGGCAATGCACGGAAATCACCGCGCTGCTTCCAATCCTTTCCTTTATCGTCCTGATCAGTTCTCCGAATTCAGACGGTGTTGTATATCCTACGGTATCGGGTATATTGACCGTGCCGGCGCCTGCCTCAATCACTGCCGCGACAACCTCCAGCAGATACTGCGTATCCGTCCTTGTAGCATCCATTGGAGAGAATTCAACATCTTCAACAAGACTTTTTGCAAGTCTGACCATCTCCACAGACCTTTTCAACGCCTCATCCCGGCTGATCCGGTACTGGTATTTCAGGTGTATATCCGAGGTAGAGTGAAAGGTGTGGATACACCCTTGAGGCGCGTCTTTTATCGCCTCCCAGGCCCTCTTGATGTCCTCTTCCCTGGCCCTTGCAAGCGCGGCAATAGTTGCACCCTTCACCTCTGCTGCTATCCTTCTGACCGCATCAAAATCACCGGGAGAGGCTATCGGAAATCCAGCTTCAATGATATCCACTCCCAGTTTGACAAGCTGCTTTGCAACCTGTAGTTTTTCATCCACGTTCATCGAAGCCCCGGGAGACTGTTCTCCGTCACGGAGTGTTGTATCAAATATTTTTATTATTCTCATTTTTTAACCTCTGCTGTCCGCATTTTCCGCTTTCTGTAATATAAATATATATTTTCTATTATGCCCTCAGCAAGATAGATCATGGCAAAGACAAACAATGCTATTGCCGGATGAATAATCATGATCGCTATAAAGAGCACGAAAGCAACCAGTATCCAGAAGGGCTTCCTCTTGCTGAAATCTATCTCCTTTAAACCATGGAACTTAAGAGTACTGACCATCAGAAGCGCAAGGGACAGCGTAAGGAGAAGTATAAATATATTCTTTTCAGGAACTCCGTCCCAAAATTCATAATAGAAGATAACAAGTGATGCCAACACAGAAGCAGCGCCTGGAATGGGCATACCGGTAAAGGCCTTTGATTCAGTTGAACCCATCTGCACATTGTACCGTGCCAGTCTGAGCGCCCCGCAGGCGGCAAAGAAAAAAGCAACCGCAATGCCTATCCTGCCGAAGGGCGCGATTGACCATTTGTAGATCATCACAGCAGGCGCCACGCCAAAAGCCACCAGGTCCGAGAGAGAATCAAGCTCTATGCCGAAGCGTGTCGTGCTGTGAGTAAGCCGGGCAACCCAACCGTCAAGACCATCGAAAACATTTGCGATCATGATCGCCCATGCAGCGTGAATATAATTCCCTTTTATTGCGGACAATATAGCGTAGAAACCGAAGAACATCCCGCATAAGGTAAGACCGTTCGGAAGTATGTATATGCCTTTTTTCATGTTGTAATTATAATAGAAACAACGGATATTTGCTAAGAAAATCAGAAGCATGTTACTTGCGTGTTGAATCCGTGGAGTTTCAGTTGCTTATACCTGAATCTTGCACAATATCAAAAGAGTTGACAAAACACTTCCTGTTTGATATAGTTGATATTAATTATCATTATTGAAAGAAAAAAATTATGAATTTAAATAAGGCAAAAGACGTGTTCAGAAACTATATCCAGGAAAAGGGATTGCGCAATACTCAGCAGCGGGAAGTTATTCTTGATGCCTTCCTTTCCACAGATAAGCATATTACTGTCGAAGATCTGTTCAATGTGATAAAGGAGAAAAATCCCGGGATAGGGTATGCAACTGTCCACCGCAACCTAAATTTACTTTTTGAGTCCGGCATCGCCGACGAAATAAAGATCGGCAATCAAAAGACCCGATACGAACCTAAATTGGGTCAGACGCATCATGACCATCTCATCTGCATAAAGTGCAAAAGCTTTATAGAAGTCCATGATGATAAGATTGAAAAACTTCAGGACAAGCTTGCAGAGGCGAATGATTTTATTCCGGTGAGGCACAAACTGGAAATATACGGCATATGCAAAAAATGTAAATAAATTTTTTTTATATTTTATTGATAATGATTTCCATTACAATTAAATGAAGGAGGTGGCAGATGGAAAGGAACAGCAGCATGAAGGTTATGATTGACATTAACTAAGAAAATAAATAGGAGGAAATAACATGTTCGGTACAATAAGAATTTTGACATTTGCTGTTGCAATCACAGCTTTTGCCTTTTCTTCCATCTCATGGGCAGAAGAAATAACTTACAGGAAACATATAAAACTTTTATTCGATGCAAAATGCCTTGCCTGTCACGGAAAGGATTCCGCCCCTGAGTATTATGCTTTCAAGGAAGAAAAGGACAAATGGACGGCAAAAGGTCAGGGAATGAGGATGGATACCTACAGCCATCTGATTTTCTACACAGCCTGGCCTGACACAGGTTCACTGATGAGGAGACTCGATAACGGCAAGAACACAAAAGACGGCAAACCAGGCAATATGTATCAGCATCTTGGCGCCACAGAGGAAGAAAGACAAAAGAATCTCGCCTTCTTTAAGTTGTGGGTCGGCAACTGGACCCTAAAGAGGTGGGCCGAGATTACGAAAGAAGACATGAACGAAATCAAAGTAAAATATTAAGACAAAAAAGGGCTGTGAACGCCGCCCTTTTTTAACGCCGTTTAACTGATAATGAATATCAATATTGAAAGGAGGCTTTAATGTGCGTGGCATTAATTGGCGGAATGGACAGACTTGAGAGGCAGTATATCAATGAGGCAGAAAGGGTTGGAATTAATCTCAAGGTCTTTACAAAACCAGAGGCTAACATGGCGTCAAAGATTGGGCGTGCAGACGCTGTGGTGATTTTCACTAATAAGGTTTCGCACAAGGCAAAGAAGGAGGTGATGAATACAGCAAAGGCAAGAAATATCCCTGTTTTTATGTATCACTCGTGCGGAATATGCACCTTGAGGGATTGTTTGAGTTGTCTGAAAAATGAAACTCCCCGCCACAGAGACTGCGGGGTATCCAAAATCTCCCCTCCCTTGAGGGCTGAGCGTTGGACACAAATAGTGCTGGACACGGGAAAGTTAGATATGACAAGAAGAAATTTCAGTAATTCCCCCTTAAAAAAGGGGGATAAAGGGGGTTGTGAATACGATATGGAAGAAGAAAGCAAGAAACAACCC
>CAMTXX010000039.1:0-77488 GCA_947085825.1 uncultured Nitrospira sp. | reverse complement strand
TGGGAGGAGGAATTAATGTATAAATACGAGATAATAATTTACTGGAGCAGCGAAGATGAGGCTTTTGTAGCAGAAGTGCCTGAGCTTCCGGGATGTATGGCACATGGCAGCACTCCAGAAAATGCTTTAAAAAATGCTAAAGAAGCGATTCAATTGTGGATAGATACAGCAAAAGAATTTGGAGATTCGATACCTGAACCAAAAGGCAACAAACTGATATATGCATAAATATTTCTTGCCTAACAAAGCACTCCACAGGATGGCGTTCCGCCACCTGTGAGTTTAATCGTTGGCAGGTAATAATTAAGGACAATGAACGGCATAATTAAAGCACATTGCAACAGGTGTCAAGGAGACACTAATCAAGAAGCTCTGCACTCTGAAACCTTTTCATGGAAAGAGGACGATGCAGACCATAACTTCCCCCCCATAACTGGTACTGATATTTATGAGATGTTAAAATGTCGTGGATGCGATTCGATTATTTTGAGACATACAGAATGGTTTTGTGGAAATCTTGATGATCAAGGCAACAATTACCCTGTTTTTCATTACTATCCTCCAGCCATTTCTCGCCCGGAACCTAAATGGCTTCGCGAGTTGGATACTTTTGATGATGAACAGGCACTTATTCTATATTTGATGAAAGAAATTTATAACAGTTTGCATAACAATTCGCGCAGACTTGCAACAATGGGGATTCGTGCCTTGATAGAGCACATCATGGTCAAGAAATCCGGCGATCAAGGTTCATTCTTAAAAAAATATTGATTCCTTTGCCGCAGATGGCCATATCTCATTAAGTCAAGAAGCGATTTTGAAGACAATCTTAGAAGCCGGCCATGCAACAATTCATAGGTCTTATTCCCCGAGTACGGAAGACCTTCATACATGCATGGACATAGCTGAAAGTATTGTCGCCTCTATTTATATTCATCCTGAGAAAGCAAACAAACTGAAGGGAAAAGATGAAAATACTCTTATGTCTGAATTGCAAAAGTATTTTGTAAAATATGGGATCAAGGCAACTGACTGGGACATTGATTTTATCGGCAATGATAAACTCTCCAATACCAACATTCTGAAAAGTCTAAAAAAAGGACAGAGCAAATACAGTCTCATCATAACAGGCCAGATTTATCATCACTCAGGCAAAGGAAACAAAAAGTCAAACTTGCTGACCGAATTAAAACAGCCTCGATATATTGATCATATTGTCGGATGTAATCCGCAACATTTACTGACAACAGAAAATTTATTGGATAAATTAGAACAATATTTTCGCTCAAGTTAGGTTGATGCTTGTAAAGGTAAAGGGACAAAGAACATATTTAAATGGAAAGCCCTTGGCAGCCCGAAAAAACTCAAAACCCTTATGCCGTCGGTTCTTGACAAGGCTTTCAATGATGAATTTATGAGATAATTATATATCTAAGAGGAGGTTGATATGCAGACGAACTATAAGGAAAGAATTTTACAGGAAATCGAAAAAATCCCTGATGACAAGTTGGGGAATATTTACAAAATTATCCATTTGTTGACCGGGGAGATTACGGCAGGCGCAAGAAAGACAGGCAAAAGGTCTTCATTAAGAGGGATATGGAAGGGCAGCCAGATTGATGATTCACTGTTTACTGAGGCCAGGAAGTCACTTTTTCCATATGAAAAAGGAAGGGGCATCTAATGGACTATGTAACCGATACCCATTCTCTTGTCTGGTATTTTACAGATGACAGCCGGTTGAGCAGTGCCGCGCTTAAAGCTTTTCAGACGTCTGAAGTAGATGGAACTGTATTTGTGCCCGCTGTTGTTCTGGCCGAGATAATGTTTATCGCAAGAAAAGGCAGAACTTCGATTTCGTTTGAAGACACACTTGAGCGAATTGAAGAAAACTAAAGCTTTGAAATTGTCCCCTTAAATGCGGAGATATTGCGAGCCGCCGACAAAATTGAAGTCGATCTGGAGATGCATGACAGGCTGATAGCTGCTACTGCTTTGTATAACAATTCATCTTTGATCACAAAGGATGAAACCATGCGAGGGTCAGGTGTTGTCTCTACGATTTGGTAACGGGGCATTGCCTAAAGATATTCAAATTTCTAACCTAAAGAAAAGCCATCCTTCCAGTCCAAGGAATGAATTGCTGGCGGATGTGTTTTTCAAGGCAGGGTTAATTTAGACATGGGGGAGAGGCACTATCAAGATTACAAATGAATGTAAAAAGGCCGGATTGCATGAGCCGGAGTTTAAAGGGTGTATTAAATCAAAGAGGAGCTTGAAAAAGCCTTGCAGAAGCTTGCCCAAAAGGATAGGAGGCATTATCAATACTGTAGCCAAAAAGATTTTACAGATAGCCGGGAATCCTGAAATGGGAAAACCTCTGCGAAATGTCCTAAAAGGCAGGAGAAGGGTGCATGTCGGTCATTTTGTGTTGCTCTATGAAGTTGACGAAAAGAACAAAAGAGTGATATTTCTCGACTTTGAACATCATGACCGCGCCTATAAGATGAGTTCAACATAGAACTGAACCTCAGTTCCCTACTTCTGGTGCTGGAATGACAAATTGCGACTGGCCTTGACGTGACTTTGGGGCGGTACACGGTACATGGAATATTGCTAATCAGGCTGCAATCACTGTAAAATATTGTCTATTCAATCGTAAGGTTTTTGAACTTCAAAGAGTCAATCTTTATGTGCAAAAAATAATATTAAAACCAAGGAGAATATTTATAGATGAGCAATGAACCGAATAAAGTAATTTATTCAATGATAGGAGTAAGCAAGTTTTACGATAAAAAGCCGGTACTAAAGGACATCTATCTTTCATATTTTTACGGAGCAAAGATAGGAGTGCTCGGTTTGAACGGTTCAGGCAAGAGTTCTCTCCTGAGGATACTTGCAGGTACGGATAAAAGCTTTAACGGCCAGACTGTTCTGTCTCCGGGTCATACAATCGGGATGCTCGAACAGGAGCCGGCACTTGATGAAAACAAGACAGTGCGTGAGATTGTGGAAGAGGGCGCGCAGGAGGCTGTAGATGCCCTTCATGAGTTTAACCGGATTAATGATAAGTTTGCTGAACCTATGACAGATGAAGAGATGAGCAAACTCATAGAAAGACAGGGGCAGGTGCAGGAAAAACTCGATATGCTTGATGCCTGGAACCTGGATTCACGCCTGGAAATGGCGATGGATGCACTCAGGTGTCCTGCAGGTGATACGCCGGTCAAGGTATTGTCAGGCGGAGAAAAAAGGCGGGTAGCGCTTTGCAGGCTGCTTCTGAAAAAACCGGACATCCTTCTCCTTGATGAGCCCACCAACCACCTGGACGCAGAATCTGTTGCATGGCTTGAGCATCATCTGAAGGAATATGCCGGCACGATCATAGCAGTCACCCATGACCGTTACTTTCTTGATAATGTAGCCGGATGGATATTGGAACTTGACAGAGGGCAGGGAATACCCTGGAAGGGAAACTATTCCTCATGGCTTGAACAGAAGAAAAATAAGCTGCAGCAGGAAGAAAAGACTGAGAGCGAGCGACAGAAGACCCTCCAGCGTGAACTTGAGTGGATCAACATGTCACCTAAAGGAAGACACGCAAAAGCAAAGGCCCGAATCAATTCTTATGAAGCGCTTTTACGACAGGATGTCGAGAAAAATTCCAAAGAAATGGAGATTTACATTCCGCCAGGCCCCCGGCTTGGAAATGTCGTGATTGAATCTGAAAATGTGGTCAAATCCTACGGAGATAATCTGTTGATGGAAGGGATGACTTTTTCGCTTCCTCCGGGAGGTATCATAGGCGTAATCGGTCCGAATGGCGCAGGCAAAACAACCTTGTTTCGTATGATAACCGGTCAGGAAAAACCCGAATCAGGAACAATAAAAATCGGTGATACAGTTAAGCTGGCTTATGTTGATCAGAGCCGTAATTCGCTTAATCCTGACAAGACGATATGGGAGGTGATCTCCGATGATCAGGATTCGATACAATTGGGCAAAAAACAGATCAATTCACGCGCTTATGTGGCCCGCTTTAATTTTTCAGGGGCTGACCAGCAGAAAAAGGTGAGTATGCTCTCAGGCGGTGAACGCAATAGGGTGCATCTTGCCAGAATGCTGAAGGAAGAGGCCAATGTGCTTTTGCTGGACGAACCGACGAATGATCTGGATGTTAATACCATGAGGGCGCTGGAAGAAGCTCTTGAAAACTTTGCGGGATGCGCTGTGGTGATAAGCCATGACCGCTGGTTTCTCGACAGGATAGCGACTCATATCCTCGCCTTTGAAGGAGACAGCAAGGTTGTCTGGTTCAACGGCAACTATTCTGAATATGAAGCTGACAGGAAGGAGAGGTTGGGCGCTG
The DNA here is from genome assembly GCA_947085825.1 of uncultured Nitrospira sp. Lineage (GTDB taxonomy): Bacteria > Nitrospirota > Thermodesulfovibrionia > Thermodesulfovibrionales > UBA6898 > JAOUFP01. The sequence continues at coordinate 73,119 of CAMTXX010000039.1, read as the reverse complement.
CTGCGGACCAGCCTCACAGGATTAAATACAGGCAGATGACAAGGGCATAGCTCAGACTGATGCCTTAATTTAACAATCCGTCAGCACGGGAATTTTTCTATTTTTTTATGTTATCTTATATGGTATAAATATACATTTAAGGAGATTTAATAATGAAAGTAATTCTTAAAGAAGATGTAAAAAATCTGGGACATATGGGTGAGGTTGTAAATGTCTCTGATGGCTATGCTATAAACTTTCTTTTTCCAAAAAATTTCGCAGTTGAAGCAAATACCAAAAATATAAAGGAATTTGAGCACAATAAAAAAGTAATATTTGAAAAAGCAGCGAAATTAAAGGCGTCAGTTAAATCCATAGCTGACAAATTATCTTCCCTTTCTCTTACCATAAAAGCAAAAACAGGAGAAGATGACAAGCTATTCGGATCAATCACGAACATGAATATAGCTGAGGCCCTTGCCTTGGAAGGTTATGATATTGACAAGAAAAAAATTATCATCGAAGATCCTATCAGAAGACTTGGTGAGTATTCTGTTACGATAAAACTTCATCAGGAGCTCTCCGCAGAGGTTAAAGTCCGCGTTGTTCAGGAATGAAAGAGTCCGGCCTGACAATAGATAAGCTGCCACCACAAAACATTGAGGCTGAACAGTCTGTCTTAGGGGCCATCCTGCTTGACAACAATGCTCTGTATACCGCTTTTGAGCTGATTAACCCTGAAGATTTCTATAAGGATCCCAATAGAAAGATATTTATGTCCATGACAGAGCTTCTTGAGAAGAATGAGCCGATAGATATTATTACTCTCACAGACCATCTCAGGAAAAAAGATCATCTCGATGCAATCGGAGGAGTGCAGTATCTGACCTCGCTTGCTTCCATGATTCCCACTTCCGCCAATGTCAGGTTCCATGCAAAAATTGTCAGGGAGAAGTCGATGGTCAGAGGCCTTCTCCGTTCTGTTACAGATATTGCACGGAATGTTTATGAAACTGAGCAGGATGCTGAAGAACTGATAGATTATGCAGAAAAAACGATCTTTGATTTATCGGAAAGAAGAATAAGCCCGTCCTTTTCTGTCCTGAAAGATGTCATAAAAGACAGCTTTCAGATGATTGAACAGCTCTACGACAAGAAGGAAGCAGTCACCGGTGTGCCTTCAGGATTTAAAGCATTGGATGAATTGACAACAGGCCTTCAGAAAAGCGATCTGATAATAATCGGAGGCAGGCCCTCTATGGGAAAGACGGCCTTCAGTCTCAATATAGCCCAGCATGTCGGGGTTAATCTGAAAGAGACTGTTGCCGTCTTCAGTCTTGAAATGTCAAAGGAGCAACTGGCATTCCGAATGCTCTGTTCTGAGGCTATGGTGGATTCCAATAATATCAGAAAAGGATTTATCAGAAAGGATGACTGGCACAAGCTCACAAGCGCAGCTGGAAAACTGGCTGAATCCCCTATTTTCATAGATGATTCATCAGCAATATCAGTTCTTGAAATGAGAGCCAAGGCAAGGAGATTGAAGATTGAACATGGGTTAAGCCTCATTATCGTTGACTACCTTCAGTTGATGCGGGGCAGGGGGAATGCGGAAAGGCGTGAGCAGGAAATATCCGAGATATCACGCTCTTTAAAAGGTCTTGCAAAAGAGTTAAGGGTTCCTGTAATTGCCCTGAGTCAGCTTAACAGAGGCGTTGAGACAAGAACCGGAAATAAAAAACCGACTCTTGCGGATCTCAGAGAATCAGGTGCAATCGAACAGGATGCCGACGTAATTATTTTCCTTTACAGAGATGAAGTATATAATAAGGATAGCAATGACAATAAAGGGAAGGCTGAGATTATCATTTCAAAACAGAGGAATGGGCCGACCGGCAGTATAAATCTTTCTTTTCTTTCTCATTGCACGAGATTTGTGGATTACTCTGACAGAGAATACCATGATATGGAAGAGGCTTTTTAAACTTACATTAACTGACAGCTAAATAATATTGGGCAATAATTTTTGAGGATATTAATGAGGTTGCAAAATTAATTGAATCTGAATAATTTTTTTCTGCATAAGCAAGATACAATTCTTGTAATTATAGATATACAGGAAAGACTCGCTGCTGCGATGGGGGAGAGACAGGCGGTTATTGCCAACTGTCTTCACCTCATCAATGCAGCAGGACTGCTGCAGATTCCTGTATTGATCACTGAACAATATCCAAAGGGTCTTGGTCCAACGGTTAATGAAATAAAAGAAGCATTGCAAGCATACGGGCTGATGGAAAAAATTGCTTTTAATTGCTGTGAAGAGCCTGACTTTCTCAATAAAATAGCGTCTTCCGGACGAAATAAAATAATACTCACAGGAATGGAAACACACATTTGTGTTTTGCAGACTTGTCTTGGATTATTAAAAGAGGGTTATTCTGTTCATGTAGCTAATGATGCAGTTTGTTCAAGAAAATCCGAAAATCATAAAACAGCATTAGAATTCATGCGCGATGCCGGCGCTGTGATTACATGCACTGAGACTGTTTTATTTCAACTGCTGGAAAAAGCCGGCACAGAAGAGTTCAAGATTATATCTAAAAGAATCAAATAAAAAGCAGTTTGCCACTAACTCCTTGTTTTATCTGTGTTTATCCGTGTCCATCCGTGGCTAAATGAGTGTTTTAGGTTTAAAACTTAAACCAGCTCTTCTTGATTTTGATTTCACTGAATGCAGCGGCAATATCTTTTAAAATACTGCGTATTTCCTTTTGCTCTTTTCTTATTTCCTTAATATAATTATTTTCCGCTAACGCTTTGTTTTCTTTAATTGTCTTTAAACTGTCTTTGATACCAAGAATATCTGTTTTTAAAGATGCTACAGAGCCTTCAATATCTGAAAGCCTGGAGTTTAATTTTTTAATGTCACCGGCAATTATTTTAATTATATCAGGATACGCAACAGCAGGTTTTTTGACTTCCATGATTTCTTTAACTGTTTCTTCATAAGCTTCATTCTTTAATGCATGTTCTGCATTTAACCGGGGGGCAGGCTTAGGGCCGAGTTTTTGCGCAGCATCTGTTATTTTCAATTTTTTTTCAAATTCATATGCAGACCCGTGCTCCACCAATTCTTCTTCAAGTGCATAACCGGCAGGTTCTATCATCTCAACTTCAGATTCAGGCTGAAAGATTTCCGGTTCCGGCTTTGGGATATCGGCAATTATTTCCTTATATCTTACATCATCTTTTATGGGAGCAGGCTGAATCTCGAACTTATGTTTTCGGGCTATGTCCTTAAGAACTAATCTGGTAACAAGCCGAAAAGTCTCTTCTACGCCTTTCCCGTTAATTGCCTCTGCCTCTACAATATCGTAAGCGTTATCCTTATTGATGTCGGCATTGAGTTCATCAATTGACAGAATATTTTTCAGGTCTCTTTTGTTGTATTGCAGGACAACGGGAATTCCCTCTGGATTTATATTATTAGAAATGAGATTTTCTCTCATATTTTCAAAACTCTCTATGTTTTGGTCTCTCATTTCACTCTGTGAATCAGCAACAAAAACAACCGCATCAGCGCCTTTGAGAACGACTTTTCTGGTCGCATTATATCGGACTTGACCGGGAACCGTATAAAGTTGAAACCGTATGGAAAATTCTTTGATTTTCCCTAATTCGATAGGAAGAAAATCAAAGAAAAGCGTTCTGTCCGATTCTGTGGAAAGAGAAAGCAATTTCCCTTTTTTGTCCGAATTTAGAGATGAATGGAGGTATTGGATATTGGTTGTTTTACCGCTTAAGCCAGGGCCGTAGTAAACAATCTTAAGAGTTATCTCTTTTGTCGCATAGTTAAATAACGCCATATATCATACTATAGCATAAACTCCGTTTCTTGTCTGATGTTTGACTCTGTACATGGCTTCATCCGCAAGTCTCAGGAGTTCTTCTTTATATCTTGCACTTTCCGGGTATGATGCCACTCCGAAACTTGCAGTCAGTTTTAGCGAATACCCTTCTTTTTTGAGAAATATATTTTGTTCTATTGATTTTCTGATTCTCTCGGCTATCTGGCTAGCGCTATCCGGAGGTGTCTGGGGCAAAACAATAACAAATTCATCTCCCCCATATCTGGCGACGATATCTACGGTTCTGAGGCATTTAATGAGGAGCTGCCCCATTTCAACCAATAGCTTGCTCCCTATGAGATGTCCATAATTATCATTTATTGTCTTGAAATGGTCGACATCCATAAATATTAAAGACAGTGACGTGTCATATCTGTTTGCCCTGTTAATTTCAATTTCCAATGTCCTGTCAAGGTATCTTGTATTAAATAATTTTGTCAGGTCATCTGTTATGGAAAGTTCTTCCATTTTTTGATAGAGCGACGCCCTCTCTATCGCTATTGCCGCATGGTCTACTATCCTGAGTATTAGATTAAGATCATCTTTAGTAAACGGCCCATTAGTGGTTTTATTCACTATTTCAAGGACCCCAAGTATATTGCCTTTACTCTTTATCGGAACACACATTATGGACTTGATCTTATTACTGTCTATCTTCGAGGAGAATCTGGGGTCAGCAGAGACATCCGGGACCACCACCGGCATAAGCTCCCTGGCAACCCAGCCGGCAATTCCTTCGCCAATTTTCAGTCTGATTTTCTTGATTTTTTTCTTGCTCGCCCTTTTTCCGGTTGTTTTTTCGCAAACAAGTTCTCCGGTCTCGTGGTCAACAAGCAGAAAAGACCATGCCTCAGCCTTGATCATCTTTTTGGCTTTTTTCATTATTGTGGAGAGAATGTTATTCAAATCGAGCGTTGATGTTAATGTTTTGCTTACTTCTTCAAAAAAATCCAGTTCCTGCTTAAGTGTGCTGAGATTGCTTTTTAATGTTTTGTTTTCAATCAGGATTTCCTTTTCCTTTAAAGCCTTTTTGATAAGAAAATCCAGTTCTTTTGAGGAAGGGTTGATCGCAGGATAGGCGAGGGGGGTTTTTGTCCAGACAGTAAGGCCTTTGAAAGTCTGCTCCCCTGAAAAAATGATTTTGGGTATATCCACGAACATTTCGATAAAAGACTTAAATGAAGTCTCTTTTGCCTGATTTTTATCGATGAGAATCAAGTCCGGCCTGTTTTCCGGCCTAAAGACAATGTTGTTTATTGTCTTGAACCTGTCTATTGCTGCACCCCTTGAAACAAGGTTTTCTGTCTGCTCTTTTGTCAGGAAATCAGGTCCTACAGAAAATATCCTAATCATTGACTGCAGCACTTTTTATATTTTTTCCCGCTGCCGCAAGGACAGGGGTCATTGCGGCCTACCTTTTCCCCCTTTGTCACAGGCTGTGCCGGCGCTACATCTCCTCTGTTATAATTCAGGTTTATCCTTCTTGTACGCGCTATTTCAGCTTCCTGGCTTCTCTGAATCTGTACCTTGAAAAGCCTTGTGATTATTTCGGAGGCTATCCTGTCGGACATTTCAGAGAACATATTAAAAGCCTCTTTTTTATATTCTACGAGAGGATCTCTCTGTCCGTATCCCCTCAGGCCGATTCCTTCTTTTAAATGGTCCATCGCCAAAAGATGATCTTTCCACTGCGAGTCTACGACCTGGAGCACCATCATCCTCTCCAGATACCTCATCATCTCACTGCCTGCTTCATTTTCTTTTGTCTCATAAGCTTTTTTGACTTCCGAGAAAATCACATCATGAAATGCTGCGAAGTTATCAGGGAAATCTGCTATTGAAACAGAAAAAGTGCCGTAGAGAGAATCTTTCAGACCCTTAATGTCCCATTCCTCGCTATTTTGGTCCTCGGGACAATGAACTGAGATAATCTCTTCGACAAGCTCATCTGCCATGAGCAGAATTTTTTCATTAATATTCCGGCTTTGCAGTATCTCTTTTCTGTAGGCATAGATCTCTTGCCTTTGCTTGTTCATAACATCGTCATATTCGAGCAGATGCTTTCTAATATCAAAGTTCTGGGACTCAACACGTTTCTGGGCATTTTCAATGGCATGCGATACCATTTTGTTTTCAATGGGAATGTCATCATCCATGCCAAGTTTTCCCATCAAACCGGAAATACGATCAGACCCGAAGATCCTCATAAGGTCATCTTCCAAAGACAGATAAAACCGTGAAGACCCCGGGTCTCCCTGCCTGCCAGAGCGTCCCCGTAACTGGTTGTCAATCCTTCTGGATTCATGCCTTTCAGTGCCTATTATATGAAGCCCTCCCAAGGCAATTACTTTTTCTTTGTCAGCCTCACATACTTTTTCGGCTTCCCTGAGCGCATTGTTCAGATCTTCATCTGTATATTCTGTCTTGTCTTTTAATAAATCCTTTGCAACGCCTGAGGGGTTTCCCCCCAATATGATATCTGTCCCTCTGCCTGCCATATTTGTAGCTATCGTGACCCCTTTGCTTCTTCCAGCCTGGACGATTATTTCAGCTTCCTTTTCATGATACTTTGCGTTTAAAACAGAATGCCTGATGCCTCTCTTCTTCAGCATACTGCTGAGAAGCTCGGATTTTTCAATAGAGATCGTCCCTACCAGAACAGGTCTACCTTGAGCATTCTTTTCCTGAATGTCAGCTATGACAGCATTAAACTTGCCTTTTTCTGTCTTGTAAATCATATCAGGGAAGTCATTCCTTATCATTGGTTGATTGGTAGGTATGACCAAGACATCAAGATTATATATTTTGGCAAATTCCGCTGCCTCTGTTGCTGCAGTGCCGGTCATGCCGGCCAGTTTATTGTACATTCTGAAGTAGTTCTGAAAAGTTATTGTAGCGAGTGTCTGGTTTTCACTGGCTATCTTGACCCCCTCTTTTGCTTCAACAGCCTGATGAAGCCCGTCTGACCAGCGCCTTCCCGGCATAAGTCTTCCTGTAAATTCATCTACAATAAGCACTTCCCCGTCTTTTACAACATAATCCACATCGCGTTTGAAAAGCGTATAAGCCTTAAGCCCCTGCAGTATATGATGCACAAGTTCAATATTTGCCGGATCATAAAGGTTCCCTGCTCCAAGCAGTGTTTCTGCCTTGATATTCCCTTCTTCAGTTAAAATAACAGTACGGGCTTTTTCGTCTATTGTATAGTCAATCTCTTTTTGAAGCCTGGGGATGATCTTGTTGATTTTATAATACTTGTCCGTTGACTCCTCAGAAGGGCCTGATATGATCAAAGGCGTACGCGCTTCGTCGACAAGAATGCTGTCTACTTCGTCCACAATAGCATAGTTCAATTCCCGCTGAACAAACTGTGAAATCTCATACTTCATATTGTCCCTGAGATAATCAAAGCCAAATTCATTATTGGTCCCATATGTAATATCGGAATTATAGGACATTTGCCTCTGCTCATCTGTAAGACCATGTACGATAACACCAACACTGAGACCAAGAAAGTTATAGAGTTTGCCCATCCACTGGGAGTCTCTTTTGGCGAGATAGTCGTTAACAGTAATTACATGCACGCCTTTCCCTTCCAGGGCATTCAAATAGACGGGTAGGGTGGCAACAAGGGTTTTGCCTTCACCTGTCTTCATCTCGGCTATTGTACCTTCATGCAGAATAACTCCACCGAGAAGCTGTACGTCAAAATGTCTCATTTTCAGCACACGCCTTGAGGCCTCCCTTACAACGGCAAAGGCCTCCGGCAGAATATCATCCAGGGTTTCACCGGAGGCGAGACGGCTTTTGAATTCCGGGGTTTTGTCCTTTAATTGTTCATCGGAAAGCACAGAGATAGAAGGCTCTAAAGAATTTATTTGTTCGACAACAGGCATGAGCCTGTTGATTTCCCGTTCATTCTTTGTGCCTATGATTTTTTTCAAAAAACCGAGCATCAATAATATTAAATTATGTATGAATGTTATTGCAAGAAATCAAGTTGAACGTATTGTTTTTAATTAAAATTTGATGAAAAACACCTATTAATGTTAGATTTAAAAATGTCGAAAAATGTATATATTTATACGTTCGGATGTCAGATGAACATGCACGATTCAGAGAAGATGCTCGGCATACTCTCTGAAAGTGGTTATTCATCGACTGAAGATCCTGAAAACGCAGATTTGATCATATTCAATACCTGTGCGATCAGGGAAAAGGCAGAGCAAAAGTTTTACAGCCAGTTGGGCAGAATAAAGACTCTGAAGAAAAAAAATAAAGACCTCAAAATTGCGGTGGCAGGATGCATTGCTCAGGATGCCGGAAAAAGAATATTTCAAAAAGCCCCGTTTGTAGATTATATTTTAGGTCCTCAAAACATCCACATGGTCAATGATATGCTTGTAAAAAAACAGGATATCGCAACCGAAGAAAATCATGAAATTGCATTCAATGAATTTTCTGCAAAAAGACAAAGCAATATCAAGGCGTGGGTCTCTATAATGTACGGCTGCAATAATTTTTGCAGTTATTGCATCGTCCCCTATACACGGGGCAAAGAGGTATCAAGGCCCAGCAGCAGCATTATATCCGAGATAAAAGAACTTGCGCGTCAGGGATATCAGGAAGTTACACTATTAGGGCAGAATGTGAATTCTTACAGAAGCGATATCGGATTTGTCGAGTTATTAAGGCAAATTGATGCTGTTCATTTAAACAGAGTGCGTTTTGTCACGTCCCATCCAAGAGATCTTTCTGTTGGTTTGATAAATGCGGTATCAGAGCTGCAGAGCCTGTGCGAACACATACATCTGCCGATTCAGTCAGGGTCTGACTCTATTTTAAGGTCTATGAACAGAGGATATACATACGAAGAATACATTAGGAAAATAGATCTCCTGAGAAACAGAATGCCCGATATTGCGATAACAACAGATATCATCATAGGCTTCCCTGGTGAGACTGATGAAGATTACCTTTGTACGGTAAAGGCCTTGCAGGAAATAGAATTTGATGGGATTTTTGCTTTTAAATATTCAAAAAGAAAAGGGACAAAAGCCTGTGAAATGTCAGGACAAGTTCCGGAACAGATAAAATCTGAACGGCTTGCTTACATTCTGTCACTTCAGGAAGAAATTACCTACAGGAAAAATAAAGTACTTGAAGGGTCTGTTCAGGAAGTGCTTATTGATGGGCCTTCAGAAACTGATACCCATATGCTTTCAGGAAGGACAAGGACAAACAAGATTGTAACAATCCCGAAATCTTATGAAATATCAGGATCACTTATCTCTGTCAGGATACAGAAAGCGCGTCATCATTCATTGCATGGAGTAAATGTCTCACTGGAAACTGTGTTAGCCTCAGATCAATGAAAGTAGCTGTCTTGACCTTAGGGTGCAGAGTAAATCAATCCGAAAGCGCAGCAATTGAAGGAACACTTAAGGTAAATGGCGTAACCATAGTTGATTTAAAGGAAATTCCAGATATTTGCATTGTAAACACCTGCACAGTAACAGCAAAAAGCGATTATACTTCCAGGCAATTAATCAGAAAGGCAGCAAATACAGGCGCAAAGGTGATTGTTACCGGGTGCTATTCCCACTTGAAAAAAGATGAAGTCAGGAGCATGCCTGGTGCAATAGAGATTGTTGATAATACGCAAAAGCATAAAATAGCAGATATCATAACAGGAAAAGAGAGCGGACTTGTTTTTTCTCATTTCAGCCGTTCAAGGCCTCACTTGAAGGTTCAGGACGGCTGCAACTTCAGATGCTCTTATTGTTCCGTACCACTGGCCAGAGGCAGGTCAAAGAGTGTTCCGTTGCATGAAGTCCTTGATCGTGTGCAAACTATCGAGGCTGCCGGGTATAACGAAGTAGTCTTGACCGGAATTCATCTCGGAAGTTATGGCCATGACCTTACAGATAAATCATCCTTAAATCATCTCATCAAAAATATCCTGAAATTTTCTAATATAAAAAGGATAAGATTGAGTTCTCTTGAAATTAATGAAATAGACGATGAACTTATAGAGCTTTTACAAGATATCAGGCTTTGCAGCCACCTTCATATTCCTCTTCAGAGCGGCAGCGATAAAATTCTCAAATTAATGAGGCGGAATTATACTTTAACTGAATTTTCTTTAAAACTTCATAAGATATTTTTGAAGGTTGAAAATATCTCTGTTGGTTCAGATATTATTACCGGATTTCCAGGGGAAGGAGATGAGGAATTTACAGACACATATAACTTTCTGAATTCCCATCTTTTTTCATATCTTCACATTTTCCCTTTTTCTGTAAGGCCTGATACTGAAGCAGGCAGGATGAAGGACAGGGTACAGAGCAATATCATCAAAGAGAGACTCGATGTTTTATTGGAACTGAGCACGAAAAATAAACGCGGTTATCTTCAAAGGCAGTTACATACTGTTTTAGACGTAGTTATAGAAGAAATAAACAATGAGGGACATGCCATAGGAACCTCAGGAAACTATATTAAAGTATCAATGCCCTCCGGTAATGCCGGCAAAAGAAGCATGGTGCTTGTAAAGGTTTTAAAAGCCTCTGATAATCTTCTCGAAGGGTTTATTATTCCATAATCGTAACCTCTTGATATTGTAAATAATTCCAACTGCTTACTACATAGACAGGGCTGTTAAGCCCAATGCTACACTAAGAGGAAGCGCTTTTTCCACGTGGATACCAACAACATGCCAACATTTGCTGTTTATACATTTAGACTGATAAGATATATTATGTTAAATAGTTCTATTGAATTATTCCGCTCGCCTGCTTCTCCTTGTCTTGCTTAAACACTTCTCGATCTGAGTTTAGGTAAATTATTAAAAGACTTTTCATGATTATTCTATAAAGTTAATTTATTTTCTTAAGTTTTGCCAGTAACTTATTGTTAAACAGTAATATTATCCTTATTAATCCTACGTTGAAATATCTTTTTTTGTGACTTAAGTGAATCAAAAGTGTTCAATATCTTAAATAATTTTAAAGTAATTCTTTCAGCTTGAATTGCCCTGAGTTGTAACTCTTGCTTGACATTTCATGATATTCTGATTTATAAAACATTGATGCGGGCGTAACTCAGTGGTAGAGTGTTAGCTTCCCAAGCTGAAAGTCGCGGGTTCGAATCCCGTCGCCCGCTCCACTTGAAATATCTTTATTCAACAAGGAATTATCTAATCCTCTTGTTCGTAGCATTCCATACATAATAAATTCTCTGCATAACAGTAATGTTTGTCAGCACGATAAGAATCCATAGAGCCGGGACAATAAAACCGGAAATTGCTCCAAGCGATATCAAAATCAGCCTTTCCGGCCTTTCCATAACACCGTTTTTACATTCTTCTCCAAGCCCTTCAGCCCTTGCTCTGGAATAGCTGATCATAAATGAGCCTATAAGCGTCCCCAGGCTTAATATTACACCCGTCATATTAGAAGTATTCCACTGATTATACGCAATGGCAAGGAGGATAAAGGCATCGGAATACCTATCAAGGACAGAATCAAGAAATGCGCCAAACAGTGTTGTCTTGTTCTTGGCCCTTGCAACAATACCATCCAGCATATCAAATAGTGCGCCGACAAGTATTAAGATACCGCCTGTCAAAAGATCAGAAGAAAGTCTGTAGCAGGCAAATAGGGTTATGATGAACCCTGTAATTGTGAGAGAATTTGGATTAAAAGGTAATTTTTGGGCAATTGTCCCTAAGGGCTTATCAAGTGCATGTCCGTATTTTTTGCTGAGCATCAGCGCCTGTCAAACTTTACCCGAATCTTTTGCCGCTGATAAAATCTTCGACCATGTCCCTTGCAACATCGTCAGAGAACTGTTCCGGAGGATGTTTCATGAAATATGCAGAAGGTGATATAAGCGGACCACCGAGTTTCCTGTCGCGGGCAATCTTGCAGCACCTGATCGCATCAATAACAACACCGGCGCTGTTTGGAGAATCTTCAACAGACAGCCTTATTTCGAGATTAAGCGGGACACTGCCGAACCCCCTTCCCTCCATTCGTATAAAACATACCTTATTATCATTAAGCCATGGAATATAATCAGAAGGACCTATATGAATGTTTTCACCTGCAAGAGGCACCTGTATCTGTGATTGAACGGCTTCGGTCTTTGATATTTTTTTCATTTTCAGTCTGGTGCTATTGAGCATATTCAAAAAATCCGTGTTACCTCCTACATTCAACTGATAGGTCTTGTCAATCTTGACCCCCCTGTCCTCAAAAAGCTTTGCCAATGATCGATGGATGATCGTCGCGCCTAACTGGCTCTTTATATCATCGCCGATAACAGGTATGCCCTGTTCTTCAAAGCGCTTGGCCCATGTTTTATTGGAAACAATAAATACCGGGACACAATTAATAAAACTGACTCCTGATTTCAAGCAGGCCTCAGCGTAAAAGGCCGTTGCCTTTTCCGAGCCGACAGGAAGATAATTCAACAAAATATCGGCCTTTGTTTCTTGCAATATCTTTACAATATTGGCCGGCTTACTGCCGGAAATAACAAACCTCTTCTCCTCAGGGTAATTAAGCATATGTTCAGCAAAGCCGTCCAGCACATTGCCCATATGCACCTTGACAGGATTTTTGGAATTAATTTTGTGGAAAACTTTTGTACAATTCGGTTTAGAGAAAATGGCCTCGTTTACAGACTTTCCTACCTTCCGCTTATCAATATCAAAGGCTGCTACAACTTTGATATTACCGGGGACATAACCGCCAAGATTATAATGCATTAACCCTGGAGTGCCGTCATTTTTCCTGGTTTTTTTGTAATAATGTATTCCCTGAATCAATGCGCTGGCGCAGTTTCCAAGTCCTGCAACAGCAATGCGTATTTCTTTCATTTCAGATTCCCTTTCTTTTTGCTGGTAGCTACCCAAATTTATATATTAAAGATTATTTGTATGTCAAGGTCATTTAAATTCATTTCCTTTTACTCACAACTCTTGCCATTCTTTTTCTTGTTGTATATAATACCAGACTTATGAAAGCAAAGGTATCAATAATAGGCGCAGGAAATGTCGGGGCAACAACAGCTCAGCTCATAGCATACGCAGGATTTGCAGATGTTGTTCTGTTTGATATTGCAGAGGGAATGCCTCAAGGAAAAGCGCTTGATATCGCAGAGGCCTGTCCGTTATGGAATTCTTCCGTGACAGTTACAGGAACCAATACATATGCAGATACCGCTCATTCGGATATCCTAGTTATAACAGCCGGTTTTCCAAGAAAACCTGGAATGAGCAGGGATGATCTCTTGCATGCAAACGCAGATGTCGTAAAAAAAGTTACATTGGAAACCTCAAGGCTGTCTCCTGAGAGCGTAATCATAGTCGTAACTAATCCGATGGACGTAATGTCCCAAATAGCATTAAAAACTTCAGGATTCTCGCCCAGAAAAGTAATTGGTATGGGTGGTGTATTGGATTCTTCACGCTTAAGGACTTTTATTTCAATGGAACTGGGGGTATCGCCGGAGGACGTAGAAGCAATAGTCCTGGGCGGACACGGAGATCAGATGGTCCCGTTGCCGGGATTCACAACTGTCAAGGGGATACCTATAACGGAATTAATGGATAAAGACAAGATAGATGAGATCATGCACAGGACCAGAAATGGAGGAGCTGAAATAGTCAGTCTGTTAAAGACCGGCAGCGCGTATTACGCACCTGCTGCTGCTTCAGTTCAGATGGCAAAATCAATAATCCTCGATGAAAAGCGTACTCTGCCTTGTTCTGCTTATCTTAACGGTGAATTTGGCGTCAATAATCTTTTTGTCGGTGTCCCTGTTGTCCTTGGGAAAAACGGCATTGAAAAAATACTGGAGTTTGACCTTGCCGATGCAGAAAAAACGCTGCTCCACAAATCTGCATCAGCAGTAAAAATATTAATTGAAAAAATCGGTGACCTGTAAAATGGAGGAAAAAATGGAGAGGACATTATCGATCATAAAACCCGATGGGGTCAAAAAAAATATTATTGGTGAAGTATTGAAGCGATTTGAAGAAAAAGGACTTAGGATCGCTGCTCTTAAGAAAATCAAGTTGACAAAGCAGGACGCACAAAATTTTTATATTGTGCACAAGGAAAGACCTTTCTACGGAAGCCTGACTGACTTTATGTCCGAAGGTCCAATTGTTGTTATGGTACTTGAAGGTGAAAACGCTATTTCAAGAGTAAGAGAAATCATGGGCGCTACTAACCCCAAAGATGCATTGCCAGGGACAATCCGGGCAGCTTTTGCCTCGGACATAGAACATAATATCGTGCATGGCTCTGACTCACCAGCTTCGGCCTCTTATGAAATACCCTTTTTCTTTTCCGCACTTGCAATATACTAACTTTTTTTGTAATAGTTCACCGCAGAGACACAGAGGACGCAGAGATGATTTTTTTTGTTTTCCGGCCTCTCACCGGAAAACAAAATTTACTTAACCTCAGCGAACTTTGCGTCTCTGCGGTGAACGTTTATCTTTTCTTATGCCCATACGGCTGAACTATTACCTTTTTTTAACAGAAGAACACGGTAACTTTTCTTTAAAATTACTCTCTTTTACGTCTTTGTGAAAGCTCACTTTGTTGACATTCATCTTCAAAAAAAAGTAATATTTACCAAGGATTATATAATTCTTATAAGGAGTTAAAGATGTTTGAGAAATTCACTGAAAGAGGCAGGAAAGTAATAATATTCGCAAAGGAAGAAGCTGAAAAACGCCAGAATGATTACCTTGGCACCGAACATCTTTTGCTCGCTATTCTCCGGGAAGAAGACGGCATTCCTGTAGCAATATTAAAGAAAATGGGATTGACCATCGAAGAACTTCGCATGGAAATTGAGAGAAATCTGCCTGCCGGCATGAATTTATTAACTTTTGGAGACATCCCTTTTACTCCAAGGGCAAAAAAAGTACTTGAAACAGCAGTAGAAGAAGCCAGACTATTGGGCCATAATTATATAGCCAGTGAACACCTGCTCCTGGGATTAATACGTGAGGACGAAGGAATAGCCGGGAAAATATTACGCACCCTTGGAGCAAACCTTCTGGGCGCAAGACAGCTTACAATTAACCTTTCTATGAAATCATTTGTCCATACCCGCGAAAAACGGAGCGCTACACCTGCCCTCGATGAATTTGGTCGTGACCTGACCTTAATGGCCAAAGAAAACCGCCTTGACCCTGTGATAGGAAGAGAAGATGAAATAGAAAGAGTCTTGCAGATATTGGGCAGAAGGATCAAGAATAACCCGGTGATAATCGGTGAACCCGGAGTTGGGAAAACAGCCATTGTTGAAGGTCTCTGCCAAAAAATAGTATCCGGTGATATACCGGAAATCCTAATAGGCAAGAAAATTATCTCTTTAGATCTCGGGGCTTTAATTGCCGGAACAAAATATCGCGGACAGTTTGAGGAAAGATTGAAAATAGTCATGAAGGAGATTGCCCAGGCTGACAATATAATCCTGTTCATAGATGAACTTCATACACTGATAGGCGCAGGCGCTGCCGAGGGCTCTATTGATGCTTCAAGCATGCTTAAACCCGCGCTTTCGCGTGGAGAAATACAGTGTATAGGAGCTACCACACCGGATGAATTCAGGAAATATATACGTAAAGACAAGGCGCTTGAAAGAAGATTCCAGCCGATTTTTGTACAGCCGCCGGATGTCAACACTTCTATTGAAATTTTATCCGGCTTGAAACATCGTTACGAAGCACATCATAAAGTCAAGATTAACAATGAGGCTCTGGCTGCATCTGCCAAGCTTTCTGACAGGTATATGCCTGACAGGTTTCTCCCTGATAAAGCCATAGATGTTATTGATGAAACAGGGTCAAGGATAAAATTAAAAAGATTGACTCCATCAACAGAATTAAGAGAACTCGAATTTAAGATGCACAAACTTTCTAAAGAAAAAAATTTATACATCAAACTGCACGACCTTGAAAAAGCCTCTTCCTTAAGATCAGAGGAGGAAAAAACCAGAAAATTATTTGAACTGGCCCAAAATCAATGGAAAGAAAATCTGAACAATGAAATACCTGTTATGAAGGAAGAGGACGTCGCATATACTGTATCAAAAATGACCGGCATTCCCATTGTCAAGATAGAAGAAAAGGAATCAGAAAAACTGATCAGGATGGAAGAGGAGCTCCAGCAACGAATTATTGCTCAGGATGAGGCTGTCAGAGCAGTTTCCAGGGCAATAAGACGCTCAAGGGCCGGCCTGAAAAACGCTAAAAAGCCGATAGGTTCATTCTTCTTCCTTGGCCCTACAGGAGTTGGGAAAACAGAACTCGCCAAGGCGCTTGCCGAGTTCCTTTTTAACGACGAAAACGCTATAATCAAAATTGATATGTCCGAATATATGGAAAGATTTAATGTGTCAAAATTAACAGGGGCTCCTCCAGGTTATGTGGGATATGAAGAAGGCGGAATGCTTACGGAAAAAGTAAGGAAGAAACCGTATTCCGTAATACTTTTTGATGAGATAGAAAAGGCCCATCCGGATATATTCAATATACTGCTGCAAGTTCTCGATGAAGGTGTTCTTACCGACAATTGTGGCAGGAGAGTCGATTTCAGAAATGCGGTAATTATTATGACTTCCAATATAGGCGCAAGGATAATAGAAAAAGCAACACCTCTGGGCTTTCAGAAAAATGAAACGAGTGAAGTTTATGATAACATGAAAGATAATGTGCTTAACGAATTGAGAAAAACTTTTAATCCGGAATTCCTCAACCGTGTAGATGAAATAGTAGTTTTTCATCCGCTCGAAAAAACACATTTATTGTCTATAATTGACCTGCTCGTCCATGAGACAAACAAACAACTTTTCGAGCAGGATCTGTTTATTGAAGTTTCCAGGGAAGTAAAAGAATGGATACTGGACCGGTTTTATAAGCCTGCTTATGGCGCCAGGCCTATGCGAAGGGCCATTGAGAAAGTTATAGAGGATCCTCTCTCCGAAAAGCTTTTAAAGGGAAATTTCAAGGGTATTTATAAAATCAAGGTCGTCCTGGAAGCGGGAACGCCTGTTTTTGTAACCTCTGAAGAAATTGAAGTTCTCTCCGGAATAAACTAACGAACTAAAAAGGATTAGAATCTATTATGAATAGTAAAAAATTAATCTTATTGTTGACCTTTATCGTAATTGCTTCTTTTCTGCTTTTCTCCTGCTTTAACAGCAAACCCAAACACGATATTGCCGAAGGCCTGCCTGCTCCTTCCATCGAAATCACGGACGAAATGACCGGACTTAAACTTACGACCGGAGACCTGAAAGACAAAGTTTTGTTCGTCAATTTCTGGGCGTCCTGGTGTCCACCATGCAGAGAGGAAATGCCTTCGATAGAAGCTCTTTTTAAAGATATGTCGCAAAACGATCAATTTCAGATGATCACAATTCTTTATAAAGACCCCTATAAGAATGGAACAGCTTACATGAAACAGAATGGCTATACATTCCCTGTCTATTCAGACGACAGTGAGATTGCTGCCAGGAATTTCGGGGTAACAGGCGTCCCTGAGACATATATAATTGACAAAAAAGGAATATTGAGAAAGCGTGTTTTAGGTCCGGCAGAATGGAACTCTCCGGAAGCTAAAAACTTTATAAATTCACTGCTGAATGAATAATGGGAGTACCGCATCTCTCTGAAGAACCGATACTTTTTGTTGGCATACTTTTTTCAGAAAAAAAGATTTTCGATGACATATTCCCGGTTTTACAAGATAAATTCGGGAAAATTTTATTCCAAAGCAATATCCGGCCCTGGAAATATTCAGATCATTACAACAAGGAATTGGGGACTCCTATATATAGAATTTTTATCTTTTTTGATGGAATCATTGACCCCTCGACCCTTGCAGACATAAAACTAATAACAAATGAAATGGAAACCATTTATTCTGATGCCGGTAAAAGGCGGATAAATCTTGATCCAGGCTATATTACCCTTGCAAAAGTAGTGCTTGCATCAACAAAAAATTATTCTCATAGAATCTACCTCGGCAAAGGAATATATGCAGAGCTTGCATTGCTCTATAAAAACCGGCAATTTACCCCCATGCCTTACACGTATAATGACTATAAAGACCAGAGCTACGTGACTATGTTCATGAAAGTGAGAAATCTTTTAAAAAACCAGGGGGGAAAGCTGATTAATCTTTAAAGAATAACCATATTGTCTCTATGAATAGCTTCATCCGAGTACTTATAACCAAGAATACCTTCTATCTCAGATGTTTTTCTTCCTATGATCTTATTCATGTCCGATGATGAATAATTAATAAGCCCCTTTGCAACAGGTTTTCCTTGAGAATTCAGGCAATTTACAGGGTCTCCAACCTCAAAATTCCCTTCAATATTTATAATGCCTGTCGGCAAAAGGCTCTTTCCCATCTCGGTTATTGCCTTTACAGCTCCTTCATCCAGGGCAATGGATCCCTTAGGGCGACTACTGTATGCGATCCAGCCTTTTTTATGAGAAATTCTTTCTTTGCAAGGCGAAAAAAAAGTTCCTACCTCTTTACCTTCAAATAGCAAGCTGAGCAGTTCAGGTTTTTTTCCACTGGTAATATTAACAGCAATTCCATGAGAAGTTGCTTTTTTTGCTGCCAGGACTTTTGAGTACATTCCGCCTGTACCAACAGCGCTTCCTGTTTCACCTGCAATATTTTCAATGCCGGAAGTGATCTCCTCAACATATGGTATTAGTCTGGCGCTGGAATTGCCCCGGGGATCCGCCTCATAGAGACCATCAACATCGGAAAGTATCACCAGTCTTTCAGCCTCAACAAGGATCGCAACAAGGGCCGCAAGATTATCGTTATCGCCAAATTTAATCTCATCGGTTGCAACAGTATCATTTTCATTAATCACTGGAATGATTCCGTAAGACAGCAAAGTTAATATGGTGTTTTTCGAATTGATGTATTTTTTTCTGTCAGAAAAATCTTCTCTTGTCAGTAAAATCTGCGCTACTTTATGTTCATATTCCGCGAAAGCCTTTTCATAGGCCCACATGAGGCTGCTTTGTCCAATAGCCGCCGCAGCCTGCTTCAATATGATATCTTTGGGCTTGGATTTCAAGCCAAGTTTTTTCATGCCCGCTGCAATCGCCCCAGAAGACACGATTACCACTTCATATCCTGCAGATGAAATCTTCGAGATATGTTTCGCAAGATTCCTGATGGTATCCGTATCCAATCCCCTGAGTTCATTTGAGAGTATATTACTGCCTATTTTAATGATGACTTTCTTCCCCATTATTTTCTTTCCAGCGCTTTACTTAGATAATTTATAAGCGTCCTTATTCCCTTGTTAGTCACTGATGATATTTCCATAAAATCAATCCGGTTAGATACGCAATATTTTTTCAGCATGTTGAGACTTGTTTTATCTGTAACACTATCTATTTTGGTGGCTATGATAGCTTCTGATTTTAAAAGCAGGTCAGGGCTATACATTTCCAGTTCTTTTCTTATTTTGAGATACCGGGCAACAGGGTCATCATCGGCAGTGTCAGACACGTCAATAAGGTGAAGGAATATACGCGTACGTTCTATATGCCTTAAAAACCTTATTCCCAAACCAGCGCCTCTATGCGCTCCCTCTATCAATCCAGGGATGTCAGCCACAACACAACTGCCATGTTCTTTTAGTTTTACAACTCCGAGGTTTGGAACAAGTGTAGTAAAAGGATAATCAGCAATTTTAGGTTTGGCAGAGGAAATAACGGATATTAATGTTGATTTGCCGGCATTAGGGAGGCCGATAAGTCCGACATCTGCAATTAATTTTAATTCAAGAATCAGCCACGCTTCTTGTCCCTGTTCTCCGGGTTGTGCAAACCTTGGGACTTGTTTGGTCGGGGTAGCAAAGTGAGCATTTCCAAGCCCTCCCCTGCCTCCTTTTACTGCAATGAAATAGTCGCCATCCTTGATGAGATCAGTAATTACCTCATTTGAATCAGCATCCCTTATTACTGTCCCCGTAGGGACAGGTATGATCAGGTCTTCTGCATTTTTCCCATGCATTTTTTTCCCCATGCCATTCTGTCCATTTTTAGCATGGTATTCTCTTTTATATTTAAAATCAAGAAGTGTGTTAATCTGGGCTGATGCCCTGATGATTATATCACCGCCTTTTCCCCCGTCTCCCCCATTGGGACCGCCTCTTGGAACGTACTTTTCTCTACGAAAACTTACGCAACCCTTTCCCCCACATCCGCTCTCCACAAATATTTTAGCATAATCAATAAATTGCATTATTTACCAATAAAAAAGGCAGAGTGACCTCTGCCCTTTTTATCCCTGTATATTTTAATCTTATTCCTGTAGTGTCGGGTATACACTTATTTTCAATCTGTTCCTGTCTTTTCTTTCAAAATTCACAATACCATCAACCGTTGCAAAAAGAGTATCATCAGACCCCTTTTTTACGTTATTGCCTGGATGAAATTTTGTCCCTCTCTGGCGAACAAGTATATTGCCAGACTTAACAAGCTGACCGCCAAATCTCTTTATGCCAAGCCGTTGCGCTTCGCTATCACGTCCGTTTCTTGAACTTCCAACTCCTTTTTTGTGTGCCATTCTATCCTCCGGATACTATATCTATTATCTTTAAAACCGTGTAATTCTGCCTATGGCCTCTAAGCTTCTTGTGCCCTTTTCTCGGTTTTTTCTTGAAGATCAGAGCCTTTGCTGCTTTTTCAATACCCTGAATTTCTGCCTTGACTATCGCATTTTTAACAAATGGATTACCTACTGAAACATTTTCATCTTTCAAAATAAGAAGCACCTTGTCCAAGCTTATTTCTGTGCCGTTGTCAGCTTCAATCTTTTGTACTTTAATCATATCACCAGGAAAAACTTTGTGCTGATGTCCACCGTTTTCTATTACCGCATACATATATATATCACCTCCGAATATATATTAAAGACTATATTTACATGAAAAGTCAATATGTTACATCTTAAAATCCGGCAAACAACTGCATTGGCAAGCACTAAAGGAGATATTCAGCAAGATTTATTTTATATTTATTGGGATCCATTGTTTTTATTATAGATCGAAGGTAATTATCCTGCTCATCTTTTTCAGTCAGGTCAACGATCAGTCTTTCTGTTTTTTTCCCCTGATTGTCAATTATAAGAAGCACTCTCGGCCTTGATGGAAAAATCTGATTACTCTCAGTGACAAGACCAAGTTCTTTTGAGTCAAGCATGACCAAAGTGCCGACAGGATAAACCCCAACCATATTAATGAAGAACTTAAAAAGTAACGGATCCAGTTGAGTGCCAGATCTTTCCATCATGACACTGAGCGCCTTATCCGGAGCCATGGGGATTCTCGAATATACCCTTGAAGAAGTCATTGCATCATATTGATCAGCAAGGCTGACAATTCGGCTGAATAAATCCAGCTCCTTTTTTTGCCGTACTTCAGGGTATCCGGTATGGTCAATATTCATATGGTGCTCAAAAGAAACTATGGCGGATTTTATGGAAAGCTCATCCAGTTTTTTTAGTTTTAATATCGCCCTGAGTCCCCACATAGGATGTTTTTTGATAATTTTCCACTCATCATCAGTAAAATTTGTTGGTTTTCTGAGTACTTCACCGGGAACCTCGGTCTTGCCTGTATCATGAAATAAGGCAACCATGCCAAGTTCTGTGAGCATCTTCCGGTTTAGGCCGAGTCTCTGCCCCAAGGCGATTGACAGTATGCTGACGTTTACGGAATGGTGATAGGTATACTCATCATAATCTTTAATAGCGGTCATACCCAGCAAAAGTTGCTCTTCCTCAAGAATATGGTCAACCATAGATTCCATTATACGTTTTGTTTTTGTAATATTTACCTTTTCACCACTCTTGATTTTGTTCATTATGCCTTTTGTCTGAGAAACCGCGCTAAAGTAGGTTTTTTTGATCATTTTCCTTACGTCAAGCGAATCTGCGTCATCTGCTATTGTTTTCAGTCTCCCGATTTCGATACTCAGCACGTCTGACATTATTTCTTCGAAAGTATTGAAGGGGTCATCCGAAAAAGGCGATGAGATAAAAGCCTTAATAAATATCTTTATGTCATCCATCTTTATCTGGTGTTTAAAGGTTACGCCCCCCAGCTCTCTCTTTTTGAACTCCCTGACAAGGAAATCAAAGTTAAGCAAATACTCAAGAGGATATCGTATTCTGTATTCATTTATATAAAAAAATTCTCCTCTTAGTTCAAGATTTATAAGATTTTCTTTATCAAGAAGCACGTTGATGATAGATACAAATTTGCTTATAGAAGATGAAATTGCCACATTATTTGGATCATGTATCTGTGCAGTACGGACTACTATTGAGATTTGATTGATCAAATCTTTTGCGTTTTTCTGCAGATTTAATTCTTCCTTGTCACTCATGTTCCAGCTTTCTTATTGCAGTAAAAGCAAACTCATTTATTAATTTGCTGCTTTCATTTTTATACTTATTAAGGATGCTCAGCGCATCCTTATTCCCGAGTAATCCCAAACTGTAAGCAGCGCAGGCCCTGTTTTCATCATTTTTTGCATTTCTAAAAAAAGTTTTTTTCTTTAATGTTTCCACGAGAAAATCAAACACTTCTTTGTCCTTCCATTTAGAAATGATTTCAAAATACCCCTTTTTTTCATCAAATTCCTTGTCTTTAAAGTTTTTATCTCTCATTTTATCCAGAATAATCCTTTTTGCAGCTTCTGAACTGATATTGCCGAGCGCCTTCAATGACGCAGCCCGTATTTGTTCTTCTGCATCATCAAGGGCATCTCTAAGCGCTATGATAACCCCTGATCCTCCAAGTTCTCCGAGCGCTCTGATGACCTCTTTTTTCACACGGATATCACCATGTTTTACTGTTTTCAATAAAAAGTCTACAGCCCTTTTGTCGGCAATTTTGCGTAGTATATAAATTATATTTCTGACAACATACCATCGAGTATCGTTCAGACCGCTTGAAAGCAGCGTAATGTCTTTTGGGCCCAAATAGATAAGGGCATCAATGACTATTTTTCTTGAGTGTATACTTTTTAATTCGCCAAGTATTTTCAAAAATGGGATTATTGCATTTTTATCAAGATATTTGACAAGATCAGCAAATATTCTTTCATCAATATCCTGTCCGCTGTCAAGGAGTTCTCCCAGATGGTTTATCACAATCTCACTTCCTGCAAAAAGTATCACCTTTTTTATATATTTTTTTATTTCATCGGATATTTTTTTATTCTCAAGAAGTTCCTTCAGTCTGGAAAGTATATCGGTTATAATATGAATTTCCCCGCGTATTACCGCATAATCAATAGTATTTATCAGGAAAACTGAAACATCCTCAAAGTCATGTCGTGTTTCAGAGAGATACATCATTTCAAATAAAATATTGACCAGCTTACCTGTTTTTTCCTGAGCGTCCTTTTCGAATTCTTGAAGCAGAATCTGCAGGTCCTTGTCTGTCAGCGGAACAATTGAGGCCTCCTTTAAAATATCACTTTCTTTAAAGGCATCCTCATAGGCCCTCATTAAATTGTCAGGTTCGTTAGCCTCTTCTTTTACTTCTTTAACAGCAGCAGACTCATAATCTTCCTCATCAACAAGGACAGACTCATCAACAACATATTGGATATTCTGGAAATCTTTTTCCCAGAAAAGCGTTACAATGTCGTCATCAATCACTTCGGTGTCAAAATCCAGCGTGATGACCTTTAAAAAAACTTCCATTTCATCATTTGTCAGGGCTTTTTTGAAGGTAATTTCCCGAAGACCATCCTTGAAGAAAAAAAACGCCAGATTATCTTCTTTTTCAGAACTGCTGTAAACCTGTTCAGAGCCGCAATAGATTTCATTCTGTTTTATTTTCAGGTGCAACTCATCGTTGTAATAAAAGAATTCCTTGAATTTGGCATAAGTATCTTCAAGCGTTTTAACATAGATAGGGTTATTCGCAGGGTACATCCTTAAAAGCTTCTTCGATTTCAGGATCGCCTGGATTACATCCTTAACTGCCTTGATTTCTTCGTTTATTTCCATAATCAGCTATAAAAGCGTAATTTTTCTTTCCTTTGCGAAATTCCTTATAACCATTGATGCTGAGTGCAATCTCTGTAATTTGAGGTTCCGGATTCTTATCGCAGTTAAATCATTAGAGGGGAATCTTTCTCCTCTGATATCATTTTGTGTTTTGGATATTGTCCTGTAAATTTCTTTTAATTGTTCAGGTCCAAACAATTTTAGAAATATCGGGTTCACTGCTGTATACCCTTCAGCAATATCCAGAGTAAGCGCTTTTAAACTTTTACCTTTTACATTAGGCACTTTTCTTTTTCCTGTAGATAATTATAGATAAAAGTATGCCGATTTCATATAAAATAATGATAGGGACGGCCATTAAAACCTGATTAAAGGCATCAGGAGTAGGTGTAAGAATCGCTGCTGCTACAAAAGAAAAAAGGACCGCATATTTTCTATGTTTTGCAAGGGTCTTTGGTGAAACAAACCCGAATCTCGTCAAAAAGAGTATAACCAGAGGGAGTTCGAAAACAGTTCCAAAGGCAAGGATGAGTTTCAGGCAGAAATCGATATATTTTGCGACCGATAGCATGGGAGTGAAAGAAGCTGTTTTGTATCCAAGCAAAAAAGTGATTGCAAAAGGCAGTATAATAACAAAACAGAACAAGGCTCCGACCAGGAAAAGCAGAGAGGCAAACAGCACAAAAGGCATGACATATTTTTTCTCTTTTTCAAGCAGGCCCGGGGAAATAAAACTCCACAATTGATAAAAGATTACAGGCAATGAGACAATAAAAGCCGCGACAAAAGAGACTTTAAGATGCATCCAAAAAGCCTCGGCAACCGCAAAAAAAACGAGAGGCGGGGCAACTTTCTCGTTTATGTGAATATATGGATTTGTAAAATTAAGTTTTATTTCCGTTTTTAGAGGAAGAGTAAGAAGGTTAAACAACTCTTCAGAATAGTTAAAACTAAAGAGAAAAGCTGTAAACAGGACCGCTACGGATATTAAAATCCTTTTTCGGAGTTCTGAGAGATGCTCTGTCAAAGGCAGTTTTGAATCTTTCAATTAATTTTTTCCCTCTGCCTCTCCGTTTTGACACACCACTTTCTCACCTGCATCATCTTTCGGGAGAGATTGAACAATATCTTCAGGCGTCTTGAAATCCTCTCTTAGCTCTTCCTCCATCTGGCTCTTTGCTATATTAATGCCTCTTCTAATCTCAACAACCCATTTTCCGAGCGTTCTGCTGATCTCAGGCAGTTTTTTAGGCCCAAAAACGAGAAGAGCAACCACAAATATTATGATTAACTCCTGCATTCCGATATCAAACATAACAATAACTCCTCAGAGGGCCTTACTCTTCTTCAATAATTTTTTTGAGCTTTTTCTTTTCATAAGGGGAGGTAAAATTAACTGACATAAAAATTCTGTATTCCGGATTTCTTTTCTTAATATCCAGACCAGCGCCGAACGTCGTATAAATATATTCAGTAGTTTTTATCCTATAGCCGAAACGCGCCTCAATTTGATTATATGCATTTGTATAGTGACTTTTTTTGACTAGTATTTCACTAAGTATTTTAAAATTGTGCGCAGCTGAAAACTCTACCCCTCCCAGTATGGATATTTCATCTTTCAACCTCGAATTGCCGGGCTTCTCATAAAACAAATTCAAATGACCATTAAACGGCCCTATCCGCTTGCCGGCAATAATACCTATCCCCACTCTGCCATCCGAACTGATTTCATTGTCTCCGCTTGGGATAGAAGCCTTAAGCAGATATGCCAAAGAAGGTCCATATTTCCCTTTGTCATAAAAACGATACTTCAATCCCATTGCAATATCTTCCAGCCCGTTTTTATTATCTGAATAATGGTAGACATAAGGAACAGTCAAATTGAATTCCAGCTTATCATTGATGCCATAAGCAGTCTTTACCGAAAATCGGTAAAAGTTTGCCTCTCCTGATCTTTCGGCTGCTATTTCTATGGAAGACTTGCTTTTTTGCAGGCTCTCCGCGCTAAAAGTCGAAAAAACGCCATGCGGGGCAAGGGGTTGAAGCCCTGAAATATCAAAGGCATACAATTTTTCAGCTAGGGTCAGCAATAAAAGGACAACAAGAAAAGTTTTTTTCATCTATTGAAAAATAACAAAAAAAACAATAACTGTCAATAAACTCCTTGCAGGCAAAGGAAATGCTATCACCTCAATATCCCAGCTATCTGTTCCGCGAAATCAGAAAGCGTGTCGTCTCTTGCGCCGAATATCACATACGTATCCCATTCCCCCGGCCTATCAAAAAATTGTAAACGTTCTGCCATAACTTCAGCAGACTTTCCTTCAGCCTTTACGCCTCTTAAAATATCTTCGCTTGAAATATCTCTTGCAGTCGTCCCACCTGCGTAGTAAATCGGCAAAAGCACCAGATGATCAGTACTTCTCAAACCTTCTGCAAATATTTCAATGTAGCCGTCTTTCATAAGTTTTGTCGGGCCATAGCCATGCGGCTGGAATATATAACAGACTTTATCGCTGATCTTCTTTACCGCAGCCATAAGACTGTCAATCTTATGGGGGTTATGGGCGTAATCGTCTATTACCAGATATCTGCCGTCTTTACGATGGATATCAAATCTTCTTTCTATGCCTGAGAATTCAGGAAGTATGGTTGCAATATCCTTCGCAGGCATCCCGAGTTCCGAAAGCAATGCAATGCATCCAAGAGCGTTATAAAGGTTATACTCACCGGGCAGCGAAAGTTCATACTGCTGTCCATTGACCTTAAAAACCGTTTTAAACTGATAGCTGACGACATCCTTTGCCTGATATTCAGATTTCTCATAAATAGAAAAAAACCGTGCATTTTTTATAGCGCACTTTGACAGATTTTTGTCATCAGCACAAACAAGCACAAATTGCGAGGTGTTATCTGATAGTTTTTCAAACATGCCGGCTGTCTGAGCAATGGAATGATGATCAAGGTCAAGGTTTAAAATAATAGAATAGGAAGGCTTATATTTGACTATGGTCCCGTCAGACTCACAGGCCTCGATAATCAGGGTATCGGAACTGTCCGCAAGATAATTCCCTGAATTTCGTAAAGTTCTGAACTGCTTGACCCTCCCTCCACCAATAAAATTCGGCGCCATTCCAAGCCTCTGCATAAGAAAGGCCAGCATTCCCGAAGTGGTAGACTTACCGCTCGTTCCTGCAACAGCTATTGTCCTGTAATCAGATACAAGCTCTGCCAGGTATTCCGGACGGGTTTTCACCGGAATCCCGAGAATTTCAGCCTTTCTATAGTCAGGATTGTTTCTTTCGACCGATGTACTAAAAACAGCAAGATCAGAAGACCCATCAATCCCCTGCCCGTTCTGGGGAAAGATGACAATACCGTTTTCTTCCAGCCTTTTGCGGACCGGATGATCAGGATACAGGTCAAAAAGCCGGTCAGAACCGGCAACAAAATGTCCCTTATCAGCCATAAAACCTGCTATGGCTGAAACCCCGCTGCCGCCTATTCCGGAAAAAAATATTTTCATCCGAAATGAGTATCTCCGGCAACAGACAGCAAATGCTTTTTGCCGCCTCTGAAATCTTTGTCCCTTCTGATCAGGTCATTCTCCCTCACACCCTCAGGGACATGAATAGATATTATCTCCTCATTCCTCGCAGAAGTAATAGCAAACCCCTCTGAATCATGTATTGCTTCTACCTCATATTTTTTTGCTTCAAGTCCGGGAGAAAGAAATTCTACCTCATCTCCCCTGTCCAGTCTGTTCCGCAATGCGACCCTGGCTGTATTGCCATATATCTCAAGGACAACCCCCACAAGTTCATGGCTCATCCGGTAACTCTCACCGTCAAAATTATAATCAGTATCAGGCTGTTTTCCAAAAAACATCCCCGTAGTATACCCACGACTGCTGAACATCGAAAGCTCCTGATGCCATTTGGCACGGAGTTCAATGGTATATCCTTTAGCGATGGAATCAACAGCCTCACGGTAGGTCTTTACAACACCGGCAACATAATTAATCCCTTTCATCCGGCCCTCTATCTTGAAGCTGTCTATCCCTGTCTCTGTAAGAAGAGGCAAGTGGTCTATCATGCAGAGGTCCCTGGAACTCATGATATACGTCCCTCTTTCATCTTCAAAGACCGGGAGATGCTCACCCGGCCTTTTCTCTTCCATAAGCGTATAGTTCCACCTGCAGGAATTGGTGCACTCCCCCATATTAGCGCTTCTTGAAGCAAGAAAACTGCTGATATAGCATCTGCCGGAATAGGATATGCATATCGAACCATGCACAAACACCTCGAGTTTAACAGTGGTCTTCTCCCGAATTTCCCTTATATCTTCAAGCGAAAGCTCCCGTGCAAGAATAAGCCTTTTGGCGCCGAGCCCCTCCCAAAACTTCGCTGTTTCAGAGTTGGTTATATTCGCCTGGGTGCTGATATGTATATCAATCTCCGGCGCAATCCTTCTGAATATGCTGAATATGCCGGGATCCGAAACAATCACCGCATCAGGAAGTATATCTTTGAGCAGCCGGACATGATCTTCCACCGCCTTAAGGTCTCTGTTATGGGCGAATATATTTGCGGTCACATATGCTTTGGCGCCCCGTGATTGGGCATAGGCAACAGCCTCCCTCAGTTCCTCCTCCCGGAAATTTTCCGCCTTCCCCCTCAGACTGAACCTTGAATCACCTATATAGACGGCATCTGCTCCGTAGTGCAGGGCTGTCCTGAGTTTTTCAAAGTCGCCGGCAGGCGCGAGCAGTTCAGGCTTTTTCAACTTTAGTCCCCTTTCTGCACTTTTTGATAGCCTCTCTGGCAAGGAAATCGCATCTTTCATTTTCATAATGCCCGTTATGGCCCTTTATCCATTCCCATTCTATTTTATGGTCTTTTGCCGCCTTTAAAAGCCTTTCCCAGAGGTCCCTGTTCAGCACCTCTTTTTTCTGGGAATTTCTCCAGTTATTTTTTATCCAGCCTTTTATCCATTCTGTCATGCCTTTTACGATATAAGTCGAATCTGTCGTAATTCTGACGTTGCAAGGTCTTTTTAGCGCCTCAAGGGCGGTGATAACACCCATCATTTCCATCCTGTTGTTCGTCGTTAATTTCTCGCATCCGGATAATTCACTGCATTTTTCGCCTGCCCTTAATATCGCCCCAAATCCTCCCAAACCCGGATTTCCGCTGCAGGCCCCGTCAGCATATATCTCAACGAAAGGTTTTTCATCATGTTTTTTCATTTGTTTATTTTAACTTTTTGACGACAAAATGAACCCTCTGATCGCTTCAAAATCACCCGGCGCCTGGAGTTCACTTATTTTGATGGTGGATTGTGGGTCTTCTCTCACATTGACTACTGCACTGAGCAATAACCTTCATTGTAATCAATCAGTTCTGTAATCGTAGGATTTTCCCCGCAAACAGGGCATGAAGGATTTCTCGGCACCTTCACTTTCCTGAAAGTCGTCTTAAGCGCGTTATATAACAGAAGCTCTCCCTTCAGCGCCTCACCCTTCCCGAGAATCAGCTTTAATACTTCTGTTGCCTGTAACCCGCCGATAACACCGGGAAGTACGCCGAGCACCCCTGCCTCCTGACATGACGGAACAAGCCCTGGAGGAGGTGGCTCCTCAAAGAGGCATCTGTAACAATGCCCTTCTCCTGGTATTATTGTGGTAACCTGCCCTTCGAATCTGAGAATAGCGCCGCTGACCAAAGGTTTACCTGTCATGACACAGGCGTCATTTACAAGATACCTTGTAGGAAAATTATCACTCCCATCTACCACGATATCGTAATCCTTGATCAAATCTATAATATTGTCCCTGGAAATCCTTATTTTCAAGGGTATAATATTGACCTCAGGATTCAACGCATTGAACGTCTTCTGCGCTGACTCAACCTTCAGCATGCCGATCGTATGTACGTTATGGGCAATCTGTCTTTGCAGATTACTCATTTCCACTGTGTCATTGTCTATCAGGGCGATCGTTCCTACTCCGGCGGCGGTAAGATAATATCCGACAGGGCAGCCAAGCCCTCCTGCGCCGATAATAACAACCTTTGCATTGACTATTTTTGCCTGGCCCTTGCCGCCAACCTCAGGGAGAATAATATGCCTGCTGTACCGTAATAGCTGATCGTCAGTAAAATCCATTAATCTTTCTCCTTTTTTATCTGTAAAAGCCAATCTGTATCATTAATCTTCTCGACCTTTAAAACCTTCTGCCCATGATCTTCCATAGACTTTGGAATACTTCCGGCAGCCTCTTCATAATCAAGAAGAATCTCAAGTATCTGACCTACCTCCATGGACTCTATCGCAAGTTTTGCCTTTACGAAAGTATAAGGACAAACAAGGCCCTTAATATTAATGCTTTTATCAGGAATAATTGCTTCCATAAAGACCTCCAGATGGACAGACACTAATTATATCTTTCATTCCAGCTCTTTTCCCTCTACCCTTATAAAAACAGTTTTATCCGCAACAATCGGCAGCCTGTTGCTCTCTTTAACAGCAGAGAGGACATCTTTTTCTCTGGCTAAATGGGTAAGAACAACTAAAGGAACGGCTTTCCCTTCTCTTCTGTCCTTCTGTATAACAGAGGCGATGCTTATGTTATATTTCCCGAGTATGCCGGAAATTCTGGAAAGAACCCCGGGTTTATCAATTGCAGAAAATCTGAAGTAATACATGGATTGCACATCATCCATCTTCAGAAGATTTTTCTCTTTTTCAGCCCTGGAGAAAAAGGGGTTCCTTCCTATGTTCTTATTAACTATATTGCAGGAAATATCAACGATATCACTGACAACAGCGCTGCCTGTCGGCATATCCCCGGCGCCCCGGCCATAATAGAGTGTGGAACCCACAGCATCACCTTCGACATAAACAGCATTAAAGACACCGTCTACCTTTGAAATAAGCAAGTCCTCAGGGACCATGGTAGGATGCACTCTCAGTTCAATCTTCCCGTTTGTTTCCTTTGCAATAGCAAGCAGTTTCAGCTTATACCCCAGTTCACGCGCAAACTCTATATCCATCGATGATATCTGTGAAATGCCCTCCCGGTATACGTCTTTCAGGCTGAACTGGGTCCCATATGCCAGAGATGCTAATATGGCAAGCTTATGGGCGGAATCTATGCCTTCAATGTCATAGGTGGAGTCTGCCTCAGCATATCCCAGCTTCTGCGCTTCTTTCAATACTTCAGAGAACTCCGCATTTTCATCGGACATCTTTGAGAGGATATAATTTGTCGTTCCATTAATTATGCCGTATATGGACTTTATCCTGTTTGCAACCAGCCCTTCACTGATAATCTTGATTATCGGTATGCCTCCTGCAACAGAAGCCTCAAAACCCACTTTTACATGCGCTCTTTCAGCAGCCTTGAATATCTCCTTTCCATGTGTTGCGAGCAAGGCCTTGTTCGCAGTCACCACGTGCTTTCCGTTTTTTATCGCCTTGAGGATTATCTCTTTTGCTATGGTTGTCCCGCCGATAAGCTCGACGATAATATGAATATCAGGGTCTGCAATCAGGGAGTCCGCATTAGTTGTCAGCACACCTTTGGGCAGCTTGATACCCCTGTCTCTTTTTATATCAAGATCCGCTATTTTCTTCAGGTTTATATCTATACCTGTTCTGTCTTTCAGGAGTTGCCTGTTATTAATAAGTATGCCTGCGGCGCCGGTCCCTACTGTGCCGAA
This sequence comes from uncultured Nitrospira sp., assembly GCA_947085825.1. Taxonomy (GTDB): domain Bacteria; phylum Nitrospirota; class Thermodesulfovibrionia; order Thermodesulfovibrionales; family UBA6898; genus JAOUFP01. Next base: position 41,412 of record CAMTXX010000039.1, on the reverse strand, counting down.
GCCAATAATTCCAATGTTAATCATCTATATTAATACCCTCATGTCTGTACATCTCCTCTGCGTTCATAGAGCTTCTTACAAGCGGCCCTGAAGCCGCATACTTAAAACCCATATCAAGGGCTTTCATCCTCACGTCCTCAAATACCTCAGGAAGGATGTATTCTACCACAGGAAGATTCCTCTTTGTGGGTCTGAGATACTGACCTATTGTAACAAAATCGCAATCAACTTTTCGCAGATCTTGCAGGACAGTTAAAATTTCATCAAATGCCTCACCAAGACCAAGCATAAAACCGGACTTTGTAAAAATATCAGGCGCGACCTCCTTTGACTGCCTTAAAACCGATAAAGACCTTCCGTAATCCGCAGACGGCCTGACAACAGGATAAAGCCGTTCAACTGTTTCTACGTTATGATTAAATACGTCCGGTCCGGCCTCCAGAACTGTCCTGAGGGATTTTATATTCCCCTGAAAATCAGGGGTAAGGACCTCTATCTTCACAAGAGGCATCCTTTTCCTTACAGCGTTAATCGTCTTTGCAAACTGCCCTGCCCCGCCATCCCTGAGGTCATCCCTTGTTACTGAGGTAATAACAATATATTTGAGTTGCAGCTCTTCAGCAGCCCCGGCAACATTTTCCGGCTCATTCTCATCTAATATCTCAGGAGTAAAAGAGCTTACAGAACAAAAACCGCAGTTTCTCGTGCAATGCGCTCCAAGTATCATAAACGTTGCCGTAGGCTTTGCAAAGCACTCACCCCTGTTAGGACACCGGGCTTCTTCACATACAGTAGACAGTTTATGACGCCTCAATAAATGTTTTATATCATGGCGATCAGTACGGTTTCGAGTGCGTATCCATTCAGGCAATCTCATAGTCATTAAAATTTATTGCACTATCTTCAAACTTATATCAGCAGCAAGCACCGAATGGGTCAGCGCTCCGATTGATATCATATCGACCCCGGTTTCAGCTATTTCCCTTACATTGTTAAGCGAGACATTGCCCGAGGCCTCAAGTGGGATTCTTTTTTGAACGATCTTTACAGCTTCTCTCATATCACCTTCAGACATGTTATCCAGCATGATAATATCGGCCCCTGCCTCAAAGGCCTCCTGAAGATCATTAAGGTTCTCTACTTCAACTTCTATTTTTAAAAGATGGTGACCTGCCTTTGCAAGCGATATCGCTTTTGCTATGCTGCCAACAGCCTCGATGTGATTGTCCTTGATCAGTATTCCGTCAAACAGGCCGAACCTGTGATTTTCGCCTCCTCCCATTTTGACAGCGTATTTCTCCATAAATCTCATACAGGGGGCAGTCTTCCGTGTATCAATAATCTTTGTCCCGGTTCCCTTTACTGCATCCACGAATTGGCTTGTCAGCGTAGCGATACCGGAAAGCCTCTGCAGGATATTGAGGCTTACCCGTTCACCGGCAAGCAATACCTTTGTCTTGCCTGATACTTCTCCGAGAATATCTCCTTTTTTGACCTTGGCGCCTTCTGCAAAAAAAGTTTTAAATACAGCGCCAGAATCCAGGATATTGAAGACTTCTTTTGCAAAAGGAAAACCGGCGACTACAAAATTGGCCTTTGCTACATATAATGCCCTGGCCTCACTCTCATCAGGGATGAGCAATGATGATGTTATATCACCATGACCAATATCTTCTTCTATGGCATGTTTTATCAACCGGGCCACAGTTGACGGCATATTCATAACAGGTTATCTCTTCTTTAAAAGAGTAAAAAGCCCCCAAATGCCTCCGAGCACCCCGCCGAGGGCTGCCGCAGATTTCCAGTCAAATAACGTATTGATATTTCCGTCAACATTCTTGGCGAGGACAAGAAAGGCGGCGCTATTGTCGACTTTCACATTATTGGCAGCAATGATGCCTGCGGCACTTTTTTTAATAGTTGCATCTTCTCTTGTTAACGATATCGGCACGCAGGAAAATTTCAGTTTGGCTTTATTGGCCACGACTGCCATGCACACGCTTTGGTTCATCGTGATATCATCGCCGCTTATCATCAACGCTGCGCTCTGTTCAGCCTCTATCTTTTCTCCATCCACACTTAAAGCGCATACCTGCTCCATTTCTACATGTCCGCCCTCGACATTTCTGACGCTGCTCTGGCTTATTTGAATGAACTCCCCTTCAATGATTTCAAGCGATTTTCCCTTGATTTCCTGCTCTTTTTCTTTCATTCTTTTCCCCCTTTGGCTTCATACAGTTTTTGGAGATTTTCAAGAATCCTTTCTTTCTTTTTCAAGCACTCTTCGCACTTTTCCTGCTCCTTGGCAATAACCTCTTTCGGCGCCCTTTTAAGGAAATCTTCATTGAGGAGTTTTTTATTCAGAAAGATAATGGACTCTTCAGCCTTTGCCTCTTCTTTTTTAAGCCGTTCAATTTCAAGGTCCAGATTTAAAAGGCCTTCAAGAGGCACATAAACTTCAACATGATTTCGGACTGCGACAGAAGAACCTTTTATCTTCTTTACCTCAGGACCTATCTCTATGACATCCGCCTTTGCCAGTTTTTTCAGATATGTGAGATTCCCGGTGAGAACGTCTCTTGCCTTTTTGCTGAGTGTTTTAATATGGGCCTTTAATTCAAGAGAAGGGGACAGATTCAATTCACCCCGTATCGTCCTGACGCCTGTTACCGCCTCCATAATAATAGACATATGTTCTTCAGCTTCAGTTTCTCTGAGTAAATTTTTGGGGTATTCAGCAGTAACGATGCTCTCTCCTTCATGGGGCATATTCTGCCATATCTCCTCCGTCACATACGGCATAAAGGGATGAAGCAGCCTCAAAGTCCTTTCAAGTACGTAAAGAAGACACCGCCTGAGAGGAAGTCTGTCAGCAGTTTCATCATACAAAACAGGCTTGACCATCTCAATATACCAGTCACAGAGTTCGTGCCAGATAAAATGATAGATGCTGTTTGCCGCGTCATTGAACCGGTATTCAGCAAGAGAGCGGTCTATTTCTTCAGCAGTAAAAGACAGTCTGCTTAATATCCACCTGCTGCCGATATCCAGCTTCTGAATATCAATTTTATCCTGCACAGAGGCATCGCCTGCGTTAAGAAGGATAAATCTGGCGGCATTCCAGAGCTTATTGACAAAGTGTCTGTACCCTTCCACTCTTTCCTCGGAAAACCTGACGTCACGTCCTTGTGCGGCGAATGCAGCGAGGGTAAACCTGAAGGCGTCTGTACCATACTTGTCCATCATAATAAGAGGGTCTATCACATTTCCCTTTGATTTAGACATTTTTTGTCCGGACGAATCTCTGACTAAGGCATGGATATAGACATCTCTGAAGGGGACGGCATCCATAAACTTTATTCCCAGCATCATCATGCGTGCGACCCAGAAGAATATTATGTCAAAGCCGGTAACAAGCGCTGTTGTGGGATAATATTTTTTGAGTTCCGGTGTTCTGACCGGCCATCCGAGGGTGGAAAACGGCCAGAGCGCGGATGAAAACCAGGTATCAAGAACATCTTCTTCCTGCCTGAGGTTAGAGTTGTAGCATTTCACGCATTTCAGCGGCGCTGTTCTGGAAACCATCATCTCACCGCACGCATCACAGTACCAAACCGGTATCCTGTGTCCCCACCATATCTGCCTGGATATACACCAGTCTTTAATCCCTTCCATCCACGCAAAGTATGTGTTTTCCCAGGATTTCGGTATGATTTTCGTTCCACCTTCCCTGACCGCCTTCATAGCCTCATCTGCGAGAGGCTGCACCTTTACATACCACTGTAAAGCAGGGAGAGGTTCTATAACTGTCTTGCACCGGTAGCACTGACTTATGGAATGAGTATATTTTTCTCTTCTTTCTATAAGTCCGGCATCCGCCAGATCCATAACAACAGCTTTTCGGCATTCATACCTGTCCATCCCCGCGTATTTATGGCCGGCCTCTGCCGTCATTTTACCTTCTGGACTGATTACATTGATAAAGGGAAGCTGTGGGCTCTGCCGTTTTGCTATCGCCTCATCATTGAAGTCATGAGACGGTGTTACTTTTACAGCGCCTGTGCCGAAAGCGGTATCTACAGAGTTATCTGCGACAACAGGAATTTCCCTGTTTGCAAGAGGAAGCAATATGCTTTTTCCGATAAAGTTTTTGTACCGGTCATCTTCAGGATTCACAGCTACTGCAGTATCTCCAAGCATTGTTTCAGGCCTGGTGGTGGCAACAATTATATAGTCCTCTCCTCCTGCAAGAAAATACTTTATATACGTGAGGTTGCCTTCAACTTCTTCATGTTCTACTTCAATATCAGACAATGCGGTATGACATCTGGGACACCAGTTTATGAGTCTGTTGTCCCTATAGATGAGGCCCTGTTCATAGAGGCTTACAAAAACCTCAATAACAGCCAGTGAGAGCCCTTTGTCAAGGGTGAATCTTTCCCTTGACCAGTCACACGAAGCGCCGAGACGTTTCAACTGGTGGATAATCCTGCCGCCATATTCAGCCTTCCATTGCCAAACACGTTCGATAAATGCGTCTCTGCCGAGATGATGTCTGTCTATGCCTTCGGCAGCGAGCTGTCTTTCAACAACATTCTGAGTGGCGATACCGGCATGGTCCATACCGGGAATCCAGAGGACGTTATAACCGCACATCCTTTTCCAGCGTGCCAGTATGTCCTGTATGACAGTATTAAGGGCATGTCCCATATGAAGAGTTCCTGTGACATTCGGGGGAGGGATTACAATAGAAAATGCTTCGGTATCAGAATCCGGATCAGCAATAAAATAATTTCTGCTTAACCAAAATTCATACCATTTTTCTTCAACGCCTTCGGGATTATAACTTTTCTCTAGTTCAGCCATAACAAAGAAAGACGGGGAATTAGCAATACCGTTCCCCGTCGCATTTTTTTAAAAATATATTTAGAAATCGGATTTTATCTTTTCAATTTCTCTGGAGATCATTGTATGAGCCAGATCAGGAACCGTTTCCCATATGACCTTTTCTACTTCTGTAGTCAGAGATGAAACAGAGCTCTTGAGAATTTCCTTCAATACTTTCTCCGCAAGCTCAGGCGCCACTTCCCATAATACCTTTTCTACCGCATCCTTCATGGAAGGCATGAGAGAGGCAAGCAATGCTTCTTTTATATCAAGCGTGGACAGGCTCGCAGTGACTTTTTTGTCGATAATTTTTTCGAATTGCCTTAGAAATTCTTCTTTCGTAGGCATCTCGGGTTCAGCTATAACAGTGCCTCTTGCTATTGGCCGTGCAGCTTTTTCTTCCATAACAAACTCCGGCTTAAATTCCGGCGCAGCCAAGGGGGCTTCTTCCATTATTTCAAAAGCCTCTTCTATCCCCTGATCTTCAGCCAACTCTTCAACAGTCTCGGGAACTTCTTCCATAGACCAGAGGTCTTCTTCAAGCCCTTCTGCTCCAACTCCGGCTTCTTCAGTTTCTGCAAAAGCCTCAGCTTCCTCAACTGCTTCCAGCACCTCTTCTTCCCCTCCTCCGAACATGTCCTGCTCAGTTTCAGCAGAAACCATAGTCAGTGCAGCATTCAGCTTGCTTATCAGCTCTTGCGATTCAAACGGTTTGATAACAACGTCATCAGCGCCCACCTGTCGGGCAAGTTCTTCGTCTATTGGTTCAAACGCTCCGGCAAGGAGAATAACCGGCACGTGAGAAGTCGAAGGATTATTCTTTATTTTTTCACACAAATTATACCCGTTAATCCTGGGCATTTCTATGTCGGCAAGGACAATGTCCGGCTTAAAGGTATTGAGAAGATTAAGGGCGTCTTCGCCGTTGCTCACAGACTTTATCTGAAAATCCTCTTCAGCAAGGACAAGTTCTACTACCTTCTGTATGGTAATACTATCATCTGCGAGTAACAGCTTATGGGCCATCCTTCACCTCTTTAAACCAATTTGCATTATTTTATTGCTAAGTACTGAAAAAATCAAGACTTTTTATGTATCAGCTTTGCTGAACAAAATGTTCAACATGACGAAACGCCTCAACCACCTCCTGAAAATCCACGGGAAGGCATGGATGAAGTCATATCCCCGCCTGATGCCGAAGAGCAACAGAATGAAGATAACACTTTCTTTACCTTATTTGTTGCACACTTTGGACACTTTGTTTCATGCTCAGAAGCATTGACAGTCTGAAGCAATGAGAATTTTTCAATACACGTCATGCAGATATATTCATAAATAGGCATTTGTTACCTCCAAACCGAGTTCAAATATAATTGCCTTATTTTATCTATCAATATGCTGTTAAGTCAATAAATTGATGAGTGAAATATGTGATAGCCTTGGGATGTTGATAACTATAACAAAATGACATCAGCCCCACCTTTTGAAGATATTATGCTCTATTCCCATCAGGTCAAGCATTTTTCCGGCGGCAAAATCTATCATATCCTCTATAGTCCGTGGTTCGTGATAAAACCCCATAACAGGGGGCGCTATTTTGACCCCCAGTCTTGCCAGTTTCAGCATGTTTTCGAGATGAATGGCGCTAAAAGGCATCTCCCGCGGCGAAATTACGAGGTTTCTACCCTCTTTTATAGTTACATCAGCAGTTCTTTGTATTAGGTTTTCCGTATAGCCGTTTGCAATTCCTGAGAGGGTCTTCATCGAACAAGGGACGATAAACATTCCATCTGTCTTAAAAGACCCGCTTGAAACCGGAGCAGCAAGGTCCATTTCATGATAATAATGAATGTTATCTGAGGTTAAGGACTCTCTGACCTTGCCCTGCACATCTTCTGCCGTATCACCGTACCAGTCAAGCCCGGTTTCCTGCCGGATAATAGGGAATGATTGTGAAGATATGACCAGATGGACTTCTGATATCTTAACGACCTCCCGCAAAACTCTTATGCCGACAATAGAACCAGTAGCGCCGGTCAGGGCAAAAACGTATTTTTTCATACCAGATAATCCATCAGGGTAAAGAGCAATACAGTCACGCTGATATAACCGTTCATGTTAAAAAAAGCGATGTTGAGCTTACTGAGATCATCCTCCTGAATCAGTGAATGTTCATAAAGAAAAAGCCCTGCTACCAGAAACAGCCCGGTCCAATAAAATCCACCCAGCATAAAAATTATGCCGTTTACTACAAGCAGGAAAAACGCCAGCAAATGGAATATCCTGGATATATAAATAGATTTCCTGATACCAAATCTTTTTGGTATCGAATAAAGTCCGTGTTTTCTGTCAAAGTCAATATCCTGCAATGCGTATAACACGTCGAATCCGGCCAGCCAGAAAATTACAGCGATGACCAAAGGAATAATCTCAATATCAAAAGATCCTTTTACCGCAATCCATGCACCGAGAGGCGCAGCAGATATTGAGAGGCCGAGGACAAAATGAGACATCCATGTGAATCGTTTTGTATAGGAATAGGTAATAAGCACAGCGATCGCTACCGGAGACAGCTTCAGACATAAGGGATTAAGCATATATGCGGCAAGCACAAAAAAACCAAAAGAAACAATGACCAAGAAAGCTGCTTCAAAAACACTGATGGCGCCCTGCGGGATTTCACGCCCTTCAGTACGAGGATTTAAACTGTCGATTTTCCTGTCTACAATCCTGTTCAGTCCCATAGCGCCTGACCGTGCGCCCACCATCGCAATCACTATCCATATAATCTGCCTTGCTTCCGGGATTCCCGAGGCAGCCAACAAGGCTGATGTAAAAGCAAACGGAAGGGCAAATATCGAATGGGAGAACTTAATCATCCGTAAATAAACCGTTATCTTATCTGTGGCCGCGTGCATACTTCCTTTCCTTTTCTGTTTTTAGGCCTGACTCATATACGCAAAAACAGATGCCAAATAGTATACATATCTTACAACACCTGCCTTAAAAGTTAAAATAATAGGTTACTTCTCATTTCAAGCGGGTAAATCACAAATTCAGGGGTTTGTTTAATACCGCTTACCACCCCGGCCTTCGGCCCCCCCTCCTAAATTAGGCGGGGAGCTTTCGGTATCAACAACTCCCCTCCTTGGTTAAGGAGGGGCAGGGGTGGTTTGCTCAGAAGTAAAATGTCTCCTTTTTGCAGCCCCTCAGTTAACTTATCAGTATCCATTAAGTTATTATAAAAAATAAGCCATGCAGAAATTTATCCTGATCAAGGGCGCCCGGGAGCATAACCTTAAGAATATTGATCTCGCTATTCCAAGAGACGCGATCACGGTGATAACCGGCCCCTCGGGCTCCGGCAAATCATCTCTTGCAATAGATACAATTTATGCCGAAGGCCAAAGACGTTATGTTGAAAGCCTGTCTGCATATTCGAGACAATTTCTGGAGCAGATGCAGAAGCCTGATATTGATTTTATAGAAGGACTTTCCCCTTCTATCGCAATTGACCAGAAAACAGTCAGCAGAAGTCCCCGCTCTACATTGGGAACGATAACAGAAGTTTACGATTATCTTCGTGTTCTTTATACACGCCTCGGAAAACCGTCCTGTTATAACTGCGGATCCGAAATCTCGCCTCAGGAATCGAATAATATCCTTAAAGAGGTGCTCTCCTTGCCTGCAAATACAAAAATACAGATCCTTTCGCCGATAGTAAGGGACCGAAAAGGGACCTACCATAAAGAACTTCAGGAAATGCGCAGCGAGGGATTTGTCAGAGCCAGGATAGACAATGAAATGATGGACCTGACACAAGATATAATACTGGAGAAAAAGAAACGACATACCATAGAGATAGTCATAGACAGGCTGATAATAAAAAATGGGATCGAAAGACAGGCCACAGAGGCGATAGAGACTTCATTCAAATACGCTGATACCCTTGTCGTCAACATTGTCGACAAGAACAAGGATATTATTTTTTCGACTACCGCTGCCTGTCTTAAATGCGGAATAAGCTATCCTGACATCAATCCGAGATTCTTCTCCTTTAACAGTGCGAGCGGGGCCTGTCCTGAATGTAATGGACTTGGGTTCAAAGGGATTCAGGAAGACTCAACAGCAATATACCAACAGCAGCGCTGCAGAGCATGTGACGGCCTAAGGTTAAGGAAAGAGGCTTTAAGTGTTTTTTTTCAAGGTATCAATATAGGAGATTTCTGCCGGATGTCTATAAATGACGCCACCTTGTTTCTGGGAAATATCATGTTGACAGAGAGGGAGGCTATCATCGCATCGAGAATACTAAAAGAAATTAAAGACCGACTCTCTTTTTTAATTCATGTCGGGTTGGGATATCTGACCCTGGACAGACCGTCCCTGACGCTCTCAGGAGGTGAATCCCAAAGGGTGAGGCTTGCTACACAGATGGGTTCTTCTCTAACAGGCGTCTTATATGTTTTGGATGAACCCAGCATCGGCCTCCACCCAAAAGACTGCGACAAGCTTCTAAAAAGCCTTTCTGATATAAAGAATGCCGGCAATACAATTATCATTGTTGAACATGATGAAGAAACAATCAATTGGGCAGATCATATTGTTGACATGGGACCGGGCGCCGGGACAAAAGGCGGATGGGTTGTTGCAGAGGGGACTGCTGAGGAGATAAAGCAGAATGATAAATCCCTCACCGGTCAATACCTAAAAGGCGCCCTATCTATCGCAACCCCTGCAAAAAGAAGAAAGGCCAGGGATTTTATTACAATAAAAGGCGCCTCTGAACACAATCTGAAGAATATTGACGTAAAAATACCTCTTAAGCTGTTTACCTGTGTTACCGGTGTTTCCGGTTCAGGGAAAAGCACATTGATTTTTGACTTGCTCTATGATGCCGCCCATAAAAGCCTCTCTCGTTTACCTGCAAACAGGCTTCTCCAGCAGAAAAAATATACTGACATAACAGGCCTGCATTTAATTGACAGGGTCATCAGTATTGATCAGTCACCTATTGGACGCACTCCAAGGTCAAATCCCGCGACATATACCGATTTTTTCTCTTCTATCCGGGAGCTTTTCTCACTCCTCCAGGATGCAAAAATCAGGGGTTATTCATCATCCAGGTTCAGCTTTAATCTGCCGGGGGGGAGATGCGAATCATGTCACGGCAACGGATTAATTAAAGTTGAAATGCATTTTTTGCCGGATGTGTACATACTCTGCGACAGTTGCAAAGGTAAAAAATATAATAATGAAACCCTTGAAATCAAATTCAAGGGAAAAAATATCTCAGAAGTCCTCGATATGACGGTAACAGAAGCATTAAGTTTCTTCGAGAATATTCCCAATATCCGAAGAAAACTGGTGGTGCTCGAAGATATCGGGCTTGGATATCTCCAACTCGGTCAATCAGCCTTGACACTTTCAGGTGGTGAATCCCAAAGGATCAGGCTTTCGCGTGAGCTGGGCAAAAAATCAACAGGCAATACACTCTATATTTTGGATGAACCGACTACAGGCCTTCATTTTTCCGATATTCAAAGGCTTCTCGATATTATCAATATGCTCGCAGATCAGGGAAACACAGTAATCGTCATAGAGCATAATCTTGATGTTATAAAGTCAGCAGACTATCTTGTAGATTTGGGGCCCGAAGGAGGCGAAAATGGAGGTTACGTGATTGCGCAGGGAACTCCTGAAGACATTGCCGATAATCCTGCATCCTACACCGGAATGTTCCTTAAATCCAAATTCATGAATGCCGCCTCCTCTTGCTTTTAAATTTATTCATATTTATTTTAAACTTAGGAGCAATTCTTTTAAGGAGTTTTATTATTTTAATGAAAAATTATAAGCTGTTTCTGCTTCTTCTTTTCCTTTGTATGCTGTTGAGTTCCTGTTCATCTCATAAGCTATCCTCATACAAGAAAAGCAAAGCCCTGCTGGATACTTTTGTTACTATCACAGTAGTGGCAGATTCTAAAGACGCGGCTGATGCTGCTATAGACAATGCCTTTGACGTTATCGAGAAATTCGGGAATCTTATTAATTTTTATTCTGATAGCAGCGAATTATCAGCCATCAACAGGAACGCCGGAATACGTGAAGTCAAAGTATCTCCTGAAACCCTTGATATCATAGAAAAAGCGGTCTACATCTCTGAAAAATCAGGGGGGGCTTTTGACCCTACGATAGGGCCAGTGATAAAACTATGGGATTTTCTTGATAAAATTAAACCAACAGATGCCGAAATCCGGAAAAAACTTCCTCTCGTCAATTACAAAAACATTGTTATTGACAGAGACAAATCCACAGTATTGCTTAAAAAGAAAGATATGCTGCTTGATTTGGGAGGTATCGCAAAAGGATACGCTGCTGATCTCGCGGTGCAGGCCCTGAAACAAAAAGGAATAAACGCCGGTCTTGTCGCGATAGCCGGCGACATAAAATCCTTTGGCTTACGACCTGATAAAAAGCCCTGGGTTGTGGGCATTAAAAACCCCCGGCAAAAAAACAATGACGATGAGATAATCGCCAGGATAAATCTCAGCGGTACGGCAATCTCATCTTCAGGGGATTATGAACGATATTTCATAATTAACGGTCAGAGGTTTCATCATCTGCTGACACCCAAAACAGGTCATCCGGCAAATACCTGCCAAAGCGTAACTGTAATTGCAGAACAAGGAGCCATGGCCGACGCCTTCTCCACCGCTCTTTTTATACTTGGGCCTGAAAAAGGATTGAGACTTGCGAAAGAAATAGGGTTAGATGCTATGATAATCGACAGCAAAGGCTCTATTCATACAACACCAGGATTAGAGGGGATACTTACCATTGAAAGAAACCATTAAAAATACCACGGTGGCAGACAGGCTGTTGTTTTTGTTCCTGATCTCCATATCCATAGCCGGTATCTTTATTTCAAGAGATGCCCTGTCCCATAACCCGGACGTTGTCATAGAAATGGACGGGAAACCGGCCTATACCCTTCCCTTGTACGCAGACAGATTACTCTCTGTTGACGGTCCCTATGGCGATACCCTTATAGAAATAAAAGAAGGAAAAGTGCGCGTAAAAGAGCCGCATTGTCCAAACCAGCTTTGCGCTAAAGAAGGCTGGATATCCAAAGGAGTAATCGTATGCCTTCCAAATAAACTCGTGATTATTGTAGGCGGCAGCAAAAAAGATCAACAACCAGGCCTTGATGCAATTACAGGATAAGCGCCGTATCGCTATTCTTTCAGCTTATGCCCTTGCCTTGCATGGTTTTGAAAGCCTTCTTCCAACACCGATACCATGGTTTAAGCCCGGCCTCGCAAATATCATAACGCTTGTCGCCCTTATCCTGTACGGCTTCAGAACCGCCCTCATGGTCACCTTGATAAGGGTTGTGCTTGCATCAATTTTCCTCGGCACTTTCCTCGGCCCGGCCTTTATTCTCAGCGCAGGGGGCGGCATAGCCAGTGTGGTTGCGATGGGCTTGACCATAAAGGCATTCAAAAATATCTTCGGCGCTGTAGGAATAAGCCTGATCGGCGCGCTCTTCCATAACATAGCGCAATTATCTTTGGCTTATTTTTTATTTATACAAAGGCTCGAGCCTGTGCTCATAATCAGCCCCCTCATTTTACTCATCGGAGCTCTCACAGGAGTCGTAAACGGAATTATCTCGGACATATTAATAAAAAACCTGTTGAAAAAAGATAGAGAAAAAATTCAAAATACAGGAGTTTAATAACATGAAAATTACCTGTCCTGTATGTAAAAATATAACAACCTGGGAAGAGAACCCTTTCAGACCGTTTTGCTCTGAACGCTGCAAGCTTATCGATCTTGGGGCATGGGCATCAGATGAATACCGGATTCCCGGGAAACCTGTAGATGAAACAGCCCAATCAGAGGAGGAAGAAGGGGAAGACAACAAATAGAACGCAAGCATAAAAAAACAGAAATTCACCACAGAGAACACAGAGAAAACACCATGACTATTAAACAAAAAACAGGACACAGAGTAATAACCCAAAAAAGAGATATAATAACTCTGTGAACTCTGCGGTTTTTTAAATTCGTTAAAAGCATATTGGAGGCTAACATGATAAAAATTGCAGTAGCAGGCGCAGCAGGAAAGATGGGCAGCAGAATAACAGCCCTTTCAAAAGAATATGAAGGCATATATCTTTCAGGCGCTTTTGAAAAAAAAGGCCACGCTGATATAGGCAAAGACGTCGGTATTCTCACCGGGATTGGTGAAACCGGGATAAGACTTTCAGCAGGCATTGAAGAGATAATTGACAAGGTTGATTTAGTCATAGATTTCACTTCCATAGAATCAACAAAGGAAAACCTTAAAATCGCCTCAGCCAAAGGTAAGGCGATGGTTATTGGAACAACAGGGTTTTCCAAAGAAGATTTAAAAGAGATCGAAGCCCTGACTAAAACCATCCCGTGCGTATTGGCCTCGAATATGAGTCTCGGGGTCAATCTCCTGCTAAAGGTCCTTCAGGATATAGCCAGGGTGCTGGGTGATGACTATGATATTGAAATTGTGGAGGCTCACCACAGATTAAAAAAAGACGCCCCCAGCGGCACTGCCTTGAAAATGGCGCAGGTAATAGCAGATGCTGTGAACCGGGACCTTGACGAAATAGCTGTTTATGCAAGAAAAGGCATCATTGGCCAGAGGACTAAAAAAGAGATAGGAATCCAGACCCTGCGGGCCGGCGATATTGTAGGAGAACATACCGTATTATTCGGGGGACTTGGAGAGAGGATCGAAATCACCCACAAGGCCTCAAGCAGGGATACCTTTGCACGAGGCGCTTTAAAAGCTGCCTCGTGGCTTGCCGGAAAGCCTTCCGGATTATACGATATGCAGGATGTGCTGGGGTTGAGATAAACACGGTCCGTTTTCGTCGCGAAAAAAGGGTCTTTAACGCAGTCTGCGCTCTTTAAAAAATTTTCTGAGTATCCCGGCACATTCATCCTCAAGGATGCCGGAAACAACCTCGACCTGATGGTTCAGCCGCTTGTCATTGAGAATCTTGTAAAGGCTATCAACCCCGCCTGCCTTCTCATCCCTGCAGCCGTAAACCAGACGTGTTATCCTGGAATTCACAAGGGCCCCGGCGCACATGACGCACGGCTCCTTGGTAACGTATATTGTCGATTCGTTCAAGCGCCAACTGCCGGATATTTTAGCAGCATCTCTCAATACAAGGATCTCCGCGTGAGCTGAAGGGTCTTTCGTGGTTTCTCTGAGGTTATGGGAGGAACTTATGACTTTTCCATCTTTTACAAAAACAGCTCCGACCGGGACTTCTCCTGTCTGAAAAGCACGGCCGGCTTCTTTCAAAGCCAGCCTCATAAAATAAACCTCAGGATCCTGGTTAATATTAATGCTCATTAAAGCTGGCGCGCCCTGAGGGATTCGAACCCCCGGCCTACAGATTCGTAGTCTGACGCTCTATCCAGCTGAGCTAAGGGCGCACACCTTCTGTCTCAGGTATTAGCCTTTCTTCTGCCCGCTTTTCAGGGCAATACTGTAGGCAGGATGTTCAAAAGGATGGATCGCAGGAAATTTTAAATACAGCCATCCTTTAAAAATCTCCTTATCATTTTCAAAGACTTTCACCCCGACGGCAGGATTGTTCGGTTCATTTGAACTTGAAGTGATAGTGAGGCCGTCCATTTTAAAGTCAGGCAGGAATTCTCCGACAGAAATTTTCAGATTTGAATTTGGAATTGAAAGGTCACTGTTGAGATTTACTGTAAATTCCTGAGGTTTATTGGTTTTCTTATCCGTCACAACAAGGATTACTCCTTTCCATTTACCCTTTACAGAGTCAGGGACAACAACGGTCGTCTGGCCCTTTGGCATCATTACCTCCTGCCCTGGGGGCATACCCTCCTGCTGGGCCGGCATGCCTGTTTGGGGTACCGGTGGTTTTTCCTCTTTCTTCTTGCAAGCTCCTGCTGCCAATAAAAGTGAAAGACTGCATACAACTGCTAAAACTTGTTTCTTCATTGCTTCCTCCTTAATTTTTTTTTAACCCTAAATATGGCGGAGAGGCAGGGATTCGAACCCTGGGTGGAGTCTTACCCCCACAACCGCTTAGCAGGCGGTTGCCTTCAGCCGGCTCGGCCACCTCTCCCGGAACATAATATATTACCAGTTCGTTTTTTTTTTGTAAAGGAAAGGTTGCTGTATTGCTGTATTCACAATTATCTATTGACAATCAGCCCGCATAATCTATTTCGGAATATTCTAATTCACCTGAGGCTCTTGCAAAAGTCTCGAAAATGTCACCTCGAGCGGAGCGAGAGGTCTTATAACTCATTGATAGTAAAAGATTCCTCACTTCGTTCGGAATGACAAAATGGGAATTCTCATGCTTTTGCAAGAGGCTCACCTGTTTTGAATTAATGAATCTATTTATTCTGTCTGCTCTTATAATCTTCAATAGCTTTTCGTAAGGCATCGGCCCCCAAATTCGAGCAGTGCATCTTCTGGGGAGGAAGACCATCCAAGGCATCTGCAACAGCTTCCTTGGATATTGCCATCGCTTCCTCCAGAGTCTTGCCCTTTACCATTTCAGTTACCATACTGCTTACCGCAATGGCAGAACCGCAGCCAAATGTCTTGAATTTAGCGTCAACAATACGATTGTCCTTAACCTTGATAGAGATCTTCATGGTATCGCCGCAGGTCGGATTTCCTTCAATGCCTACACCATCAGCGTCCTCCATATCGCCGACATTCCTCGGATTGGTAAAATGGTCCATCACTTTTTCACTGTACATTCTCCACCTTCCTCCTTATCTCCCCATCCTTGCGCAAACGGAGAAATATCTCTAAGTCTTTTTATAACTACAGGGAACTCCTCAAGCAGATAATCTACATCTTCAGGGGTGTTCCCCATACCAAGGCTGAATACAATCGAACCTTGTGCGAGTCCTGCCGGGACACCCATAGAAAGCAATACCGGCGAGGCCTTGAGAGCCTTTGATGAACAGGCAGAACCGCTTGCTGAAAAAATACCTTTCGAAGCAAGCAGAAGAAGCAGCGCCTCTCCTTCGATGAATTCTACACAAAAACTCACATGCCCGGGCAGTCTGTTTTCACTGTCACCGGTCAGAAAAACATTTTTTGCCCCTGACATGGTATTGATAATGCGGTCTCGGAGCGGCCGTAAATAATCCATTCTGCCCTGCAACTCTTTTTGCGCGAGTTCAGCCGCTTTTCCCATTCCGACAATTGCAGGGACATTCTCTGTGCCGGCACGTCTGCCGGTCTCCTGGATTCCACCATAGATAAGCGGCACTATCCTCAAGCCCTGTTTTATAAAAAGCGCTCCGGCGCCTTTTGGCCCGTAAAACTGATGTGCAGCCATACTGAGGAGGTCAACCCCCAGGTCTTTGACATCAACCGGTATATTACCGACAGCAGCAACAGCATCAGTATGGACAAGGACATTATGCTCTTTTGCCACCTTTACTATTTCCTTCAAAGGTTCTATTGTGCCCACCTCACTGCTGGCGTGTGTTACAGATATCAAAACAGTTTCTTTTGTTATCGCTTTCTTAACGGCAGCCGGGTCTACAAAACCTTTTTTATCAACAGGGAGATAGGTAACGACAAAACCGCTTTTCTCCAGAAACCTGGCTGAGTTCAGGATTGAGTGGTGCTCCATCCTCGAAACCACGATATGCTTGCCTTCATTCTGCTTTGCAAGGGCAATGCCCCTCAAGGCGAAATTATTTGCTTCAGCCCCGCTGGCAGTAAAAATGATTTCCGCAGGTTTTGCCTTGACAAGACCGGCGACTTTTTCTCTTGCCTCTTCAATAGCCTTCTTGGCCCTGCTGCCATATTCATAAATACTAAGGGGATTGCCGAATTCCTCTTTAAAATAAGGCATCATCGCCTCAAGCGCCTCAGGATGCAGGGGATTCGTTGCAACATGATCAAAATAACACTTTCTCATAATCACCTCGTAAGCTTTTTAATATAAAACTTGTAAAAATCACCGGAATCTTCCATGCCGAGAAATTCATTTCCGGTCTTATCACACCATGCCGGAATATCTTCAAGCGCGCCGTCATAATCAGTCATTATCTCGAGTATCTGTCCCTGTTCGAGTTCTTTTATCTGCTCCTCGAGTTTCAGAAGATGCATGGGACACATCATATAAACAATATCCGTTGTTACATCAGGCTTTACATTCTCTATGAATTTCATAACGGTATTTTAATCAGCCGCTCCGGCCTCTTACTTTTATTCTTCTTTCTGTTCGTCTTTATTTGTGGCTGGTTCTCAATCAAGTCCTGCAGGGTCATATTATCAAGAAAAGCCTCTATCTTCTCACCAAGGGATTTCCATAATAGATGCGTAACACAGCCATCAATTCTCATGCATCCTTCCTTGGGGTCGAGGCAGGAGGTTATGGCAACAGGGCCATCAAGTTCCCTGAGAATTGCTCCAATGCTGATATTATCCGGGGCTTTATTTAACACATAACCGCCGCCAGGACCTCTCACGCTTTTTATAATCCCGGCCTTTCTCAGTGTGTTTAATATCTGTTCAAGATATGCTGTTGACACAGCCTGCTTTTCGGATATCTCTTTTATGGTCACGGGCCCTGTCTGATAGCCATTTGCTATCTCGAACATGGCCCTTACCCCATACTGACTTTTTGTAGATAATCTCAGCATTGTTTAAATTATAATAGTTTAGTATTTCTGTCAAGTATTATTGCGGGATATTTAAGGACTAAGAAAAAATGCAACTGATCAGGTGTTTAGACTGAAGGCTGAAGGCTATAAATTATCTCAACTCAAATGCACGAAGTTTTGTGTGACCACGCATGATTTACTCCTAAAAGTCTTCAGCCTATCTACCTGAGTAGTTATGTGACATTTACAGTCCCGGTTAAAGAACTTATATTCTCTATGCCGTGTTTTTTCATATATTCGATCATGCCATCAAGAATTTCGATTGTAGCCATCGGATTAATAAAGTTTGCGGTGCCGACTGCAACAGCCGTAGCTCCGGCGATAATAAATTCCATTGCATCATCAGAATTCATGATGCCTCCCATACCTATTATGGGTATCTTCACCGCCTGTTTTACTTCGTAAACCATTCTAACTGCGATCGGCCTGATAGCCGGGCCTGATAACCCCCCTCTGACATTCGCCAGCTTAGGCTTTCTGGTCTGTATATCAATAGCCATGCCTGTTAGGGTATTTATTAAAGAGACAGCGTCTGCACCTGCATCTTCAGCTGCCTTTGCCATAAGTGCAATATCGGTGACATTAGGTGAAAGTTTGACAATAAGCGTAAGATTCGTCTTCTTCCTTACAGCGCTGACAACATCAAAAGTGACCTTTGGATCAGTGCCGAAGATACTCCATCCCGCCTGCTTATTCGGACAGGATATATTCATCTCAAGGCCGTGAAGCCCGTCCACGCAACTCAGCATCCGGGCCGCTTCAACATATTCTTCTTTTGTATCTCCAAAAAAATTGACTATTACTGAGGTGTTGAATCGTTTAAGAAACGGTATCTTCTCTTTGATAAATCTCTCGATCCCTATATTCTGAAGGCCTATAGAATTGAGCATCCCTGAAGGCGTCTCTACAATACGCGGTGTCGGATTTCCTTCCTTTGGCATCAGGGAAAGTCCCTTTACTACAACAGCTCCAAGCCTGTTAAGATCTACAAACTCTGAATATTCTTCGCCATAACCGAAGGTGCCTGAGGCCGTCATAACCGGATTCTTAAGCTTCAGTTTCCCGATGCAAACCTCAAGGTTCATCCTGTCACCATATAATCTCTTCTGATTTAAACACCGGGCCTTCCTTGCAAACTCTCTTATAGCCTGTTTTCGTTTTCACCACACACCCGAGGCAAGCCCCGAGGCCGCAGGCCATATGCTCTTCCATCGAAATATATGCTGTGATGCCCCTTGAGGCAGAGACCTCTGAAATTGCTCTAAGCATAGTATGAGGACCGCATGCGTACAATACATAATTGTTGATATCTGACCTGTTGCTGTTTAAAAAATTATTCAGAACATCAACAATATTTCCTTTTGTCCCCAGAGAGCCGTCATCAGTGGAAATAAATATTTCTTTGCTCATAGCCTTCAGTTCATCCAGCATAAAAATCTCATCACCGGAGCGTGCGCCATAGAAAACAGATGCCCTTCCCTGATAATTATTAAGAAAAGGGAAGACAGAGGCGATGCCTATTCCACCTGCAATAACTAAAGGCGCCTCTCCTTCCGGAGGGACCGGATAGTGGTTTCCAAGGGGCCCGAGAACCTCAATAGTATCTTCCTTTCTCATTTCCCTCAAGAGAGAAGTCCCCCTGCCCTTTATCCTGTACATCACCTGAAAACCGCCGGAAATTCTCCTGAAAAGACTGAAGGCCCTTTTCAAAAGAGGAGCGGTACCCCTGTTTACTTCGAGCATATAAAACTGTCCCGGTAAAGGCTCCACTGTTCCCTCAGGCATGTTCAGAGTTAGAAGGTTATGGTTATTATTTAAGGCGATATTCTCTATAATTGCGGATGTAAAATATCTACTCAAAGGTTATCTCCAATATCTCATACTCTATCATTCTTGCAGGGGCCTTTATTACAGCCGTATCTCCCACTTCTTTTCCGATAAGCGCTTTCCCTACAGGTGAGCTGAGTGAAATCTTCCCCTGTTTTAGATCAGCTTCTTCAGTACCGACAAGAATAAAGAAGTATTCCACATCAGCCTCTGTATCAAGCACCCTGACCTTTGCTCCAAAGCCGACGCTGGACTGTTTAATTTTGGATGGATCAATAACCTGAGCCAACGCTATTTTGGATTTAAGCTCCTCTATTCTGCCTGCAATAAAAGACTGCTGTTCCTTTGCAGCATGATACTCGGCATTTTCAGACAGGTCACCGTGAGCGCGGGCTTCTGCTATGGCCTGTATATTCTTTGGCCTGTCAACTTTCATGAGTTTCTCAAGTTCTTCCTGAAGTTTTCTGAATCCCCCAGGGGTGAGCGGTATTCTCTGCACAAGTACTCCTTCCAGTAAAATATCTAACGTAAAATAATGTAACACTATCTCTCTTTTTTTTTCAAAATCCCTGCAAGGAACACTTAAATTGTAGGGTTAAACAATTGCGTAAATGATAAGGGAAAAGATCAGGAATATGAATCCACTCCTTGCCGCCTGATCCTTCCCTTATTCCTAATATCCAAAAACTGGAAACTATGTCCATGCCTGTCCTGATTTCTCATATTTTCAGGCATTGACTTAGAATAATTTCTGTGTATTAATGTAACTATGTGGGAATATACTGAAAAGGTCAAAAATGCGTTTTTACACCCCAGGAATGCAGGAGAGATTGCGGATGCGGACGCTGTCGGTGAAGTGGGAAATATTGTATGCGGTGATGCGCTCAAGCTCTTTCTCAAAATAGACAAAGATACAGGCAGGATCACTGATGCCAAATTCCAGACCTTTGGATGCGCAAGCGCCATAGCGAGTTCATCAGCCCTTACTGAACTGGTAAAAGGAAAAACCCCGGAAGAGGCTTTAAAAATCACGAATAAGGATATTGCTGATTATCTCGGCGGCCTGCCTGATCAGAAGATGCACTGTTCTGTCATGGGAAGAGAAGCGCTTGAGGCAGCCATAGCCAACTATAGAGGTGAATCTTTTCCTTTAGAACCCAAAGAAAAGGTTGTATGCAAGTGTTTTGATGTCACTGAAGACAAGATACGGAAGATAGCGATTGAAAATCACCTTACTACGGTTGATGAAATTACTGACTATACCAAAGCCGGCGGCGGTTGCGGAGAATGCCGTGCAGAAATCAATGATATCCTGACAGATTTGTGGTCTGTAAAAAAACCGGCAATGCCGGCTAAACCTAAAAAGCTGACAAATCTCCGGAAAATCGCCCTCGTACAGGAGATTATCGAAACAGAAATAAGGCCAGGTCTCCAGGCTGATAACGGGGATGTGGAATTGATAGATATAGAAGGGAATAAAGTGATTGTTGAACTGCGGGGGATGTGTACCGGCTGTATGATGTCAGATGTAACACTCGGAAGAATTCAGGAGAAACTAAAAGAATTGGTTAGTGAGGATATTGTAGTGGAGACACAGGGATGAACACGATCTACCTTGATAATAATGCCACGACACAAATATCACAGGAAGTGTTCCAGGAGATGCTGCCGTTTCTTTCAGATTTTTATGGCAACCCTTCAAGCATGCATACGTTCGGCGGGCAACTGCATAGAAAAATAGAGAAATCGAGGGAAATGGTTGCATTACTCATCGGAGCATTGCCTGAAGAGATAATATTTACGAGCTGCGGCACAGAAAGTGATAATACCGCAATAATGAGCGCTGCTGAATCATTTCCCCGCAAGAAACATGTGATCACAACGAGGGTCGAACATCCGGCTGTCCTGAATTTCTGTCATCATCTGGCACGAAAGGGATACCGGGTTACCTATCTGCCGGTGAACAATCATGGGCAGCTTGATATGGATTTGCTCTTGAAGTCTATCGATGAAGATACTGCACTGGTGTCTATCATGTACGCAAATAACGAAACAGGGGTCATATTTCCGATTAAAGAGATATCCGAAACACTCAAGGAAAAGGGAATTCTGTTTCATACAGATGCTGTTCAGGCTGTTGGAAAAATCCCTATAGACCTAAAGACACTCCCGGTTGATATGCTTTCTCTTTCCGGTCATAAACTTCATGCTCCCAAAGGTGTGGGGGCACTGTATGTAAGAAAAGGAACAAGATTCGCTCCTTACATAATCGGAGGGCACCAGGAAAGAGGAAGGCGGGCCGGCACTGAAAATGTTGCTTCTATAATAGGCCTGGGCAAGGCATGTCAACTAGCTCAAAAAAATCCGGGAGAAGAGATACAATATCTGAGCGCTTTGCGTGATAAACTTGAAAAGGCCTTATTGAAATGTTGTCCTGATGTCAGGGTAAATGGAGATATAAAAAACAGACTTCCAAATACTACAAACCTGAGTTTCGAATATATTGAGGGAGAGGCGATCTTGCTGAGATTAAATGAACATAATATTTGCGCTTCCTCCGGTTCTGCGTGCACTTCAGGGTCTCTGCAGCCTTCCCATGTCTTAAGAGCAATGGGGGTGCCTTTTACCGCAGTGCATGGTTCAATACGTTTTTCACTCAGCCGTTACAATACAGATGAAGAAATCAGTAAAGTAATCAGGATAATGCCGGCTATAATAAAAGAATTGCGCCAATTATCACCTTTTGGCAGGGAAAAACTTAGCTGTCCATCATCTTAGTAAGGACATTTGTAATTTAGTCCGGGCTGCATAAGCCCGGCATTTGCCTATAGTTCCCCGCTGACAAAATAATTCGCCAGCAACTCCGCCTGCTTCAGAACCGTATCAACCGCTTTTTGCTGCATATCAGGCGGATAGCCGTATTTGGTCAATGTCCTTTTCACCAGGACCATCAGCTTCGCCTTTGCGCTTTCCCGGATCGTCCAGTCAATGGACGCATTGGCCTTGACCTTCTCGACGAGATAGCGGTGAAAGGCTTCATTATTGGCAAGCAGGTCCGGGGAATTAATACGCTGCACTGCGCGGTGGGCCTGTTCCTGAGCATCTGGCGGGATGTTGGGATTCAACTTCCGGATGGCGGCCCTGAGCCTGTTGGCAAGGATTATATCACGGTAAGATTGCCTTTCCGAAAACAGGCCATCGCAAGAAATATCAGGCCCGTAAAGGAACTGATAGCCCAACCTTTCCAGTTCTTCAATAATAAAAAGCTCTATATCGCTTTCAGTGATTTTGCTCATTTTCAGTAGTCTAAATGAATAGCAACCTATTCATTCAGGTGCGCTTCCTTCAGAAGCCGACTTCCATGAATCACAGTAACAACTTTAACAGAATCCTCTGGAGCGACATAGCGATATATTATCCGGTAATTTCCAAGCAACAGCTCTCTGTTCAGTTTTGCCATTTCTTTGAGAGCCTTTCAACGGCATCATTATGAGAAAGTGACCTTCCTTCGGCAATGTCTTTTTCTCCGGCCTCAATCTTCTGGAGAACATACAGCCGATACATTACATCTTCTACATCTACCTTTTCAGGAAGATCTTTAATAAGCCCCTCCAGTTTTGTCTTCAGTATTTCCATAGCGCTGTCCTCCTTGCTATTATTCTATCAGTTTCGAGAAAAACCCAGCTATTTTCTTATGTAATCAGCCGTTCAATCCTGTATAATAAGACATGAAAAAGAAATCGTTAAAAGAAACAAACCCGTATCTGAAAGACCCTAAATTGGGCAAAGCCCTGCTCTATCAATCGGTCTCTTCCTCAACCGCTGTCGAAGGCGTGCTTACGCAGTATCCCAAGCTTTCGAAGAGCGCAGTGAAAAAATTAAAGGCTGTCATTGCTGTTTGTGCTCCTATTAACTTATAACTCTATTATAATTATTTATTTTATTTCTCCGTTCTTATCAGTCATAATCAAATCAGCTCATCTGCCATGTGTAGAAGGAGTAAAGATGCCGTCCTAAAAGACGGCATTCGCATTTTTAAAGGTTTTGTACTCCTGCCGTAATTTCATTTTTCTATTATTCTCCTTCTGTTGCGCTTATTCTGTCATAGGGGATTCCGGCAGCTTCTCCTGATCGCCCGTGCTGTCGTCCGGTTCAGACACCTCCTCATACTCTGGAACAACTATCCCCCTTCTGACCATAATATTGTAAATAAGGTTGGATCGGTGAACAACATACCTTGAATTGCCAAGGGGATTAAATCTTCTGGGATTGGGAAGTACGGCAGCAAGACGTGCGGCTTCCTCAGCGCCCAGTGCAGATGCCGGTTTGCCGTAGTAAGTTCTTGATGCAGCCTCAATGCCGAAGATACCCCTATCGCCCCACTCTGCTACATTGAGATATATTTCGAGTATTCTTTTCTTTGTAAGGGCCTTTTCAATTCGCCATGTGATAATAGCTTCCCTTATTTTTCTTACCGGATTCTTTGAGGGTGAAAGATAAAGGTTTTTTGCAAGCTGCTGGCTGATTGTGCTTCCGCCAAACTTGAACTTTTTTGCCTTAATATCCTTTTCGATCGCTTTTAGCATGGCTTCATAGTCAAACCCTTCATGACTCCAGAATTTGTCATCTTCAGCGATCAATACAGCCTTAACAAGATAGGGGGATATGGCTCTCAGAGGGACCCATTTCTGATTAATCCTGTATTTTTTACCTTCCCTCTGCCATTGTTTCTCTCTGTATACCATAAAAGATGTTTTATCAGGATTTTTCCCCTTGAGTTCCGACACATCGGGATATACAAAATGAAAAGCTGCAAATAAGAAAAGGAGTATCGTCAATAACAGGATTACGCGTTTTAAAAGAGATTTTTTCTTTTTCATGGATGCCATTGCATGTTTTAAGGTTATTTTATACTGATTGTTTTAAACAACCCCCTGTATCCCCCTTTTTTAAGCCAGAAGTAGGTGCCTTAGGCAGGGGAATAAAAAAGACTTCCTAAACACTTTACCCATTCAATTTGAGAAAGAGCCTTTTTATAATAAAACAATCCGGCAAGTTATTGCTCAATCTAATGTCAGGAAAACAAACATAAAACATGGTTGCGGTTGATTTTATAATCTAATGCCAACTCTGTATCCGGCATGTTATTGAATAATTATTAAACATTAAAATATAATAATTTATGCTTATAAATTCAGACGAAGTCTTTAAAAGGGAAAAACAACAATGTCCCGAGTGCAAAGGGGTTATCACCGACGCATACATCGAACAAAACCCTTTTCCCGAATTCCCTTGTCCGTCCTGCGGCGCTCTGATCGACATATCTTCTGTAAAACATATAGAATTACCTGCTGAAAATGAACGCAGAGAGAAAAGATTTAATGCAAGCCTTAAAATCTCTTACAAAAGTTTTAATGAATTTATCACCGAATACACCAAAAATATCAGTAAAGGCGGTACATTTATTAATACCAAAAGAAGTCATGAAATCAACGATATAGTTGATTTATCTCTCGAGGTGCCGGGATTTAATAAACCATTAATAATTGAAGGAGAGGTTATTCATATTAACATTCATAATGTGCCGGATGAAGATGCAGGCATTGGAATAAAATTTCTGAACATCGATTCGGAAAGCAGAAAAGCATTGATTAATTTCATGAAAATTCAGAATGCCTTCAAATAAAACTAATGAATAATAAAGCTGCAAACTAATAATCCGTAATCATGGCTTTCTGTAATCACGGCTTTCTTGACTAACCGGGATTTTTTTTGTTAGGCTATCAAAATTCAAAACAGGAGCGGATATGGCCACTGTAAAACAAACCAAAAAAACTGTTAATAAAAAAGTTAAAAAAACTTCTTCAGTAAAAACAGCAAAGACTTCAGTGAAGAAGCAGATGACTGTTTTATCGCCGAAAAAAGAGAAAGCATCCCCAAAAACTACAAAGACGACAAAATCCGTCAGGAAACCAGCGCAAAGACTTTCCGTTCGTGATGAAAAAATGTATCAGATCAAGCTGAAACTGCTTCAGCAGAAAGAAATGCTTTTGAATGAAGCCGAAGCAGCCCTGAACGAGTTGCCGGGACAGACTATTTTTCCTGATTTGGGAGATCAGGCTACTGCTGAAACTGACAGGAATTTCATGTTACGCCTGAAGGGCAGGGAACAGCGTCTTTTAAAGAAAATTGATCAGGCGCTTGAACGTGTTGAAAGCGGAGTCTTCGGTATCTGTGAGGATTGCGGAAATGAGATCAATATCCAGCGACTTGAAGCAAGACCGGTCACAACAATGTGCATTGATTGCAAAACCCTCCAGGAAGAGGAAGAAAAACTGAGAGAACCCTGATATCAGGAAGAAATTCTAAAAGTTTTTGTTTTAAGCGTTTTTTCTGTTATATATTTTACATGCTCGTCAATAATTGCCGTTAGTTCCTGTACGATTTTTTCTGCAGGTTTTAAACGTCCCAATTTTGTTATATCCCAATCAAGCAGATTTCCATAGAAGCTTCTCACAGCAGGGGAAATACTGCTTGACCGGGCATGATCTGTTGAACATTTGCCGCATAAAATAGTCCCCTGTGAAAAATAAAATACATTCCCTTTTTGGCCGCATCGTCCGCAGCCGTTCAGCCCCGGCAGATATCCGGCAATCTCAAGAAGTCTTATCTTATAAAAAAGCATGGACAGTTTTGCTTTACAATCCAATTCCATCCCCCGGAGTGTATCGATAAGGAGGGAATAGACCCTGTTGCTTGCCTCTCTTTCAGGCACAAAATTCAATGTTAACTCGAAAATCTCGGAAACTTTCAAAAAACAGCTTAGCGAACTCCGCAAATAATGAAAGGGATAAACAATATCAGACTGAATTAACCTGGGCAGGGAGCTGTCCTCTTTTCCCCAAAAGGATATTTTCGAATACGTAAGAGGCTCTAAACTGCTGCCAAACCTGCTTTTGATTTTGCGTGGGCTTTTCGCAAAGGTTTTCACTATTCCGCAGTCTTTTGTAATATATGTGACTATGAGATCAGCTTCTGCAAAAAGGTTGGTCTTTAAGACAATGCCTTCTGTTCTTTGCAGCATTACATAATATTTCCGAAATCTTCCGGTTTAAGATTTTTGAGCCATTCATCAAGCTCGTCGGCTGAGCGTGTTGTCATGATGCTGTCTTCCACAAAAATAGGAACGCCGGCCCTCAAAGCAACAGCCACGGCATCACTCGGACGGGAATCTATCAAGGTTTCCTTTTTTCCGTCATTCAGATAAATAAGTGCATAATATGTATTATCCATTATTTCGGTAACAACTATTTTGACGATCTTTACTCCGAGACCATCAGCAATATTTTTGACCAGATCATGGGTCAATGGTCTCGGGGTTGCCACCTTTCCAAGAGCTAACGCAATCGAATCAGCTTCCGGCTTGCCGATCCAGATCGGAAGAGTACCTGGGCCGTCTGTTTGTTTCAGCAAAAGAATATACATGTTGCTTCTCGGATCAAAGAGCAGGCCTTCCACCCTCATTTCTACAAGCATCTATCTGTATCCCAATTCATCAAGCATCTTTTTATCATCACGCCAGCCTTTTTTCACCTTTACCCTTAATTCAAGAAATATCTTTGCATCCAGAAGCTTTTCAATATCCAAACGGGCCATAGTCCCAATATGCTTCAATAACTTCCCCTTATGCCCTATTATTATACCTTTTTGCCCCTCTCTTTCAACATAAATATTGGCCCCGATTACTACCAGTCCGTCTTTCTTTTCGGTCCAATTGATAACTTCAACGGCAACGGAATGCGGTATTTCCTCAGAGGTGCTTCCGACGATTTTTTCTCTTATAATCTCCGAAACCATAAATCTTTCCATCTGGTCCGTGACAAGATCATCACTGAAATATTTGGGGCCATACGGAAGATACTCAAGCGCCTTTACAAGGAAAAGATCGATCCCGTCATGCTTGAGGGCAGATACCGGAATAATCTCTTTAAAGGGAAAAATATTCCTGTAGTCATTAATAAGCGATAATATCTCCGGCTTCTTGATTTTGTCTATCTTGTTGATCAGGAGTATCACTGGTTTATCAAGGTTTTTGAAAGATTCAATAATATATCTGTCCTTGTCAATAGAGTGAGGTTCGGCAACGAAAACAACCAGATCCATTTCACTTAAGACTTCCCTTGCTGTCTTGACCATAATAGTCCCCAGAGCGTGTTTTGGCTCATGGATACCAGGGGTATCCACAAAAATAATCTGTGCCTCAGGGTAGTTTTTTATTCCCAATATCCTGTTTCTGGTTGTCTGCTGTCTGTCAGCAACAATAGCGATCTTCTGTCCCAGAACAGCATTCAAAAGCGTTGACTTCCCGACATTAGGCCTGCCGATAAACGAAACATATCCGGAACGAAAAGACTCTGTCATCTAAGGCAAAACTTCCAGCTTATTTATCGCTTCCCTGATTCTTTCAAGGCCTCTTCTGATATCATCCAGAGATATTGCATAGGAAAGTCTTACATAATCATCATCTCCGAACGCTTCACCGTGAACCAGGGCAACCTTTGCTTCTTCAAGCAGGTAAAGAGCAAGCTCGCGTGAAGAAGATATCTCTTTGTCTCCGAACCTGCGCCCGTAAATCCGGGCTGTATTGGGGAAGGCATAGAAAGCGCCGGAAGGCATCGCACAGGTAATATCTTTTATGGCAGAAAGCTCACTTACGATATAACGTCTTCTTTTATCAAACTCCTTGAGCATCATGCTGATAAAATCCTGAGGACCTGTCAGGGCCTCAATTGCAGCTTTTTGTGTAATGGAATTCGGGTTAGAAGTTGACTGGCTTTGGATATTTGTCATGGCCTTTATTACATCGGCAGGACCTGCAGCATACCCTAATCTCCAGCCTGTCATTGCATGGGATTTTGACAAACCGTTTACGACAATAGTCTTTTCTTTCACCTCGTTATCCAGCGAGGCTATGCTGACGTGTTTGGCGCCGTCGTAAATGAGTTTTTCGTAAATTTCGTCAGATATAATATAAAAATTATATTTGACGGCCAATTCGGCTATTTTTTCCAGAGTTTGTTTATCGTAAATCATCCCCGTCGGGTTAGAAGGTGAATTCAGGATAAGGGCCCTGGTATTTTTTGTTACGCATTTTTCAAGAGCCTCAGGCCTGACCATAAATGAATCAGATACATACGTTTTAACAAAAACCGGAGTTGCATCGTTTAACAATACCTGGTCAGGATACGATACCCAGTAAGGAGAAGGAATGATTACTTCATCTCCAGGGCCGTAAAGTGCCTGCGCAATATTATAAAGGCTGTGCTTTGCTCCGCAGGAGACTATTATTTCTTCCCTTTTGTAAGAAAGGCCGTTGTCAACCTTTAACTTTTCTATAATCGCATCCTTAAGCGGATCTATACCGCCAACCGGGGTGTATTTTGTGAATCCATCCTTCAGGGCCTTCACAGCTGCTTCTTTTATATTCTCCGGTGTATCGAAATCAGGCTCTCCTACACCAAAATTAATAACATCAATACCCGAGGCCTTCATGGATTTTGCCCTCGAATCTATTGCAAGAGTCGGTGATGGTTTAATCTTTGTTGCACGTTGAGAAAGCATAGGTATTCCTCTCTTTATTTTTCTATTATTTTAAATCATTTAGAATTATTATAAAAGGGTTTAACATATTACGCCATTGAAAAACATTTTTCTTGATAAAATAGGTTATAATAAGCAATTATATTTCGTTGGGTTTATCATTTTCATGATAAGAAATACAGGCCTGCCTGCATAATTTTCATGCAATACGCCTGAATAAATGATTGAGGAGATATTTCAGCAATTGGAATCGTCATTAACACCACTCATAATTAAGGACAAAAAAATAACAGTTCCCATTATACAGGGCGGCATGGGTGTCGGCGTATCATTGTATCCGCTCGCTAAAGCTGTTGCAAAAGAAGGGGGCGTAGGCATTATTTCCAGCGCCTGCATTGACAGACTGGTTTCCAAAAGGACCGGTAAAAAGCATAATACCTACGATGCAACCTATGAAGAAATTTCTCTCTCGAAAGTTTCCGGCGGATTTGTCGGAATAAACATCATGGTGGCCCTTGTCAGAGATTATGTGAATTCCGTAATTGCATCCATTGACGCAGGCGCTGACTTTATCATTTCAGGGGCCGGCTTGCCTTTAAATCTGCCAGCCATTCATCCTCCCAAGGACACTGCCCTCATACCCATAGTTTCCTCTGCACGTGCCCTGGAACTGATATGCAAGAAGTGGGAACGGCTTGGATACAGACCGGATGCAGTTGTCCTGGAAGGTCCGCTTGCCGGAGGACATCTTGGGTTTAAGATGGATCAGATCGAACTCGAATCAAACAAGCTCGAAAATCTTTTACCTCCCGTAAAGGACATGGCTATGAAATACGGAGATTTTCCGGTTATCGTAGCAGGTGGTATTTATACTCATGCTGATATCGTACGCTTCATGAAGATGGGCGCTGATGGCGTACAGATGGGAACAAGATTTCTTGCGACAGAAGAAAGCAGCGCATCTCCGCTTTATAAAAAAGCTGTTGTAGATGCAAAAGAGGAAGATATTATTGTTGCGGATAAACCCGGATCCCCCTGCGGACTGCCGTTCAGGGTAATTAAACAATCCCCCATGTATCAATCCTCGCTAAAGAGACTCAGGACGCCAAAATGTGACAAGGGATATGTACTCTTAAAAGACTCCGAAGGCAAATTAACCCGTTGTTTTGCAAAAGAAAGCAACGAAAACTACTTCTGTATATGCAACGGGCTTTTGAGTTCAGCGGGCTACAACTCCGATAAAGAAGAACCTCTTTACACTGTCGGGACAAATGCAAACAGGATAGACAGGATCGTAAGTGTTAAGACCGTCATGGATGAACTTACCGGCAAGACGCCGGTGTAAGCTTCTTCATAGAAACCGTATTATTTTGCTCTTTCTGCAGTCCCGTCTTTCACTTCTTTTTCTTTGTAAAGCCGGACTTCCTTTCTGAGTTTCATATATAAAAACGGAAACAGCAGCACGATTAACTGCGTGGACAAAAACTCCAAAACGCTTATGTCCTTTCCGATATATCTCTTCAGAAGAACGAATACGTGACGGCTGATGGAGGTGACCCCGATCCAGAGGAAACCTGTGAGAAGCATAATAAAATAAAGAAGCATATCTGCTTTCTTCAGCACAACGATAACTGAAAGAAGCGCAACAAAAGCAAGAAAGGCACACATTGATATGGCTCCCCACAGCACGTAACTTGACAGCAAACGGTCAGCGTTGTTTTTTCTCATGAGATGCCATCAAGTTGTTTTATGTTCGGACCGCCGCCATGTACATGCCTGATAATAAGCAACCCGCCGGCAAAAAAGACTGTTACCGCAAGTATGGCCGGACGCTGACTGCCAAAAACTGAAGAAACCGCGCCGAAAAGCAGAGGTCCGATGATAGCGGATGACTTCCCTGCCAGAGAATACATCCCAAAGTATTCGTTCTCATGTCCGGGAGGGATAAATTGGGTGAAAAATGCCCGGCTGGATGCCTGTACCGTCCCAAGTCCGAGTCCGGCTACACTTGCCAAAATCCAAAAATGTATTTTTAATACAACAAAAAAAGCTGTTATCGAAACAAAAGACCAGACAAACAGGGACAGGATAAGTACCTTTTTTGGCCCCCAGGCATCAATGGGTTTTGCCATAAGAAAAGCTCCGGCTAAAGCCGTCATCTGCACTATGATATAAAGCAGGATTAATTCACGAGCATCAAACTTCAACGTGACAGAAGCGAAAATACTCGAAAAAACAATTACCGTGCTCACCCCGTCCTGATAAATGAAATATGCAAGCATGAATCTTCTTAGCGGCCGTTTTTTCAGCATTTCCTTCATTGTGTTTAACGCATACCGGCCGCCTTTCACCGCAGCCCCGAAAACAGATAAGCCGTTTTTTCTGTCACTCGGCAGGGAAAAAAACGCCGGGAGGGAGAAAACCAGAAAGAAAAGAGAAACCATAAACCATGCTTCACTATAACGTCCGCTTTTTACAAGAGGAAGCGCTAACAAGAGAGACAATATTGACCCTGCATAACCTACGGCATATCCCCAGGCAGACACCCTCCCCTGATATTCTTTTTCGGTTATTTGAGGAAGAAAAGAATTATAAAAAATAAGACCGCCCTCCATTCCGATATTTGCAAGCACTATAAGGATAAAGCCTTCTAAAATCATCCCCTGCTGCAAGAGAGAAAAAGACGAGACAGCCGATACACACAAAAGAGTATAAAAGAATAGCAGTCTTTTTCTCTTTCCGCTATAATCAGCGATACCTCCCATAAAAGGAGAGGTGATCGCCACAAAAGCCATGCTGAATGATATGGCCCTTCCCCACCATAAGTCACCCTGTCCTGCTGTTTCTCCCGCTATAACAGATACAAAATACACAGGAAAGACTACAGCAGAAATAATTGCGGAATAACTCGAATTTGCAAAATCAAAAAGACACCAGCTTATTATTTCTCCGGGCTTCTGAATTTTCATATATCAGTATGGCCGGCTTTTCATCTTTTGAATTGTTCCGTATTGCTCAATATCTTTATGTAAGCTGTTTTCCTGAACTCACGAAGTGTTTCTTTAAGTCGTGCATTAAGCTCTTTTTCTGTAAGATACTGCTCTATATCGTCGCGAACATCATCGTATCCTTTTCCTGAAAACATGCCGCTGTTTTCCTGATAATATTTTTCGATTTCTGTTTCAGGCAGACGGATAAAAACCCTGATCTTAAGATCAATATATTCCTTGATCACTTCTTCATCTGAAGGCTCCTCAAGCCGGTATTTTTTAGCTTCCCTCAATATCAACACCCTGTTGATCATGGTATCCAAAACCTCCTCTACCGTGATATCAGGGATTATTTGCAGCGTTTTCCCGTATTGCTCCTGTAACTCACTGTTTGTTATAGCTTCATCATCCACAAAAGCTGCTACCCGGTCACTGATTGTTTCCGCCTTACAGACTGAAACAATCAGAACAACAAAGCTTAAAAAAAGACCTGCAAAAAATATAAAAATACCATTAGGTTGGATTATATGCTCCTGAAATCTTCTTTTTTTCATTTAAAAAGCGTGTCCAATACTGAAATGTAATGCACTGTTGCTCTCGCCGGGTTCAGGCTGAAGCTTGACTCCGTAATCTATCCGAAGAGGACCTACAGGCGTATTGTATCGCAGACCGATACCTGCCGTATATTTAAGATCTCCAGGATTGATGTTTTTTGCCTTTATCCATACGTTGCCGAGATCAAAAAAAGGCACCAGTGAAAACCCCCTGCCGATTGACGTTCTCAGTTCAATATTCCCCATAAGAAAGGCGTTTCCACCGGTTGGGTTGCCGGCAACCCCTTTTGGCCCTAAGGTGTCCTGTTCATATCCCCTCACAGTAGATCTGCCGCCGAGGAAAAACCTTTCAGATATCGGCAGTTCATCGGTTTTTCCAAAGCCAAACGCCGAGCCTCCCTTTACAGAAACCGCAAGAATAACTCTCCTGTGTACCTTCCGATACATACTGCTATGCAGGGTAAATTTAGTAAAATTTGATTCAGACAGCAAAACCGGTGAAGCAAGTTTCAGAGAAATACCGGCAAGCATTCCCCTGGCCGGCTCAAAAGGGTTGTCCCTTGTATCGTATATAATCGCGGGCTTTATACTGCTGATAACAAGAGCCCCGATATCTTCCCTGCTCAATATAACATCAGGCTGGACATCAGAGGTCTTCCCAAGTGAAAACTCATAATAGATATCAGCCTTTACCGCATCTGATATTTTCTTTTCAACACCTGCTGAGACAGTATACTTTTCGAGTTTGTATCTTGTCTTATTATCAGCGATGTTGATCTCTTCTTTCTGTTCGCTCAAAAAGAAGGCCCTGAACGGCAAGGGGTGTCGCATAAACCACGGATCGTGATATTGCAGGACAAGCCTTCTCGCAAGAAAGCTTATTTCAGTCCTTAATGATCCCTGCCTGTTCATACCGTAGAGATTCCGGTAACTTGCTTCAAAAAAACTCCTGAATTTTTCATATTCCGCATATCCAAAGCCAAATTCAACTGCGCCTGCATTTCCCTCTCTTAACTTAATCAAAATGTCTTTTTTGTCTTCACCTCTGTTAAGGGGTTCCATATTAATTTCAGTAAATAATCCCAATTTATATAATCGCCGCCTGTCATTCGTAAGGGTCCTGAAGCTATAAGGCTCGTTTTCTTTGTGGGTCAATTCACGTTTTATAACTTCATGCCTCGTTTGTTTATTACCGGTAATTATTGTTTTTCCGAAAAACTTCTTAGTTCCTTCTGTAACACTGAATATCACGGAAGCCTTGTGTCCCTCAATATTTCTCATTACATCCACGTTCATGTTGGCATATCCGTAATTACTGTAATAGTCAAGCACCCTGAATCTGGCGTCTGAAATATCAATTTCGTTATAAGGATCTCCACGTTTAATGCCTATAACAGGCAGAAGTTTTTCCTGCATATCAGTATCTACACCGCTGATTTCAATATCGCTTATCACCGTTTTTTCACCCTCATGAATATTTACGGTTATTTCCACTGTATTTTCTTTTTCATCTGTCTTCGTCTCAAACTCTTTCACATCTGCCTCAAGGTATCCAAGTGCGCCGTAAATTTCTTTTAGCGATTCCCTGTCTTTTTCCAGCACATCAGGATTGTACACTCCGCCTTTTCTGAGATTCATTACCGCCTCCAATTTTTCATGAGGCAATTCAGCGCCAGGAAATTTTACGCTCTTTACCCTGAAGCGTTCCCCTTCAAAAATAAAAAACGTAATATGGATTGTATTTTCATCAGAGCTTGTCACCGGAGCTATCTGTGCAGCTGCATATCCCTTTTCGTGATAGAGAAAAAGCATCCTGTCTACCGCCTCGGAAATCACTTCATCATTAAATATCGCTATTTCGAAAAAAGGCGCCTGCTTCATGAGGTTTTTTGTAGAAATTACACGGTTCCCTTCCATGTCAACAAACAATTTCCTGCCGGGTTTTACAGTAATTTCAAGATCGCCATCACGGTAATAATATGGCCCGACAGACGGTTGAAAATACCCTTGTTTTTTAAGGCGCTCTTCTGCGCGTTTTATTAGATTATTCAGTCTGTGCCTGTCATAAACATCTCCGGGAGATATTTTAAGCATGTCTTTTACCTCAAGGTCGGTCCCTGTAATCTGTATAGTTCTTATAACAAGCGGTGGGCCGGCATCTATTGTAAGATGAATATTTACCCTGTATGGTTCCTTATCTTTATCAACTTTCATATCAATTCTTGCATCAGAGAATCCATAAAATAAAAGGGTTTCCTTCAACTCATCTTCTGCCTGCTGAAGCAGGTCATAACGCATAACCTGGTCTCTTTTGAAAAGAAAAAGCTCTTCGATTTTCTTTTTGGAGACCTGGTAATCACCTTTAATGTAAATTTTGCTTATAAAGTCCTTTTCTCTGACATGCACCATAATATCATGAGTAGCGCCTTCGGAAACCTCAACTGAGATATCTTCAAATATCCCTTTTAAAAAAGCCCGTTTTATCCCAATTCTTATCCGATCTTGATCAACCGCGACACCAGGGCTCAATCCCAGCAAGTCAAGCAATTCATCTCTGCCAATCGAATACAATCCGTGTATTTCAATGTTGCCGGCAATTACAGCTTCACCGGAGGAACGCGCCGGCATGAACAAGGAAAAAAACATAAAGAATACAAGCAGCGCCGTCTTTTTATGTCCGGGCGTTGTCTTCTGTTTATAATCTTCTCTATAGCTGTTTATCATTTAAATTCAAACCTGAAACGGACATCTCCACCGAGTATTCCCCTTTCATCTCTCACGCCGATAAGAGAAATATTCTTCCCTGCAAAATATTCGAGCTTTATAATCTGTTCTTCGACAGAACCTACTGATGAGGTATACGTAACAAATATTTTGTCTCCTAAAAGCCTCTTCGAAACAGTCACTCTCGGCTCAACCGTGCCGGTAGATTTTGAAACATAAGGGTCAATCTGGAATCGGTCGAGACCGGTTATCGTCCTGAGCCTTTCTTCAACGAC
This sequence comes from uncultured Nitrospira sp., assembly GCA_947085825.1. Classification (GTDB taxonomy): domain Bacteria; phylum Nitrospirota; class Thermodesulfovibrionia; order Thermodesulfovibrionales; family UBA6898; genus JAOUFP01. The sequence continues at coordinate 5,820 of CAMTXX010000039.1, read as the reverse complement.
GTCCTGTAATTTCCCGGTGACAAATGATGTTGCCTCGCCGGCCCCTATGCCGCCTTCGATACCCTTGAGTTCACCGCCAATCTGTCCTACCGTCAGGAGGGCAAAAATATCCATTTCTTTCAGCGGCGGGTCGGAAGACAGCGACATATTGAAATGGTCCAGTTGTCCTTCAAGGTTCATTTTTATCTTATAACTCTTTACCGTCGTCTCCGAAGAGATAGCAATAAAAGGATTTATCCTGTTCGGATCAGCAAAGTCGGCGCTGGCGTGAAGGATTCTGAACTGATTGTTCCTGAAATACACAGCGCCTTCTTTAGACTCGAGCCTGCCAAAGAGAACCGGACGGTAGAGCTTCCCCCTTAAAATCATGTCCGCACTGACCGTAACTCTGGCAACGTTATTGTCAATAAATATATTGTCCTTACCTGTAATTTTGATGTTAAGCTCTGCCTTTTCAAGATTCGATATTTCAGACTTGATTTTTTCAGTTGTCCTTGCCTTTAAAAGCCAGCTTTTCCATTCGACCCTTTCCCTGTATCGGGCATTATTTATCGTTATATCCCCGGAAATAATCTGAGACGCCGGGGTGCCTTTATAAAGGATGTCCCCGCTGAATTTCACGTTGAAATCTTTTGAAAGAGAAGTTGTTATATTAGTCAATTTCGCCTCAACATAGAACCTCTTAAAGGAAAATTTCTTCAGATACAGTATTCCGGAAATATCAATATCTCCACCTCCGGTTTTCCCGGAAAGTCTTTGGAGAACAACCCTGTCATTGTCTATATAAAGATAGCCATTGAGCGCACTGATCCTGTGCGGATAGTCCTTCAATCCGATCGCGCCATCCTCAAGAGTTATACCTCCATAAATTCTGGGAGTTTCCCAGTCACCTGTTACTTCCACAACAAACTCCGCATTCCCCTTCAATAGTCCCAGCTTACTGGAAAGACTTTTAAACGGTGAAAGTGCGGAACTTCCTTCAAAGGAAAGGTTATAACCCTTCCCAATGACCATGTCGCCTCCTGCACGCAGCAAGGTATTTCCGCTGCGCAGCGAAAACGTATTCAACGAAAGTTTTCTGTTATTTAGTTCCAGTGTCATCTCGTCTTCATTGGAAAAACTGTAACCATACATTGAAAGCACCATGTGTCTTATCTTTGATGATGCTGAGATATGCTTTCTGGTGCCGCGCATTGTTACAGAGCCATTCAGGTTCAAAATCAGGTCCTCAGGAACATCTTTCAAAAAAGAAGTGATAAGAAAATCATATCTCCCGGTCTGAATATCCACCTTTGCATCCCACGGCAGGTCACCTTCAAGGCGTCCTTTAGCATCAATGGATATCTTCTCATTTATCATTTTGGCTTTTAAAGAGATATTCTTATTTTTTATTGATGCGGTCATAACACCGCTGCCTATATGCTTGCCTCTCAGTATTCCTTCCTTCATTTTTGCATCGATCAGAATCGTCGGGTTGTCAAAGGTCCCGCTGCCTTCTGATTTGATACTAAAAATGACCTCTCCCTGGAGCGGTCTTTCGACCAGATCACTGATCATGACATTGTCAGAATAGGCTTTATAGGAAAATGTGGCATCCGGATACAAGGTGAGTCCTCCCTGCAAACTGAACCTTCCCTTCCTGACCTGCACGTTGGAAAGCAGAAGCCTTTTATCATTATAAACCAGGTCAAAAGAAGCTGAATCAAAAGGCACATCATAGAAAGAGGCCTTAATAAATGTTACCGGGCCCTTGATATCAGGTCTTTCCGCAGCGCCTCTGATGGTAAAATCAGAAGAAAATCTTCCCGCAGCTTTAAAATCAGGATAAAATATCCTTACAAATCTTTCTGTTTCTGCGTTTTTCAGCGCAGCACGCAATTTAAATTCAGCGCCGGCCAAATCAAATAACGTCTTTGCATTTTTAAAATATATCTCTCCTGATATTCTATGCAACTCGTCGCCGCGATTAAGCGCCATTTCATTGATACGGAGAAGGTCTTTTCTATAGAGCAAGTCAGCGCTCAGCGTCCCTGCCGGATAACCTTCAATAACAGCGTCCTCTATTTTCACCCTTCCGCTTATGACCGGATCATCGAATATGCCGGTCACCTTACCGTCAAATTTCCCCTTCCCCAGCAGCTTATCATAATATGGCGAGGCGATATCAGTTACATCTCCTGATTTTAAGGCGCAGTCTATATTCAAGGTCTTTTTTTCAAGGTCCACAAGACCCCTTGCAGAGACCTCGGACTTTCCGGTGCCAAGCTTAATATCGGTCAAGGCGAGCATCTGGCCATTCACGCTATAGGCCCCGTCAATATGCTTTATCCTCCCGAGCACATCGTCGCCTTGTCTTATACTCTGATATTGAAAGCTGCCTGTTGGATTAAACTCATGACCTGAGCTATAAAGTGTGCCTGTTACCTTTCCGGGTTGTATGCCAGGGTCCCATCCAATCAATTGAAATAAGGGAGAACTATCCACATTGGAAAAATCAATATCAAGCATAAAAGAATCAACAACAGGAAGCAGTATCGAAGCCGAGGCCTTCGCCTGACCGTTATATAATTTACCCTGAGCATCTGTAAACTTCATGACGCCGTCTGCATAGGACACAGTTGATTTAAGATAATCTATCTCAACGTCATAAATATTACCCTTCTGCAAAATTGCAGTTCCGGACCCTTTTATGTTGTTCAACTGCCCCTTGAGTTCTCCCTTTACATCAACAAGACCTTGTATTTTTTCTTTTACCTCAAGCAGTTCCATCAGTGTCTGGAGATAAAACTTGCCCGAAACCTTCAGGTCAACAGAGACCTTTTTATCTCTATAAGTTATATCTCCTTTGGCATCAAGTTGGCCGTCTCCGGGTCTGCTTAAATTAAACATTTCCTTTACTGTTTTGACAAAAAGCTTAAGGCTGGTCTTTGCCTCAAGCTTATCGTCCTCATATTCTCCTGAGGCGGTCAACTGTGAACCAAAAGAATTTATTTGCAGCTTATTTATCAGGAGTTTCCCATCCTTCAACTGCAGGACAGATGAGGCTTCCGCCGAGATTTCAGGCCACCCCTCCTTCTTCACTGTTATTTTTTTGGCGTTGGCTTTGATCTTTTGGGCCTTACCGAGCAATATTTCACCGTCGAAGTCATGTAGTGCAATCCTGGTTTTTATTTCTGTATCAGCATACTCTGCTTTCCCCTTTTGCACTTCCACGGACATGACCTGAACCTTGATCTTTTCCTCTTTCTTTTGCGACAGATATGTTTTTATATTCCCTATTATCTCTGCGGCCTGCGGCCTGTCAAAGGTCAGTTCAGGGTCCCTTATAACAAGCCTGCGGATTCTGATATTTTTATCAAGGATTCCGGCAATATAGAGATAGGCCTTGACCCTGCCTGCCAAAAGTATCCTGCCACCTTTGTCGTCAAACATCTTCAATTCCTTTGCTTCGACAAAAAAAGGATAAATATTAATATAAATCTTCTGCGCAATTACTTTATGCCCTGTGGCCATTTCAAGTTCAGGCAGGATCATCCTCTTCAGCGCATTGGATACATGAGGGCCTCTAAGAATTATCGCGGCAATCCCGATTATCAGCACAAAGACAATCAGGCAGGACATTTTTCTTATTTTTTTAGCAGAGTCCATAATTCAGACAGAAGTTCATGCACCATATTGCCGGTAATTTTATTATTATTGGCCTGCACATAAAATATATCCTGTGCAAGTCCTGATTCAGTATGAATCCGGGCCGAAACAATATCTATTCCCCTCTCATACATGACCATTGATATATCATATAATAATCCAAGTCTGTCCTGCATAAATATTTCAATAATACTGAATACAGGCGACGTCTCGTTATCAAGTTCTATGAACAGATCAAAAAGACTGTCTGTCTCACCTCTGCGTTGAACAAGCTGAACAGGTTTTTCATCAACAATAACGCCTCGCAGGCCTTCCTCAAGGTCTTTTTCGAGCCCGCCCCACCATATGTCCTTCCAGTTTGAAATTGAAATCTTGTCTATGACGATACCGGTCTTTCCGGTAAATATGCTTCCACTGAATATATTCAGCCTCTTTGACGAAAAAAATCCGACGATTTTTGAAAAAAGACCCGGGGAGTCTTTTGTGCAGATGACTAATTCGGTGACCCCATCGGTTCTGCTGTCTATACGCATCGAAAAAAAGTCCCACATTGCCTTCTTTTTTAACTCATAATCTGCCAGCACTTTCGACTTGCTCGTTGAAAGCAAATATCGCTCAGGCATTTCCCCGATAAACTGAAGAAGTTCCTCCGCCTTGATTTCAGGGGAATAAGCCTGAAGATCCCTGATATACTCCGCCCTGTCCTTCTTGACGCCTGACAGGTATTCCTTAGCTGACAGATATAACTCATGAAGAAGGTGTGACTTCCATGATGTCCAAAATCGCGGGTTCACAGCAGACATATCCGCATAGGTTATAAGATACAGCGCCTTCAGGCTTTCCATGTCCCCTACGGTATCTGCAAACCTTGCGATAACATCCATATCGCTCGTTTCCCTGGTCAGTGCAAGCTTTGACATGAGGATATGGTTCTTGACCAGAAATTCAATCGTCACCCTTTTTCTGCCTTCAAGATTGAAGCGGTCCATAATATTCTTCAGTCTTCTATACCCTTCTTCCTCGTGATGTTTCCCTGCAGCCTTTCCAATATCATGAAACAGAAGGGCCATGAAAAGCAGATCAAGGTTTTCCATGCTGTTTATAATCTCTCTCAATTCCTCAAGGTGCTTATATTTCGTAGTTTTCAGGTTTTCCAGGTTTTTTATCGCAAGGAGAGTATGTTCATCAACCGTATACATATGATAAGGTTCGTGAACGACAAGGCATCTTAATGCCCCGAATTCAGGAAGAAACCTTCCAAGCACACCGGCTTCATGCATCTCACGCAGGGTGTCATAGACGCGTGCGCTTTTAAATATCTCCAGGAAATAATAAATCGAAACAGAAGAACTTCTCGTTCTTTTATTTATCCTTAAAAGATGGGTTTTTATGTTTTCCTGTAAAGTATTGCTGAACTTTTTACCCGTTCTGGCATAGAGATAATAACCTTCCATTATCTTATCAGTATTCGTCTCAAGAAGATCCTGCTTTGTCGCTATCAATTTCCCGGCAGACACGGAAAACTCATTTGTGATCTTTCTGATGCTCAGATTTTTGAAGACAGACATATACTGACTGCTGCACAATACAATTATCTGTCTCGTTATATCCTTTATAACCTTGCTTTTGAGGTAATAATAACGCATCATCCTCTCAGGACCGCTGAATTTCTTCGAATCCGTAAAACCGAGACAACCGGCAACGTTTTTCTGATATTCAAAAGAAAGGATGTCATTTCTTCTTTTGCTGTCGATATGCAGACAATATCTGAGCTGGAGCATAAAATCATAGGCTTTCAATAATCTTTTATATTCATATTCGCTCATAAAAGAGGAAAGATCAGAAATCTTTTCGAGCTTAAAGGCGACCCTTAACAGCCAGTACACGGTATGAATATCTCTGAGACTTCCTTCCCCTTCTTTAATGTGAGGCTCAAGAAGAAATACTGAATCACCTGACTCCAGATGTCTTTTCTCCATTTCCTTCAATTTATCCCGGATAAAAGCCTTCTTTTTTTTATACGCGATAGCGGGATATACGTCTGCCCTGAATGTATTGTATAATTCAGCATCTCCTGCTATATATCTTGTCTCAAGGAGCGATGTCCTTGTCCTGATATCTTTAAAAGCATCTTCTATACATTCATCCGCTGTTCTGAAGGCATGGCTGATT
>CAMTXX010000038.1:0-12297 GCA_947085825.1 uncultured Nitrospira sp. | reverse complement strand
TGTATAAAGTAAATATTTGTCATCCTCCGGCTTGACCGGTCCCGAAAGCTTTCGGGACAGAACATATTGAAAACACTGGATTCCCGCCTTCGCGAGAATGACGGCCAAAAACAAAAATGGCAGTTTATAAACAGACACTAACTAACGACCTGGTTTCTGTCACTCCCGCTTGTCGGGAGTCCTTCCGGCAGAAAGATTCCCCGAAAGCTTTCGGGGAATGACAAAACGCAGGACATTTCTTTTGCATCTTTCAATAGTTGAAATTGTGAACAGTTATTTAAAGGTATTTTTCAAAAAAATGCAACAGAATCTTCATCTGAATTTTACAGGGCTTCATTTTCATTTAGGTTTTCTCACAGCCAACAGTCTTTTGGCAGCGCTGCGGACAAGTTCCGGTATGTTTTTGTTTTTCTCAAGTATTATAAGGTCTTTGAGTTTGAGGGAGCTTACCAAGGTTACGGCAATTCCTGGAGGGGTCTTGGGATTTGTTACCAGTGCATATGTAACGGCGTAATTTTTCATCCATTCCCTGTTCTTCGAGATCGTCCGTAACGCTTCTTCGGGCACTGAACGGGACCTTGCTATCAGTTCAACTTCAGATTCAGTGATTTTCTGGTTCGCAAGGACACTGAGCATTACTTGCTTGTTGGAATCTTTAACAAGAATGCCTCGAATCTCCCTGCCCCCTTTCAGCGCAAGTTGCAACCTTTCTCCAACGCTGAGAGTCTGGATCCTCTGAAGAAGATTCTGAGGTTTGGCCTGTTTTGGTCTTTTTTCAGATAGCGTTATTGCTGAGGGTTTGACCGGAAGATGGAGAATGCCCGAAATGTAATTTTTTACCTGTTCCGGAGTATCCGGATAATGAAGAAGGATTTCCAATATCTCAGGCCTGTTTTGGTTTGCCTGGGCGATTTCATTAAAAATATCAGGCTCTGACGCATCTTCAATAAGTACTTCAATAACTTCTCGGGATGCAATAGAGAGGTCGAGACCTATTAAGATTTTAGGATCTTCCATGTATATTTCTCCTCAGATAAATAAAGTATTCTATGTTTCCTTTTTGGCCATGCACAGGAGATTCAAAAATGCCGATGGTCTCTAATCCTATTGATTCAGCAAAGGCCTTAATATTTTCGACCGCAACCTTGCGCTTTGACTCATCTTTTATTACGCCCCCTTTTTCTACCAGCTCCCTGCCGACTTCGAACTGGGGCTTGATAAGGGCGAGGATCTCTCCCTGTTTATCAAGGAATTCCAGACATTTGGGCAGGACTTTTGTGAGAGATATGAAAGAAACATCAATGACTATCAGATCAACCGGATCAGGGATTTTTTCTTTTTCAAGATAGCGTATGTTTGTTTTTTCCAGCAATATTACTTTAGAATTTTGCCTCAGTGACCAGTCAATTTGGCCGTAGCCGACGTCTACTGCATATACCTTGCTGGCATTTTCCTTAAGTACGCAATCAGTAAATCCCCCGGTGGAGCAGCCGATATCCATGATTATTTTGTCCTCTGGATTGATATGGAAAAAATCTAAGGCCGCCTTGAGTTTCAGGCCGCCTCTCCCTACATAAGGGATATCTCCTTTTTTCAGGATAATCTCAGAATCCCTGTTGACTAATGTGCCGGCTTTTGTAATTACAGCGCCGTTTACGATTACTTTTCCTTCCATGATTAAGGCCCTGGCACGTTCCCTGCTTTTTATCAGCCCGCTGTCAACAATAAGCACATCCAGGCGTTCTTTGTTTTTCATGAAGATTTGTCCTGTCAGTTGCTCAATGCCGGTTCTCTCAGGAAGGACAAGGATGCTTGATATATCCCTTCTTCATCCAGCCCATATTTTGCCCTTAGCCTGTCCGGATGGCCCTGTTCAACAAAGCTGTCACGGATTCCCAGCCTGCGCACACTGGCTGTAATACCTGAATCGTTAAGGCATTCGAGGACAGAACTCCCAAAGCCGCCTTGCAGCACGTTTTCTTCAATGGTCACAATCTTCGGTATTCGGGAGGCAATGGAGAAAATGAGTTCCCTGTCGAGGGGATTTATGAAGCGGGCATTTATGACAGTGGCGTGAATACCATCTCTTTCCAGTCGTTCAGCGGCTTTTAAGGCAGGTATTACACAATTCCCTACAGCAAAAAGCGCAATATCAGCGCCATCCCGAAGCGCTTCACTGTTTCCTAAAGTTATTTCAGGGCCAGCAGGACGCTTTTCAGGCACTATCCCTCTGGGATAACGTATCGCCGAAGGTCCCTGATATTTCATGGCAAATTCAAGCATCTGCTTCAGTTCCTCTCCGTCTTTGGGCGCCATAAAAACAAGATTAGGGATATGTCTTAAATAAGAGATGTCGAACAGGCCCTGGTGAGTGGGGCCGTCTTCGCCGACGATACCGGCGCGGTCAATAGCGAATACAACAGGAAGTTCCTGAAGGCAGACGTCATGGACTATCTCATCATATGCGCGCTGCAGGAAGGTTGAGTATATGGCCACAACCGGTCTGAGCCCCCTGGAGGCCAAACCGGCGGCAAAGGTAACAGCGTGAGGCTCTGCAATCCCAACGTCATAAAACCTGTCAGGGAATTTTTCTGCAAAGCAATCCAGTCCTGTCCCTTCTTTCATGGCTGCGGAAACGGCAATAATCCGCTGGTCTTTTTCCGCCAGATCCGAAAGAAAATGCCCGAAGGCCGAACTGTAGCTGATATTGCTTCTTGATTTTAGTTGAGATCCGGTTTCCAGTTCAAAAGGACCAACCCCATGAAAATTGCAGGGATCTTTTTCAGAGAATTCATATCCTTTGCCTTTTTGGGTGATAACATGAATGAGGGTAGGTGAGGCAGATGGTTTTATCCTTTTCAGGGTCTCTATCAGGAGTTCAGTGTTATGCCCGTCTATAGGGCCGACATAATCAAAGCCCAATTCTTCAAAGAGAATCCCCGGAAGCAGGATGCCTTTTATTGTCTCCTCGGCTTTCTGCGCAATCTTTGCCACCTGTCCCCCGACCTTCGGTATGCCTTCCAGAAAAGATTTCGTCTCTTTCTTGAATTTTCTGTAAAATTCTGCGGTCAGTATCCTGTTCATGTAAGCGGAAAGAGCGCCTACATTCGGGGAAATGGACATCTCATTGTCGTTGAGTATTACGATGAGGTCTTTCTTGAGGTGACCGGCGTTATTCAGTCCCTCAAAGGCAAGTCCTCCTGTCATTGCGCCGTCGCCGATGACTGCTATGACCTTGAAGTCTTCCTTGTTTTTGTCACGGCCTTCGATAATGCCAAGCGCTGCTGATATAGAGGTTGAACTGTGGCCTGTGCCAAAGGCATCGTATTCACTTTCTGAGATTTTAGGAAATCCCGAAAGGCCGTTTTCTTTTCTGATGGTTGAAAACCTGTTTTTTCTGCCTGTAAGCAGTTTGTGGCTGTATGCCTGATGGCCGACATCCCAGACTATCTTGTCGTTTGGCGTGTTGAAGGCATAATGCAGAGCAATGGTAATCTCTATTGCCCCAAGATTTGAAGCAAGATGTCCGCCGTTGACTGAAACTGTCTGAATTATTATTTGCCTGAGTTCATCAGACAGAAGTCTCAGTTCATCCATAGATAAATTTTTAAGATCCAGTGGAGAATTGATCTTGTCCAATATCATCAGTTTCTCCTGTTAAGCAGATAGTTCGCTATTTCTCTCAAAGGATCTGCCTTGGATGAGAAGGAACTTAGTGAAGACACGGCAGAAAAAATAAGATTTTTTGCAATATCGCGGGATTTTTCGATGCCGTAGAGGCTTGGATAAGTCATTTTGTTTGACCTTTCATCAGAGCCGATTGGTTTCCCGAGTTCTTTCGCATCTCCTTCTATATCCAATATATCATCTATCACCTGGAAGGCAAGCCCAATATTGTTGCCGTACTCTGACAATGCATCTAATATGTCTTTACTGCTTCCGTATAATATCGGCCCCATCATAACTGAAGCACGGATGAGCGAGGCAGTTTTATGCATATGGATGAATTCCACGGTTTCATGATCAGGATCGAGATTCTCCGAGAGTATATCCTGTACCTGACCTGCAACCATTCCGTTCAGGCCCGAGGCCAGCGCTATTTCTCTTAATGCCCGCAGAAGATCCGCTTCTTTTACTGTGCTGGGCAGTGAAGAGTCTGAAAGAATACTGAAGGCCTCTGTGAGTAAGGCATCACCTGCAAGTATGGCTATTGCTTCACCGTAAATTTTATGGTTTGTTGGTTTTCCCCTCCTAAGGTCATCGTTATCCATGGCAGGAAGGTCATCATGGATAAGGGAATAAGTATGGACTAATTCAAGAGTTGAAGCATAGGGGACTATTTCAGTAGGGTTTCCTCCGCACGCCTCGTAAGAGGCAAGGGCAAGTATGGGTCTGATCCTTTTTCCTCCTGCAAATAGAGAATACAACATGGCTTGCTGCAAAACAGAAGGCTTTCTCTGCTCTTTGAAATAGCTATGGAAAAAGGAATCAACAGCCTCCCTTTTTTCTGTTATATATTGTTTTAAATCCATTTTTCTTTTCAATTTGCAAATTCCCTGTAGCTTGCTACAGGGTTACCTTATAGTTCCCCCCCTTGACGGGGGAGGGTTAGGGTGGGAGTGATAGAATGTTGTTTTCACCCTCCCCTTAATCCCCTCCCCTCAAGGGAGGGGAGATTTTTAGGATACCCCGCAGCTTGCTGCGGGGAGGTTCATTTCGATCGCTCTGTCGGCAACAGCGGCATCGACGTGATAAACCGTTGCAGTCTCGATAAGTTTTTTGCATTTTTCAAAACCAGCGGGGGTATGTTTGTCCCAGCCGAGAAATTCAATTTTTGACAGAACTGAAATATTAAAAGAGTTATTCGCAACAAGATCGGATATGAAATTGCCTGTAATAAGTGAACCACCGATATGGTAAATGAGAATGTTGGTGTCTATGAGATATTCATCAACAGACATTCCGCTCCCAACTATCTCTCAATTTCTTAGATTCTGCTTCAACATCAATCCCTTTATATATACCGGACGTTTCTTCTACAATATTTTTCAATACAATTTTTTGTGTTATCTCATTGCTTTCATCATAAATAATATGAACAGTCAGCTTGCCGGACGGCAGTTTTTTATCAACATATTTTAGTATTCCATTTTCTATAATTGCTTCTGCTATCTTATGTCCCATGTTATATGTCCTGCATCGTTTAAGATTTTGTTGTAGTATATAATATTTTCTATTCCCACTCAATCGTTCCGGGAGGTTTCGATGTTATATCATAAACAACCCTGTTAACGCCTTTTACTTCGTTGATTATTCTGCTTGAAATCTTCCCGAGAACCTCATAGGGTATTTTGGCCCAGTCAGCAGTCATTCCGTCAAGGCTCGTAACAGCACGGACAGCAACAACACTCTCATAAGTCCTTTCGTCTCCCATAACACCCACACTCTTTATGGGAAGAATAACCGCAAAGGCCTGCCATATTGTCTTGTATAAGCCTGCTGCCTTGATTTCCTCCAGGACTATGGCGTCTGCCTCTCTTAAAATTTCGAGTCTTTTCCCTGTGATCTCACCGATACATCGTATTGCGAGACCGGGTCCGGGAAAAGGGTGTCTCCAGCATATCTCCTCAGCAAGGCCTAATTCTTGTCCCAGTATCCTTACTTCGTCCTTGAACAACTCCCGTAAAGGTTCTATCAGTTTTAATTTCATGACTTCGGGTAGTCCGCCGACATTATGATGGCTCTTGATAATTGCTGAAGGTCCTTTAAAGGAAACACTCTCGATAACGTCAGGGTAAAGTGTTCCCTGTGCAAGGAATTCGGCGTCTTTTATTTCCTTTGCCTCATCTTCAAATACGGCTATAAACTCGTTCCCTATGATTTTACGCTTTTTCTCAGGGTCTGTAACGCCTTTAAGCTTTTCAAGAAACCTTTCTCTTGCATCAATGTATAGCATTTTAATATGAAAGTGGTCTTCAAAAGTTTTTCTGACTTTTTCGACCTCTCCCTTTCTCATCAGGCCGTTGTCAACGAAGATACAGGTGAGATTATCTTCTATAGCCTTGTGCACCAGAAGGGCGACTACTGAAGAATCCACTCCTCCGCTCAATGCACAGACCACTTTTTTATCTTTTACATTTGTCCGGATGTCAGCCACAGACCATTCAATAAAAGAGGACATTTCCCATGTAGGGCTGCATCCACAGACAGAATAAACGAAATTATGCAAAATACGTATTCCTTCAACAGTATGCGCAACTTCGGGATGAAACTGCAGCGCGAATAATCTTTTAGAGCTGTCGGCCATTGCAGCAACAGGAGAGTTGTCAGAATGGCCGATAACTGAAAAGCCTTCGGGCATTTTTTCTATCCTGTCTCCGTGGCTCATCCAGACCTTTGTTTGCGGTGATATTTCCCGAAGCAGATCAGCGTCGTTATCCACAATCAATCCGGACTGGCCGTATTCTCTCTTGGCAGCCTTGGCCACCTTGCCCCCGAGAGAATGGGCCATTAACTGCATGCCGTAGCATATTCCAAGGATTGGTATTCCGAGCTGAAAAATCTGCATGTCAGGAACAGGTGCGCCTTCCTCATAGACACTGGAAGGCCCGCCGGACAGTACAATACCCTTTGGTTTGAAATCTCTTATCTTTTCGATGGAAGCGTTAAAGGGGAATATTTCAGAATATACCTTTCCTTCCCTTATCCTGCGTGCAATAAGTTGTGTGTATTGTGAGCCGAAGTCGAGAACGAGTATTTTATCTTCATGCATAAATGTTAAATATATCTCCTTTAGGGTAACTACTCAGGTTGTTTAGACTGTAGTCTTTTAGGACTGCTGCTTAAAGCACCTACTTCTGGGCAAAGAACAAATCAAGGCATTCCTCCCTATCCACCTAAATACCTACAGACTATCCACCTGAGTAGTTACCACTCAGGACTGTAGTTCGGAGCTTCCTTGGTAATAATAACATCATGCACGTGGCTTTCTCTTAATCCAGCATTGGTAATCTGAATGAACCTTGCTTTTTTCCTGAGATCGGCAAGACTTTTCGCGCCGCAATATCCCATGCCGGAACGGAGACCGCCAAGAAGCTGGTGGACGGTATGAGACAGGGAGCCTTTATGGGGGACTCTTCCTTCAACCCCTTCAGGTACCAGTTTCAGCGCTTCAACCCCTTCCTGCTGGTAACGGTCTTTTGTCCCCTGTTCCATTGCGCCGATAGAGCCCATGCCTCTGTATACCTTGTAACTTCTTCCCTGAAAGAGCATCATTTCACCTGGAGATTCATCTGTGCCTGCAAAAAGACTCCCGATCATAACAGCATCGGCTCCTGCTGCCAGGGCTTTTGCTATATCTCCCGAATATTTGATCCCACCGTCAGCGATCAGGGGGATATTATATTTTTTGGCTATTGAGTAGCAGTTCTTTATCGCGGTAAGCTGAGGCACTCCTGCACCGGCAACTATTCTCGTTGTGCATATGGAACCCGGGCCTATTCCAATCTTGACAGCATCTGCCCCTGCTTTGATAAGGTCCAGAGTGGCTTCGGCTGTTGCTACATTCCCGGCGATTACTTCTATGGAATATTTCTTCTTGATTGCCTTTAACGTGGTGATGACTGATTTTGAATGTCCATGCGCAGTATCAATCACCAGGATGTCTACCCCGGTATTAATAAGAAGCTCAACTCTCTGCATGGTGCCTGCTCCTGTGCCTATTGCAGCGCCGACTATGAGCCTTCCCTGTTTGTCTTTGCTGGAGTTAGGATATTTTTTGCGTTTTTCAATATCCTTAATCGTTATGAGCCCCTTGAGTTTGAAGTCCTTATCAACAATAGGAAGCTTTTCAATTTTATACTTGTGTAAAAGACTTTTTGCCTCATCCAGTGTTGTCCCGGCGCCGGCTGTGACAAGCCGGTCTTTGGTCATGACCTCAGAAACTTTCTTGTTGATCTTTGTCTCGAATCTCAGATCTCTATTGGTCAATATTCCGATAAGTTTTCCGTTGACAGTAACCGGCACTCCTGAAATGCGGTATCTTTCCATGAGCGCCATTGCTTCTGAAATAGGAGCGTCAGGAGATACGGTAATAGGGTCGGTTATCATGCCGCTTTCCGATTTCTTGACTTTATCGATCTCAAGGGATTGTTTTTCAGGTGACATGGCCCTGTGAATGATGCCTATGCCTCCTTCTCTTGCGATAGCTATCGCAAGGGAGGCCTCTGTTACCGTGTCCATGGCAGAACTGAGAAGAGGCACATTCAGTTGTATTTTTTTGGTCAGATTTGTTTGAAGATTAACTTCTTTGGGAAGCACATCTGATTTTGCCGGCAGTAATAATACATCGTCAAAAGTCAAACCGATTTGAATATTTTCAGACATGTAGTTCTCCTGAAATTTTTATAAATATTACCATGTTGCAATTCAAGAAAGCAATGAAAGCGATTTTGTTCTTGACATCTGTATTCAGTATTATTATATACTGTTTAAGTATGTGACTAGTGAATTATTCAAGAAAATATATATGGATAGGTCTTAGGCTATAATTGAGGTCATAATATAAGTGTTTCCGCAAAGCTGGAAACGAATTTTCTTTACGAAAGGGGGTGAAAAAATGCGTATAAAAGTATTGATTTTAACAGTTCTTATAGCGGTTGCATTTGTGGGTAATGTTTTTGCAACTGCTCCCGGAAAGTCAGTAGAATATGAAGGCGGTGGAGCGGGGAAAGTCGTGTTTGACGGCAAGGTTCATGCAGATAAAGGCGGCAAATGTAATGATTGCCACACATCTCCATGGCCGATGAAAAAAGGAACAAAGATTACAATGGCTGACCATGTTCCCGGAAAATTCTGTGGAAAATGCCATGACGGAACAAAGGCCTTTGGACAGGGCAACGCAGATTGCGCAAAGTGTCACAAGAAATAATTTTTTAGAACAAAAAAAAGCCCCGTCCCGAAGGCTTTCGGGACGGGGCTTTTTTGTTTTATGAGGAAAAAATCAAATCCTTGTAAGCCAGGATTCGTATTTTTTGTTTTTCCCTTTGACGATTTCGAAATAGATTTTTTGGAGTTTTTCTGTAATTTTACCGCGTTTGCCTATGCCGATCTTCCTGCCGTCTAATTCTCTTATTGGTGTGACCTCAGCGGCAGTGCCGGTAAAGAAGGCCTCATCTGAAATATACACTTCATCTCTGGTAAAACGTTCTTCTTTTAGCGGAATTTTGAGGTCTTTTGCAATTTGTATGATGCTGTCTCTGGTTATCCCCTCCAGTATTGAGGTCAAGGGGGTTGTTTTGAGCGCATTGTTTCTTACAATAAAGATATTCTCACCGCTTCCTTCGGAAACATACCCTTCTGTGTCGAGCAATAGCGCTTCGTCGTATCCGCAGGCTATGGCTTCTTTTTTGGCTATCTGGGAGTTGACGTAGTAGCCGCAAACCTTGGCCCTGGTCATCGTGGAGTTCACGTGATGTCGCGTGAAAGATGAGACTTTTATCCTGATTCCTTTTTCAAGTCCTTCATCTCCAAGATAGGCTCCCCAAGGCCATACTGCGATAGAAACATTCACAGGATTTCCTTTTGGGTACAGTCCCATAGCGCCATATCCGAGATAGACAAGGGGACGGATATAACATTCCTTAAGCTTGTTCACTTTAACGGTTTTGATTATTGCAGCCTTTATTTCCGCCTTTGAGAAAGGTATTTCAAGCAGGAAAATGCCTGCAGATGCGAAAAGCCTGTCTACATGTTCATCAAGCCGGAAGATGGCGGAGCCTTTATCTGTCTTATAGCAGCGGATTCCTTCAAAAGCACCCAATCCGTAATGAAGCGTATGGGTAAGCACATGGACCTTTGCATCATCCCAGTCTACGAGCTTGCCGTCCATCCATATTTTATCGGTTTTAGTCAGCATGGTTAGATATTTAAGCAATAAATTATGTTCTGTGTCAACCCCGGATCGCTTATGCCCATATCTGTTTGATTTTCCATTGTTTTTTACGTTATTATCCCAGTATGGAAACCAGAAAGCTTCTCGAGGATTCAAACAATTATCTGATGCACACGTACAACAGATTTCCTATTGCCATCAGAAAAGGCAGGGGGATGAAGGTCTGGGGTACGGATGGGAAGGAATACCTCGATTTCATAGGCGGGGTTGCGGTCAATTGCCTGGGGCACTGCCATCCCAAAGTGGTCGTTGCAATACAGAAGCAGGCGCAGCGGCTCATCCATGTATCAAATTATTTCCATATCGAAGCCCAGACAAAACTCGCAAAAATCCTTGTTGATAATTCCTTTGCGGACAAGGTCTTCTTCTGTAACTCCGGGGCTGAGGCGAACGAGGCTGCGATCAAGCTGGCCAGGAGATATTTCAGGGAAATAGCCGGTCAGAATAAATTTGAGTTCATTACAGCCATAAATTCTTTTCATGGAAGGACCCTTGCAACCCTGAGCGCGACAGGCCAGGAAAAATTTAAGCTCGGTTTCGAGCCGCTTGTGCCTGGATTTAAGCATGTGGAATTTAATGACCTCGAGGCGATAGAAAAGGCCATAACAAAAAATACCTGCGCTGTGATGCTGGAGCCCATACAGGGCGAAAGCGGTGTAAAAATTCCTGACCCGGATTATCTGCGTGAGGTCAGAAAGCTCTGTGACAAACACGGGATACTCCTGATCCTCGATGAGGTGCAGACCGGCATGGGCCGGACCGGGAAACTCTTCGCCTATGAGCATTACGGCATAACCCCGGATATCATGACCCTTGCAAAAGGACTGGGCGGCGGGGCGCCGATCGGCGCGATGCTTGCGACCGATAAAATTGCGGCTGCCTTTGAACCAGGGACGCACGGCTCGACCTTCGGGGGGAACCCCCTGGTATGCAGCGCTGCCATAGCGACGATAGGCGTCCTGATTGAAGACGATTTCATCCTCGACCAGTGCAGAAGGATGGGAAAGTACTTCAAAAAGAGACTCGAGGAACTGAAAAAAGAATTCCCGAGTATAGTCGCCGAGGTGCGGGGCATGGGTCTTTTGGTAGGAATGGAACTGACTACAGACGGCGCACCTCTGGTAAAGGCATGTATGGAAAGAGGCCTGCTGATCAACTGCACCGCAGGCAACATCCTTCGATTCATGCCGGCCCTGATCATTACCGAAAAGGATATAGACCATCTCATCGAGATACTCGGGCAGATTTTTGACAGCCTTTCATAGGGGGGAGAACAATGAAAAAAGATTTTTTTACTTTGACAGATTTGACTAAAGATGAATTATCAGCCCTGATCAAAAGGGCTGTTGACCTCAAGGCCGGCAAGGACAAGAACTCCTCTCCCCTGACAGGTAAAAATATCGGTCTTCTTTTTGAAAAACCCTCGACGCGGACACGTGTATCCTTTGAAGCAGGAGTGTATCAGCTCGGCGGCAATACGATCTGCATGAACAGCTCGGATCTTCAACTCGGCCGCGGAGAAACAATGGCTGATACAGCGAGGACTCTGTCGCGCTACCTCAACGGGATTGTGATACGCACCTTCGGCCATTCGATCCTCAAACAATTCTCCGAAAACTCCACGATTCCGGTCATTAACGGTCTCAGCGACATCCATCATCCCTGTCAGGCCCTGGCCGATCTCATGACGATCTACGAAAAGAAAGGAGTGCTCAAAGGGCTGAAAGTCGCCTTTATCGGCGACGGCAATAATGTATGCAATTCCCTGATCGAGGCTGCATCGAGGATGGAATTCGACCTTGCGATAGCATGTCCCGAAGGCTTTGAGCCGCATACAGAGGTTTTGGAGAACGCCAGGTCTTTTGCAAAGAGTGAGATTGTTGTCCTCAGAGACCCCAGGGAGGCTGCCGGCAAGGCGGATGTAGTATATACCGACGCCTGGGTGAGCATGGGCCAGGAAAAAGAGGCAGAGGCAAAGAAGAAGAAATTTCAGGGTTACCAGATCAGCAGCAGGCTGCTTTCATGCTCAAAAAAGGATGCTGTTGTGCTGCACTGTCTCCCGGCCCATCGAGGAGAGGAGATCACCGATGAGGTCATGGACGGCCCGCACAGCGCTGTCTTTGACCAGGCCGAAAACCGCCTCCATACCCAGAAGGCGCTGCTGGAGTTCCTGATAAAATAGAGGTAACAGTTCACCGCAGAGACGCAAAGGACGCTGAGAGTGTAATGAGTTTAAGCAGCACGATAAATAGTAAACAAAATAAAAGAGTAAGCACAAAGTGGAGGTATTTTTGTTTTCCGTCCTCTCAACGGGAAACAAAATTTACTAAATCTCAGCGAACTTT
>CAMTXX010000037.1:0-19483 GCA_947085825.1 uncultured Nitrospira sp. | reverse complement strand
AGTCTGGAAAGTAGTCTGGAAAGGCAAGGACGAGCAGGATCAGAAAGATTTGGAGATTCCTGCTGTGCCCGTCTATATTCAGGAAAAGATTCATCCGCAGGTTTTGATAGAAGACCTCTGCCGCTATTCCCCCTTAGAAAAGGGGGGCAGGGGGTTGTCATCGCCTGAACAACCCAATCTCTTTGCAGACTTCAACGGCATTGAGTTTGAAGATTTAATAGACTTTTACCGGCACGAGCAGAACTGGTCTAACAGAATGATTCTCGGCGATTCCATGCTTATAATGAACTCACTTGCTGAAAAAGAAGGGCTTAAAGGCAAAGTCCAGATGATTTACTTTGACCCGCCTTATGGAATCAGGTTCGGCTCCAACTGGCAGGTCTCAACAAGAAAGCGTGACATAAAAGACGGCAAGGCAGAAGATTTGACAAGACAACCGGAGCAGATTCGCGCCTTCCGCGATACATGGGAACTTGACATACATTCATATCTGGCGTATCTCAGAGACAGGCTTGTTATTGCAAGAGAACTACTCACGGAAACAGGTTCCGTATTTGTCCAGATTGGCGATGAGAATGTGCATCTTGTGAGGTGCTTGATGGATGAAGTGATGGGGAGTGAGAATTTTTGCGGAATTATAGCCTTTAATAAAACAGGTGGCTTCTCTGGAACTTTATTGGCGCAGGTTACTGATTTTATTGTTTGGTACTCAAAAAAACGAGATGTGGCAAAATACAGATCACTTTATACTCCAAAGAAAGCTGCAAGGGATGCAAGACAATATGATTGGGTAGAATTGCCTGATGGAACGATTCGAGATATGACTGACAACAAACGCATCCGTGTTGCAGGTCCTTTCACTGTAGAAAGTCTCTCGCCTCACAGAATATTATCAGCAGATGAAGAAAGACCAAAATCTGAGAAGTCTCCGGAGAGAACCTCAGGACACGGGCAGTTTGAGACCATGATTCTTGAAAATCTGAAAAAAGCCGGGGTACAAAACACTATCAAAAATGAACGGTTAAAGTTTGACCGTCTTGAGACATTCGCAGGTCTTTATATTCATGGCGACGGCGAATTCACAGAGACCCCTCACCCCGACCCTCTCCCAAAGGGCGAGGGAGTTGTTAGGCGGGTTGCTGTCTGCATTGGGCCAGAACATGGAACAGTCAGCCCGGAGCTTGTGAAAGAAGCAGCTAAAGAAGCAATGAAAGGAGCAGGCTTTGATTTGCTGATTGTCTGCGGTTTTGCATTTGACCCTCATGCAAATGAGATTGCCAAACAATTTGCTCCTGAACCCTCAAAGAAATCTAAAGACCCGGTCATTGCTGAGAGTATGCGTCAATACGGTAAGCTCACAGTCCTGCTTGCTCGGATGAATCCTGATTTGGCGATGGGAGATGAGCTGTTAAAGAAAACAGGCGCGGGAAATCTCTTTATGATTTTTGGCGAGCCTGATATTAGGATTGAAAAAATCCCTTACTCATCCGTCATTCCCGCAATCCCGTCCCGAAAGCTTTCGGGATTCGGGAGTCGGGAATCCTTTCGAAAGAAAGATTCCGGACAAGCCGGAATGACAGACCAAAAAGATAACAATATTTATATCACTGTTGAAATCAAAGGGCTTGATGTCTATGACCCTACAACAGGCCAGATAAGAAGCCATTCAACAGACGACATCGCCTGCTGGTTCATTGATACCGACTACAACGAAGAGAGCTTTTTTGTCAAACATGCCTATTTCAGCGGCGCAGACGAGCCATACGAAAAACTCAAAAAAGCCCTCAAAGCAGAGATTGACGAATCAGCATGGTCAACCCTCTACTCCACAAAGAGCAGACCCTTCCCCATGCCCTCAAAAAACAAAATTGCAATCAAAGTCATAAACCATTACGGGGATGAAGCATTGAAGGTGTATGATGTAAAGAACATTAAAGGAGCTAATTAGATGATCGGTTTTATCGGCGGTGGCAATATGGCGGAGGCTCTGATAAAAGGAATAACTAAAGGGTCAAGGGTCAAGGGTCAAGGGTCAAGGGAAGACATACTTGTATCAGAGCCGAGGGAGGACAGGAGGCAGTATTTAGAACAGGCATATGGCGTAAAGACAACAGAATCAAATAAAGAGGTTGCATCTTCCTGCGATATCATCATCCTCGCGGTGAAGCCGCAGAATATGGAATCTGTCCTTGATGAAGTAGCAGGTGATATTACGGATAAAAAGACGGTGGTATCTATAGCAGCAGGCATCACCCTTTCCTATCTTGAATCAAAGCTGAGGACAAAACTGATCATCAGGGTAATGCCGAATACTCCTGCGATTGTTCAGGAAGGAATGTCGGTAATGTCTCTGTGCGGATGTTTTTACGGTAAAGAATTAGATATGGTCAAGAGTATTCTGATGTCTGTCGGCAAGGTGCTTGTACTTCCCGAGGAACAGATGAACGCAGTGACCGCGCTCTCTGGCAGCGGCCCTGCTTTTGTTGCATTATTCACCGAGGCGCTGACAGAGGCTGGTGTGAAACTGGGACTGAACAGGTCAGATGCTGTTGAACTCGCCGTGCAGACAGTGCTGGGGACCGCAAAACTTCTCGATACCGGGATGTCTGCCGAGAATCTCAGAAAGATGGTCACGTCGCCGGGGGGTACGACAGCTGCGGGGTTGAAGGTATTTGAGGAAAAAAATTTCATGGGTGTTGTAGCGGATGCCCTGAAGACCGCCCAGGTGAGGGCGGATGAACTCGGAAGGAGGAAATAATGTTTGTTTTTGGAGACCTGCTCATAGCTATTGCGAAAATTCTTGATACGCTCCTGGGGGTTTATAAGTGGGTGATTATTATAGCTGCTTTGATAAGCTGGGTGAATCCTGATCCCTATAACCCGATAGTAAGGTTTCTTTATTCGGTCACTGAACCGGTCTTAAGACCTGTACGCCGGCTTATCGGCCATAGGCTTGGGCCGATAGATATTTCGCCAATAATCGTAATTCTTGCTATTATATTTATCCAGTCATTTCTGGTGAGGACACTAATAAAAGTCGGTTACAAGTTTGGAGGAGGATAACATATGAGAATCACGCCGCTGGATATCCAGCAGAAACAGTTTCCTATGAAGTTCAGGGGATTTGACGTTGAAGAGGTCTATGCCTTTCTTGAAGTGATACGTGAGGAGATGGAAGAACTTCTCAGGGAGAATGCGAACCTTAAGGAGAATGTCCAGAGGGCCGAAGTCCATGTCAGGGAATTCAAGGACATGGAGACTACCTTGCGTGAAACCCTTATTACAGCGCAGCAGATGGTCGAGGACTACAAAATAAATGCAAGAAAAGAGGCTGAACTCCTGATCAAAGAAGCTGAACTCAGGGCAGATACCATGATCAATGACGCTCATGAAAAGGTGATTAAAATCCATGAGGACATTACGGACATGAAGGGCATACGGCGTCATTTCAAGGAGGAACTGAGAAGGCTTATCGAAAACCACCTGACAATGCTCAACTTTGATGACAAGCGGGAAAGAGAAGATAGAGATGAGGTCGCAGAGTGAGTTCTGAGCAATATCGGGCTTTAAAAGGGATGCAGGATATTCTGCCCCCTGATATTTATATCTGGCAGAAGGTCGAGGCGGCTGCCCGTGAGGTTTTTTCTTCATATGGTTTTCAGGAGATCCGCCTGCCTGTTGTGGAGTCTACGAATATCTTTACACGGAGTATCGGCGAAAATACGGACATCGTAGAAAAAGAGATGTATACATTCATGGATAAAGGCGACCGCAGCATATCCTTGCGGCCCGAGGGAACAGCCTCTGTAGTGAGATGTTATGTAGAGAAAAACCTGCATACCCTGCCGTCTCCGCAGAAATTTTATTACACAGGCCCCATGTTCCGGTATGAAAGGCCCCAGTCAGGACGGTTCAGGCAGTTCTATCAGATCGGGGTTGAGGCCTTTGGAGATCCGAATCCAGGGATAGATGCTGAAGTTATATCCATGTTACAGCATTGTCTTTTGAAGATAGGGCTGAAAGATGTGACCTTTAATGTGAATTCGATTGGATGCGCAGAGTGCAGGCCTGCGTACAGGGAAAGGCTTATCGAGTTTTTTGCCTGCGATCTCGGAGGCCTCTGTCCTGACTGCAATCGCAGGTACCATACAAATCCCTTGAGAATTTTGGACTGTAAAGTGGAAAGATGCAAAGATATGCGGAAAGGCGCTCCAAAAGTCACTGACTCTTTATGCAGCGGATGCAAGACACATTTTGACAGCCTGCTGTCATTCCTTGAATTGCTGCGCATATCCTATATCATAAATCCCGATATGGTGCGTGGGCTTGATTATTACACGCGCACAACCTTTGAAGTGACGAGTGAAAACCTTGGGGCACAAAATGCGGTAGCCGCAGGGGGAAGGTATGACAGGCTGGTTCGGGAGTTCGGCGGGCCTGAAACCCCGGCGATAGGATTTGCGATTGGCATGGAGAGGATCATCGAATTGCTGAAGAATTCCGTTTCTCACGACTTTCCAACACCTGAGGTTTTTATCGCTGTCATAGGAGACTTGGCTGTCAGGGAATGTATGGTGATGGCTGACAGACTGAGAACCAAAGGAGTCTGGGTCGAACTCGGAGATGCGAAAAATTCTCTGAAGAGCCAGATGAGAAGGGCGGACAGGCTGTCCTCAAAATATGTCTTTATCATCGGTGACGATGAGCTGAATTCAGGCAGGTTAAAATGGAAAAAACTTTCCGATTCTTCGCAGGGAGAGATTTCGATGTTCGAGATAACGGATTTTCTGCTGAAGCAGCCTTTGTAAGATGTAGGTGTTATTATCCCGACATATCGGGATCTTCGCGTTGCTTCGACAGGCACACCGATTCCGGGTTTTTCTGTAATCTATAGCTGACATTAGGAATAATTTGGCTCTTTCTCATTTCAAGTGGGTAAAGTGTTTAGAAAGTCTTTTTTATTCCCCTTAGTAAAGGGGGATACAGGGGGTTGTTTAAAACAATCAGTATAAAATAACCTTAAAACATGCAATAGTGTCAAGGACTTTGCTTTATAAATACCAATTGCTATACAGCATAAATGCAAGTCATGACAACCCCCTAACCCCCTTTTTTAAGGGGGAATTACTCACACAAAATGAGAAAGAACCAATAATTTAATATAGAATACGGTATTGACGCAGTAAGGAGGTGCTGTAATGCTTGAGAGAATATCGGTCGATTCAAAGATATGTCACGGTCAGGCGTGTGTAAAGGGTACGAGAATCCCGGTACATCAAATTCTGCATATGCTCGCAAACGGCGACACGGTCGAAGAACTGCTGCAGGACTATCCTTCCCTTAAACGCGAGGATATTTTTGCTTGTATCGAGTATGCCGCTGAATTGACGGAGGAGCAGATCATCCCGGATGAAGTTGTAGCGTGAGGATCTTCGTTGACGAAAATATCCCGTTGATGACGGTAAATGAGCTGCGCAACCTCGGACATGATGTTATGGATATCCGGGGCACGGAATTTGAGGGGGTATCCGACGAAGAACTTTGGGGTATCGCCCTGAAAGAGAAAAGGCTCCTGATCACCACAGACAAGGGCTTCGTACAAAATCGCTACGAAAAGCATCACGGTATCTTGATCGTGCGCCTCAAACAACCCAACAGACTGAAAATACATCGAAAGGTGATGAAGGGAATAAATCTGTTCACAGAAAAAGAATGGCCTCTGAGAACAATCGTCATGCAGGATTTGTTTCATAGCTCGTGGAAAAGGAAGGGGAAATAGAGTTGTCATCGCAACGTGAAACGTGAAAATAATGCGTTGAAAAAGAGCAAAAAACTTTCCGATTCTTCGCAGGGAGAGATTTCGATGTTCGAGATAACGGATTTTCTGCTGAAGCAGTCTTGACGGTTTCGTAAAAAGTCCTTTTTCAGGCTGTCATTCCCGAAGCCTGCCCTCGAAGTCCGTTAGTTGTGTGAGTGTGAGGGTCAGGCTTGGTATTGTGGTATTTGAATAATTACCTGAGTGTGCCTATGATCAAATCTTCACTGTTCACAAGTGACGTTTTGATAACAGAAAGAAGTCAGGCCGCAACATGCCGCTAAAAGAGTTTTCCTGCAAACAATACGGTAATCAACTATGGGAAATTCCAGGATCGGCCGTAAAAAACCTGCAGCAGGCAGGTTGAGTGTAATTCTAATACTTTATAACGCGTCTATCTTGAAACTCATATATCCCTGAAGTACGGTGAATTCAATTTGCACTCCGGTAAATCCGAGTGATTGAGCCGGGGCCGGCACAGCGACCCAACTGATCTCTTCAAGGAAAGCCTTTAAGTCAGGTGACGCGGAATCTACAAGGACTTCACTCAAATTACCGTCAGATCCAAACTTTAAACTGACTATGGCGGTGCCGCCGTAAAATTGTCGTGTATTCACCTTGAGGGCCTCCCCTAAAAGTTCATTTACTCTGGCCCCGGCCTTCTGCCCGAAGAATTTTTTATGCAGCATGATGAATTGGTAATAGGCTTTCATGCCGGTGAATCCCCCAGTCTGAGCGGGAGGTTTTTCGTCATTTTCAATTTTCGCCGGGTCGGCACTATCTTCGGCTTTCTTTTCAGTCTCGGGCGGACTGCTTACTGTTTGATCGGACAAGCTTTCTTCCTCACTGGGCGGCGGGCTCGAAGTTAGTGGCGGTTCGTCGGTCACGGCATCGGGCAGATATTTCTCTTCCATAGTAAGGTCAATAGATACGATGTTCTGGAGGCCCCCGGAGAAGCCGGTTGTATAAATTGAGGCGGCGGCCATTAGCAATAATAGAATTATATGAAAGAAAAAAGATGATATTATAGATTCTTTTAGATTCATAACCAGATTAATTATTATAACCGATAAACCGTCCGGTGTCATGCTCTGTTGGCTTGATCGAGGTTTTCGGGGGGCGTTGATGCAAACTTGAAACTCCGAAAATTATTCCATCATAAAACTCTCCCATGTTTCGGGAAGAACCAGAAGTAGGTGCTTTAAGCAGCTGAAAGTTTATCGGACGGTGTCCGAAAGGTTCAAATCATAACTATTACACGTAAGCCTCATCTGCTAATAAATAAGCTTTAGCGCATCTTTTTCAACAGTAATTTTCGCCGGGGTGAGACCAAGGTAGTCTCCGTCTATCTGGATATGGGCTGTGCCGAGCACTTCTAAACTTGTTGATTTAACGTATGCAATATCTCTTTCCTTAAGGAGAGAGCCTGTTACTGCTCTGTAAACATATCTGAGGAGATCCCTGCGTTTATTCCCATGGAAAATACAGGTGTATAAGGTCGCGTCTGAAAGATTCGCATCCGGGGTTATTCTGAAATTTCCGCCGTATTTGCTTGCCTTGCCGGTTATGGAAAAATAACCGGTGTATTGTTTTCCATCAATCTCATAAAAAAGCTGGTTTGGAGAGTAGTTCAGAAAGTTTTTTATGCCGTTTAATATATATGCGGCTTTGCCAAACTTTCTCTTGAGCGCTTTATTGACATCATGGACTGCCTTGCCGTCAAAACCGATTCCTGCCATGAGACAGAAATAACGGAAATGCGCTGAATCAGTATCTGATTCCAGTTCTATCCTGCCAAGTGATATGGTCTTTGGTGATTGTGAAATTGCAACCTTAAGCGCTGCGGGGATATCTTCAGGTATGCCGAGTTCTTTTGCCAGGACATTGGTTGTGCCGAGAGGGAGTATCGCCAATGGAATATCAGACTTGACCATGCCGTTTATTACTTCATTGATTGTTCCGTCGCCCCCTGCTGCGATGATCGCATAAGGCTTCTTCCTGACAGCTTCCTCTGCAAGACGTGTTGCGTCGCCGCTTTTTTCTGTCAGGAGTATTTTTGCATCAAATCCCCTTTCCTGCAGGAAAACAGAGGCAGCTTCGAATTTTCGTAAGGATGCGCCCCGTGCTGCCGGATTACTTATCAATATGATCGATGATTTCATTTATCGTCAGGTCTCCAAAACAGGGGGAAATACTGTTTATGATCACAGGCGTTTTTTCGAGGAAGCCTGTTACGGCATCAATATCAGCATCTTCTTCAAGGAAGAAGACCCTTCCGCCTTTTTTCTCCCCCTTTTTTTTCATGTGGGGAATTCTAACATATCCGAATTTTTTTGATGATATGTAGCCGGTTGTATAATCAGGATTGTCCGAGATGCAAAACTCAGCTATGACCTGCGGAGATGCGGCAACCTTTGAGGCGAGGATTATCGCTTCCTTAACAGTGGCATTATTAATTCCGTGCATGGCAAGATTACGCGCGAGAATCTTATCTGCAGCTATGGTGATGCCGAGTCTTGAGGCCCGGAGGCCGCGTGCTTTGTCCGGCTCCATCCTCGTGGCTGATTTTGACAGCACAAGGGCAGCGCCGCGCATGGTGTTTGAGTTGTTTATCACAAAGAAGGAAGCCTTCACAGCTTTATCCGATATACCGCATATTTTCAGAAGATTTTGTATCAGGCCCTGGGCCTGAAGGGATGATCTGCATTGCAATGTTGTCACCTGAAGACTTTTTATTGTCTGAGGTTTTTGTGTTATCTTTTCGACAGAGATTACAATACTGTCGGGCTTGCCTTTTTGATGACTGAGCGCCCGGAGCGTATAATCTTTGATAGTCTCCGCTATATTTTTTTCTTCGTATATTCCTTCAGCCCCGGAAATATGTATTTCCGGGCAGCCCTGGTTTTTGGCTGGAGTCTTTGCCGGTTTGTTATCGGCCTTTTTTGAAGCCCTCATCCGTATATTCCACATGAGTGAAATTATACTACAGAAGACGTGGAATGTTCAGTTGCGAAATTTTTCACGTCAGGCAGCCGGGAAAGTGTGGAGGATGACTTCTGTCATTATGAAAGATTTGCCTCAGCGTCCTCAGTCTCTTCGCTGCTAAACCCCGGACAGTTCGCGGCAAGGGCCTCAAATGATCTGGGAAGTGTATTTGAGGGTAACGCCTGTTTTAACTTGCCGACTGGTGATATGCACTTAACTTTATTGTTTTGAGTGCGAATAAGATTGAAGCAATCAAGACACGTTTTCTTTTCCAATTAACTTCTCCAATAAGTTTTTAATCTGTTCTTACAATATTAACAGAATTTTAATATTTTGACGTATTTTTATCGAGGTTTTCAAGTTTATTTTGAGTCTGAGATAATATATTCATGCTTAGGCAATAATCCGGATGCATGTGATTCGTGAAAATGCGGATGGCTATAGCGCCTTCAGCCCGTATTGATTAATTAATTTCAGGTCATCCTCAAAATTTCTTCCGAGTGTTGTGAGATAGTTGCCGGTGAGCAGTCCGTCTGCGCCTGCGAAGAAGATAAAAGAATTGAATTCGCCGAGTGTCTGGAGACGCCCTCCGCATATCCGAATCTCTTTGTCAGGGAGAATGAATCTGTAGAGGCTGATTATTTTCAGGGCCTCAAAAGGTTCAAGCATCCTGTTTACACCAAGCCTCGTTCCTTTTACCGGCGTCAGAAAATTGATCGGAACAGAATCAGGGTTGATATTTCTGAGCGCCAAGGCCATGTCTATCCTGTCTTCCCAGGTCTCGCCAAGACCGAATATGCCCCCTGAACATAAGGAAAGGCCTGAGGCTTTTACTTCTTGTATTGTTTCAAGCTTGTCCTGATAGGTATGTGTGGTGCATATCTCAGAGAAGAACCTTTCCGAGGTTTCGAGGTTGTTGTGGTAACGTTCGAGACCTGCGTCTTTGAGTTGAATAAGTTCTTCCCCTGATAAAAGTCCGAGAGTTGCGCAGGGCAGCAGTCCGAGCTTTCTGACGGCAGATACCATCCCGGCTATTTTTGTGAGATCATCTGTAGATGCCTTTTTGCCGCTGGTTACGATGCAGAAACGTTTTGCCCCGCCGTCTTTAGCTTCTTTTGCCTTTTGAAGAATAGTTTCTTTTTCAGCAAGCTGAAAAGTCTTAATCTCCGTGTTGCTTTTTGCAGATTGGGCGCAGTAAGAGCAGTCTTCAGGGCAGGCGCCTGATTTTGCGTTTATAATCGCGCAGAGGTCAATAGAGTTTTCTCTGAAATGTGTTCGTATCCTGTTTGCTGAGGAAAATAAATCGAAGATATCCTGGCCGGAAAGTGAAGTGATAAAGAGGGCCTCTTCCTTTGATATTTTATCGCTGCCCAAGACTTTTTCTTCAATAGTTTTTATCATCAGATATTTTCACAGAAGAGGCGCTTATTGTCAACTTAAAGAGGAGATGCAGGTTTACGAGTTAATATCGGATCTCGAATCCTTTAAATTCTCCTGAAGATTCTTTCCACTCAACATCGATATTTTCTACCGACGAACCAACAGGGCCTTTCCGGCATTCTTCGATAGCCTTCTCGATCAGTTCCCTGCTGCCTTCGAAAACTGCCTCGACACGGCCGTCATAAAGATTTCTTGTCCAGCCGTTGAGTCCCAGTTTTGATGCGAGGTTTCTGGTAAAGGCCCTGTAGAAGACGCCCTGCACCCTTCCCTCTATGAACAGATGTGCTTTTACTGTTTCCATGAGAAATATTATAAAGGAAACAATGCGGTTTTTTGTTTTTTTGATGGTGGATGAAGCAATGCCGCGTTTTTGACAGTGAATAGTTCTTTATGATAGGATTATTTACTCCATAGCAGCTTATTTTGTTCTTAAAATTAATGCCGGAGTGGTGGAATTGGTAGACACAAGGGACTTAAAATCCCTCGTTGGCAACAGCGTACCGGTTCGAGTCCGGTCCCCGGCACCATTTTTTAAAAATTTACAAAAGCGGTAAAAGTTCACCGCAGAGACGCAAAGTTCGCTGAGGTTAAGTAAATTTTGTTTTCTGGTGAGAGGCCGGAAAATAAAAAAATCCATCTCTGCGTCCTCTGTGTCTCTGCGGTGAACTATTACGATTATTCTTCGTCCATTCAGTAAAGTCTGTGTTATAATTAATCTAATGTCAGAAAGCATAAAAAAAGCTATATTCCCGGCAGCCGGACTTGGGACACGATTTCTGCCTGCAACAAAAGCATCTCCAAAGGAGATGCTGCCTATTGTTGACAAACCGATGATTCAATATGGCGTAGAAGAGGCGATTGCGTGCGGCTTAAACGAGTTCCTTATTATTACCGGAAAGCATAAAAGAACTATTGAAGACCATTTTGATTGCGCTTTTGAACTCGAAGACAATCTGAAAAAAAGCGGAAAACACAAACTCCTGGAAGAAATAAACAGATTGAGCAACATCAATATAGCATATATACGGCAAGGTTATGCCTTAGGCCTTGGTCATGCTATTTTATGCGCAAAACCTTTTGTTAAGGACGAGCCCTTTGCAGTTATTCTGAGTGACGATATCATTCCTCCGGAAGAAACTCTCTTGCAGGATATGATAAAACTCTATAAAACGCTTAAAAGTCCTATTCTTGCACTTCAGCAAGTTCCTATGACGGAAATCCACAGGTATGGAGTTATAGATGGCGTCAAGGAACGTGAAGGGGTTTACAGAGTAAATAATCTTATCGAAAAACCCGATCAGGAAAAGGCTCCGTCCGACCTTGCAATTATAGGCAGGTATATACTTACACCGGACATATTCGAGGTGCTTGAAAAAGCCAAGCCTGGCAAAGGCGGGGAAATACAGCTTACAGACGCTATCCGTATTTTGTTAAAATCAAGGCCGGTATATGGAGTTCTTTTTAAAGGAAAGAGATACGATGCCGGAGATAAACTCGGATACCTGAAGGCCACGATAGATTTTGCAATTAAAAACCCTGAACTCTCCGGGGAATTTAAAAGACATTTACTCAGTGTTGCAAAACAAATAAGCACGGATAAATTATAAAAATTAGTTATAGTATTATCTGCAAATTATGCAGAATTTATAAAGAGGAGACAGGATGGCAGAAAAAGATAAATATATTGATTTAGTTGATAAAGAAGTTCAGATTCCCGGGAATATTCCGGTCCTTCCTGTAAGGGATATTGTGGTTTTTCCTTATATGATAATACCGCTTTTTGTAGGCAGGGAGATATCCATAAAGGCGATAGAGCATGCGCTCAGTTCAAACAGGATGATTCTCCTTTTGACTCAGAGGGATTTAAGCATCGAAAATCCGGCAGCCGGCGACCTCTACAACATAGGCACGGTCGGAATGATTATAAGGATGCTGAAGCTGCCTGATGGGAGAGTGAAAGTTTTAGTGCAGGGATTGTCCAAAGCAAAGGTTGCTCATTTTACGCAGTCAGATCCTTTTATTACAGCTGATATTGAAAAAGTTGAGGAGATGAAGCTTCCTTCTCTTAATATCGAGGATGAGGCCCAGCTCAGGACCGTCAAGGAGCAGCTTGATAAAGCTGTTTCATACGGCAAGACAATCCTTCCTGACATTATGGTAGTAATTGAGAACCTTGATGACCCTGGAAGGCTTGCTGATTTGGTGGCATCAAATCTGGGATTAAAAACTGAACAGGCGCAGGAGATCATCGAGATATCGGATCCGGTTCAAAGGTTAAAGCGCGTCAGTGATATCTTAGGCAGGGAAATAGAACTCCTTATTGTGCAGCAGAAGATCCAATCTGAGGCCAGAGGAGAAATAGACAAGACGCAGAGAGAATATTATTTGAGAGAACAACTAAAGGCCATCCAGAAAGAACTCGGAGACTTTGATGAAAGGGCGGAAGAGGCAAAAGAGTTCAGGAAAAAAATCGAAGAAGCCAGGATGCCTGAAAAAGTAACGAAAGAGGCGGAGAAACAGTTGAAGCGTCTTGAGAAAATGCATCCTGACAGCGCAGAGTCCTCTACCATAAGAACGTATCTTGACTGGCTGGTGGAACTTCCCTGGTCCAAGAGCACAAAAGATAATCTGGACATAAAAGCCGCAAAAAAAGTTTTAAATGATGATCATTATGATCTTGAGAAAGTCAAGGAAAGAATCCTCGAATATCTCAGTGTCAGGAAGATCAAGGAGAAGATGAAAGGCCCGATTATTTGCTTTATCGGACCTCCGGGAGTAGGGAAAACTTCGTTAGGAAGGTCTATCGCAAGGGCGCTGGGAAGAGAATTTGTCCGCATGTCTCTCGGCGGCGTCAGGGATGAAGCCGAAATCAGAGGCCATCGCAGAACATATGTCGGCGCCTTGCCGGGCAGGATAATACAGGGGATAAAACATGCGGGGACCAATAACCCTCTTTTCATGCTGGATGAGATTGATAAGGTAGGAAAGGATTTCAGGGGTGACCCTTCATCCGCCTTGCTTGAGGTATTGGACCCTGAACAGAATTTTGCATTTGCCGATCATTATCTGACTGTGCCGTTTGATCTTTCAAAGGTAATGTTCATAACAACAGGCAATCTTGCTGATACGATTCCCGGTCCTCTTAGAGACAGGATGGAAATCATATATTTGTCAGGATATACAGAGGAAGAAAAACTTGGTATTGCCAGAAAATATCTTCTGCCAAAGCAGTTGGAAGAACATGGCCTTACCAGCAAGATCGTAAATCTGTCGGATGAGGGTCTCAAACTTTTAATATCTCAATATACAAGAGAGGCCGGCGTAAGAAACCTTGAAAGGGAAATAGCCAACCTCTGCAGAAAAGTAGCAAAGCGCATAGCAGAAGGGAAAGACAGGAAATTTGAGATTACAGCTAAAAATCTTCATAGTTTTCTTGGGTCTCCCAAATTTTTACCCGAAGAAGAAATGGAGTATGATGAAGTCGGGGTTTCTACCGGACTGGCATGGACTGAAGCCGGAGGGGATGTTATCTACATAGAAGCTACGACCATGAAGGGCAAGGGGAGTCTTACCCTGACAGGACAGTTAGGTGACGTCATGAAGGAGTCTGCCCAGGCAGCGCTCAGTTATATTCGCTCAAAGGCCCAAATACTGGGCATTAGTGAGGACGTATTTTCAACAACAGATATTCATATCCATGTGCCTGCCGGTGCGATTCCTAAAGACGGACCTTCCGCAGGCATTACAATTGCGACAGCTCTGGCCTCTGTCTTTACAGGAAAACCTGTCAATAAGAACATTGCCATGACAGGAGAGGTGACCCTGAGAGGAAGGGTGCTTCCAATCGGGGGGCTCAAGGAAAAATCTCTTGCTGCCAAAAGGATGGGCATAAAGAAGATAATTTTACCTAAACGTAATAAAAAAGATATTGATGATATTCCAAAATATATTAAAAAAGATATGGAATTTATTTTTGCAGATACCATGGATCAGGTGCTGAAAGTGGCTTTAATAGATAAAAAGAAAGGTAAGAAATAGGGTAACTACTCAGGTGGATAGACTGAAGGTGAATAGACTGAAGGTGGGCGGCGAAAGGCTTTTAGGTACTTCAGCCTTCAGCCTTCGGCCTAAATACCTTGATAGTTTCTATTTCTGTTACTCCATAGACCCTGTTGGATATGAAGTTTTCTGAAGCAGGGGAGCTTTCCCTTCTGGAAATTCTCAGAAAACGGTTTGGCAAAAAGTCTTCTGCTATTGTATTGGGTATTGGAGATGATGCCGCTGTCATACGTCCGCAGAGAGGGCATATGCTTCTTACTACGGATATGATGGTGGAGGGTGTGCATTTTGATCTCTCCTGGACAACCCCCTTTCAACTGGGCTTTAAGCTGGTTTCCGTAAATGTCAGTGATATATACGCAATGGGTGGAGCCCCGAAATTTCTGCTGCTTAACTTTTCCGCAACTAAAGATACTACGCTGGAATTTTTCTCAAAATTCTTTGACGGTATTGAAACAGCCATGAAAAGATACGGGATTTCACTGATAGGCGGCGATATATCATCTTCAGATAAGATCGTATTATCAGCAACAGTGACAGGTTACGCCAAAGAGTTTCTCGGCAGAAGAGGCGCCAGGGTGGGCGACAGGATATATGTCACCGGACATACAGGTGATGCTGCCTGCGGGCTTGCACTGATGAAAACCCTCAGGAAGAAAATTGCCATAGAGCAAGGCAGGAAACAAAAATTCCCATTGCCCTGGGACATTGTCTCTCCTCTTATCGAGAGACATCTGATGCCTGTTGCAAGACCCCCCCAGCGGTTTTTAAAGGCAGCCACCGCCATGATTGATATTAGTGATGGTTTGATGATAGATCTTTCAAGGCTCTGCAGGGAAAGTAAAGTTGGCGCGTTGATTTATACAGGCCGCATTCCCATATCAAACGAACTTAAAAAGGCGTCTGAATATCTCGGCCTTTCTCCCCTGGATCTTGCATGTGGCGGCGGAGAAGATTATGAGCTCCTGTTTACAGCTCCGGCAGGCAAAAAAGTAAACGCCTATTGTATCGGAGAAGTCATAAAGACCGGTATATACTTTGCTGGCGAGAATGGAGTCAGGAAAAAGGCATCAATAAAAGGCTATCAACATTTTAAAATTTAGAGAAAAACTCAGGCACATCTTATTAATTAAAGAATCACCCCGCAAAATGGCAGCGGCTTTTGCGATTGGTGTATTTATCGGCATGTCCCCTCTGCTTGGGATACATACAGTTCTTGGGCTCCTTGCAGCGTGGTTATTCAGGCTTAACCGGTTAATAACCCTGGCAGGAGTGTTTGTAACAAATCCCTGGACTATTGTGCCTATCTATTCCTTTGGAACATGGGTTGGGGCCAGGCTTATGGGGATGGACAATCTTATCCCTGAAATTGATTGGTCTCACATTACGCTCTTCGGCTTTTTTAAAGAGTTTCGTCCTTTATTGCTTCCTTTTCTGATCGGTACCACTGCGTTAGGTATCATATCAGCGGTCGTCAGCTATTTTTTAATATACAAGGCGGCAAAGAAATATCATGGGTAAAGTCTCTCTCCTGAGTCTCGGTTGTCCGAAGAATCTCGTTGATTCAGAGAAACTCCTCAAAAAACTTGAGGAACAGGGAATTTTTTATTCTTCAAATCCCGGGGAATCGGATATTCTGATAATCAATACCTGCGGATTTATCGAGAGCGCAAAGAAAGAGTCCATAGATGAAATATTAAGGCTGTCAAAATTAAAGGGAAAGAAAAAAAAGCTTCTGGTCTTTGGTTGTCTGGCAAAAAGACATGGTGAGGACCTCAAAAGAGAGATTCCGGAAATAGACGCGCTTTGGGGTGTCGGAGATGATGACAAGATCGTTGCTTACTGCAGTAAAATTATCACTAAACCGACCATTACCGGGCCTTCTGAAAAACTTACGGAAACACCCTATGCTTACCTGAAGATTGCAGAGGGTTGTGACAAAAAATGCTCTTATTGTGTCATCCCCCAGATACGGGGAAAGTTCCAGAGTATCCCGTCTGACCGGATATTAGAAGAAGCAGAAGCCCTTATACAATCAGGAAAGAAAGAACTGATCCTGATCGCACAGGACATTACCGAATACGGCATTGACCTGAAAGATTATAATTTGAGCCGTCTTATCAGGGAAATCACATCCCTTAAAGGAGATTTCTGGATACGCCTGCTTTACCTTTATCCCACATCGATTGACGATGAACTGATCAGGACAATAGCTGCTGAAGATAAGGTCTGTAAGTATATTGACATGCCTCTTCAGCATTCTGAAAAGAAGATGTTGCAGCTTATGGGAAGGGGAGGGAGCAGGAGTTATTTTGAAAAACTTATAGCAAAGCTCAGAAATAGCATCTCCGATGTCAATATCCGCACCACCTTGATAGTCGGCTTTCCCCAGGAGACTGAGGCTGAATTCAGCGCTATGGTCAAATTCGTGCAGAGAATAAAGTTCGACAGGCTGGGTGTTTTTATGTATTCAAAGGAAGAGGGGAGCGCGGCCTTTGCCTTGAAAGGGCAGGTATCAAAAAAGATGAAATCTGAACGGTTCAACAGGATAATGACTGTTCAGTCCGAAATCTCTCTTGAAAAGAATAAAAGGCTTGTCGGCAAGACCTTTAAAGCCCTTGTTGATGACATCGAAGATAATATCGCTGTCGCAAGGATCTATTCCCAGGCGCCTGAAATCGATGGAGTTGTCCTCATCCATGACAGCAAAGCTGAAAAAGGCAGTTTTGTGCAGGTGAAGATAGAAGATGTCTATGATTATGACCTGAAGGGGCGCATTATATCATGAGAAAAATCCCTTACCTGAATATAGCGCTTTTTGTGCTGACACTTCTTTCAACTTTAATCGTCGGCGCCATGCATGAGGGCATAAATGTAATTGAAGATCCAATGAAGATATATAAAGGTTTGCCATTCTCTATCGCCTTGTTGCTCATACTTTTATTCCATGAATTTTCCCATTATATCGCTTCCAAAAAACATCATATTGAGGCCTCCCTTCCATACTTTATACCTGCTCCAACTCTCTTTGGGACCTTTGGCGCTGTAATACGCATGAAATCCCCTATAACAACAAAAAACGCCCTAATAGATATCGGAGCCTCAGGACCGATCGCCGGGTTCATTATATCAGTCGTAGTAACGATTATAGGCCTGTCGCTTTCCCAGGTCATGCCGGTGCATGATACAGCCAACCTTATCTCCCTTGGCGATTCCCTGCTGTTTAAAGGTTTGATCAGAACAATTATCGGGACAGTTCCTGATAACCATGATGTTTTTCTGCATCCTGTTGCCCTGGCAGGCTGGATAGGTTTTTTTGTAACGTCCATTAACCTTATACCTGTTGGGCAATTGGACGGCGGACATATACTCTATGCCTTATTAGGAGAGAAACATAAAGTTTTTTCCAAAATACTTATAGGCCTTATGTTCATTATGGGCTTTTTGTTATGGGAGGGATGGATAGTCTGGGGAGTGCTGCTGATTATCCTCGGATTCAGGCATCCTCCGATAGTTTACTCTGATATGCCGCTTGACCCAAGAAGGAAGATCATCGGATGGATATCACTGGCCATCTTTGTTCTTACCTTTATTCCAATACCGATCAAGATCGTATAAGATATGATGTGACTAAAAAGGGGAGCATAACTGCTCCCCTTTTAGCAAACTTCGTTTATGAAATTTATTTAGAATTTCCAGGTGTATCCTACAGTGCCTTCCCACTGGTTCATCTTTAAAGAAATAGTCTGTGCAGGGTCAAGAGCATTTGATCCACTGACAGTATGTGAGAAAGCATGCATGAGAGAGAAGCTGAAGTCCTGAGTCTTTGATATAGCCTTTGTGAAGCCAACGGTTGCGTGCTGCTCAATAACGCCTGGTGCAAGGATGTTAAACATCATTTCAGTGCTTGGAATTGGCTGTTCGCCGTACGAATAGCCTGCTCTCCAGGTCCAGTCTTCGCTGCTCTTCCACTGCACACCCATTTTGTAGACAGTCATATCCTTCCAGCCGAATCCTGCGCCCCAGTCTTTACCCAGCGACTCTGGGATCAAAGTAACCCCCGGGATCAGACGGTTATTAACTGATTTGATGTCACTGTAATAGATCTTTTGAACATCAAAGAGAAATGCCAATGCAGGTGTGGGCTTAACAGCAATTCCGATCGTCCAGTTGGAAGGTATATCAAAGTCTCCCTGTTCTGCAAAGAGACCGGCATAATCTTTTAACCTGCTCATCCATATTTTTGTCTGATAGGATGCGCCAAGGCTTAGATAGGGTAAAATCTCTCCGTAGTATCCGATTCTCCCTCCAAAACCATAAGAGTCATCATGGCCATTGTTATAGAGCTTAGAGGGGGCGCTTGAATAAGGACTGAAGTTCTGAAGTCCCTTTGCCTCAAAACTTTGATAAGCAATAATCGGACTAAAACCAAGAGCGTGCTTCGGTGTTACTTTTACTGAAAGGGTCGGCACAATAAATAACTGCATCATATCAATACCCGTCGGGCTTGAGGCATTGGACGGCAAATA
The DNA here is from genome assembly GCA_947085825.1 of uncultured Nitrospira sp. GTDB lineage: Bacteria > Nitrospirota > Thermodesulfovibrionia > Thermodesulfovibrionales > UBA6898 > JAOUFP01. The sequence goes on along the minus strand of CAMTXX010000037.1, from coordinate 655 downwards.
GGGAGATTCGTATGTTTTCTTGTCATAGTCAGTATTCATGCCGCCGTTGCCGAATATTGAAATTCCGACTGATGTTTTATCATTCAATGACCAGTTCGCTCCTATAGCAGGAACAAGAAAGAATTTGCTGTCACTTTTGACAGTTCCCTCATCCAGGCCAAATGGACAGTTAGGAAAACATGCTGGGGGGAGGCCTCCACCTAAATTAGTTGCAGTCCCCGTAACTGTATACTCTCTGTTCGGGTTGAAAATGCTGAGAGAGATGTCAGCGCGTGTGCCGACAAAGGCCATAAGCGCAGGGTTTACCGATGCGTCAAGCGAACCTTGGGGCAATGCCACGCCGGCGCCTCCCAGCGCTTTGCTCTCTATACTGAACCCATGAGCAAAATATCCATTTGTTGCATACGCGTTATTTGCGATAAAACCTGATCCTGCTGCCAGCGCTGCTGTGAGAATAAGACAATGTACCCATGTAATGCTTTTAAGTTTCATTTTAAACCTCCATTTTTTTAGGTATCTTGAGAGTACCGAGTTCTCGATCATTTTAACAGATTGCGGTTAGCCAGTTCCATTTTGATTTTTGAGTGTTTGATGGAGAGATCGATCCACTTTTCAACAAGAGCTTTGAATTTTTTGTAAGTATTGATCTGCTTTT
>CAMTXX010000036.1:0-25690 GCA_947085825.1 uncultured Nitrospira sp. | reverse complement strand
TCCGGCTCGGCAGTCTTGTGCCCGTATTTATGACAAAAGTCCCAGAAGAAGCGCATCCACTTATTGTAGAAGCCGAGATAGGCCAAAGGGACTTTCTCCTGAGCAAGCTTTTGCTCGTAACGAGCACCGATGTTAACAGGGGTATCTATCATTCCGGAGTTATATGGTTTTGCAGTGAAGTATTCATTTTGTTATGTTATATGGTTAGTAGATTGTATAAAATGATGGTTTATTTGTCAAATATTTATTGCAATAGAGGCTTGTTTCTGGTAAAGTACGGAAACTGCTGAATAACTTGTTGTACGTAAATAAATAAAAATGACAGCCTACTATTACAATAGATATCGTCGTCGGACAAACTGGGGCGCATATCACTCAAACAAGAGAACACAACTGACAAATTTATTTGCTGGAATAGATAAGGATATTGAATCTATCTTTCTTAATCTCGATAGAACCTCTCGTGAATCTATTTTCTCTGAATACGGGCAAGAATACGGTGACAGTGCCGAGAAGTATGCACGCAATACATTCGCTAAATGGAAAAGCGGCAAGACAAAACTTAGTGGGCAAACGGCTGAACGTCTTTTGAATCTTTTGCCTCCATTTCTAACTCAAGCAAAGCGGTATGAACTGGTTAAGAAACTGCGTGACTACTATATGAACAAAATACATACAAATGAACATGTGACCACTTCACATGAGCTTTGGAAACAAGATTTGGTTCCTGTAGTCAATAGAGTAATTGAGAGGTCAAGTAATTTTAAACTTCCCGAAGAACTTAAGATGAGAGCAACTTGGTTGGCCGGCGGTGACGCGGACGGTGCTATAAAAATACTTACGTCAGTGGAACAGGAAGAGGCAAAGCTCCGCACCGCCTATCTCGACGTTGAATTTAGACGGCTTGAGCAGTATGTCAATCTCGTTCAAAATGCTCAGGCTGTCTCTCATACCATTGTCTTACCACAGGGGAAAATACATGTTACAATACAGCAAAAAAAGGAACCTTTTATTAACAGAATCTTCGGAGGTAAAAAAATGGGCAATGATAGTCGTGAATTAGTCCCACGGGAAGAATTAGAACGTGCCTTAGTGAAGCAACAAGCAAAAGGGGAATTGCTCAACTTATCCTTTAATGATCTGAACGAAAAGCAAAAGACTGCACTTCGTGAACGTGTCCTTAATGAAAAATTGAATCTTGAACTGTCCCAGCAGAAGGCGAACCAGCGTTTTGACAATAGCACAAGGGATATGGCAAACACTATCAAAGCAGTCAATGCGCTTGAACATGCATCAAAAAGCGACTATAAAGTTGAATCGTTTTTTGAAACTGCAAGTGGTTCTACAAATATAACTGTCAAAAAGAATAATAACACCGTCGTCATAGTTGTAGCTATTGTTATAGGTATTATCATATTCATGTTCTTAAAGAGATAACAATGTCGATACAGATCACTAAAAGGAAACCACAGACATTTGCCGTAAAAGTAGGGATAGCAATAATTGTTATCTTTATTTTGATAGGACTTGGCTTTAAGTTGTCCAAGATATTTATAAAAGAAAACTTGCAAGACCAGAAGAGTACGGTTCCTATTGCCTATTATTCCATTGATAATCCCGTATTCATTCCTGTCATTCAACTCGCTGTTACAGATCCCTCCCTTGAAAAATATTGGGTTGAATCATTTCGCCAAAAAATAAATGGCCGTTCTGAAGTGCCTATTGAGAACGGCAGGGTTGATATTGTCACAGATAGTTATGCCATTGAAGTTGACTACTTTCACAAATGGCAAGAAGGTCTCGGACAGGCTCTTCACTACGGGGATGTTTTGGGTAAAATTCCGACACTTGCCCTAATAGACGACGACAACCGGGCAAAAGCTGACCATCTGGATCAGCTCAAATATATAGAAGCCTTATGTACAAAAAAAGGCGTTAAATTATTACTTCTCAAGAACACAAATTCAAAATAACAGCAATAGAAAACAAGGCAACGTACAACAAAATCATCCAGCCCGACGCCGAATTGCCGTTTTTCTTTTTCATTCTGGCGTCTGTGGCGGCGCGGCTGATGATCGGCGTTAGGTTAGGAGGAAAATATGAAGACATTACTAATCCTTTTGATTGGTGTTATCCTTGTTGGAGGCTGTGCTACCGCAAAACAAACTTATACCGCCGATGGGCAATTGGGATATAGTATCAATTGTTCCGGCAGTGCATTGAACTGGGGCATGTGTTACGAAAAAGCTGGAGAGATCTGCGGCGACAAAGGCTACGAGGTTTTAGTAAAAAGTGGTGATCAAGGTGCTATTGTGTCTGGAACTCAATATGGCTTATTCGGTGGTTCTGTAATGAACAGAAGTATGATTATAAAATGCAAGCACTAATGTTCCGAACAAATCGCGCAAGAGGGATGCGGCAAAAAGCCGCCACAGTATAAAGGAATGAATAATTTAGAACATCAACTTAGGCAAGCATTTTTGAGGGCTGTTGAAATTTGTATTAATCAATATAGCTATCGTCCTACACGTTTTTTGCCAATGTTGGAAACCCAAGGGCCTGTAAATACAGCAATCCAATTGGTTATGGAACCAACCTATCACGAAGGATTTAAAAAATTATGGGAACTCCGTAGGCTTGATCTTACTGTTGAAGCTATAATTCGGCGTGATCCATATAACCAGTTGTTTCCTCAAGAAGTCCTTGATAGAGCGCGAATTAAACTAGAAGAACTAGGATATAATGAACCGTAACCTAACGAATCACTTCAGCGGACGCGGGATAAACGCGGTTTGGTTTTATGCCTTGGCGAATTCCCTGCGCCGCTGACTTCAGTCGTTACACGTATGAATTAAATTAATGGCATATAATGGCATAAACAGCCAAGCTATGTGAAATCGCACACCCAAAAAAGCTATAATGTCAATGATGAAACGGCAAACCCTACTTTCCAATAACAGTGTAATACATACTTCTATGGTCAATGAAGTATTTGGAAAAGACTTGTTATTGCTTACCTCAGTGAATGAACTTTTCGAGCTTGAACTTGCATTGATAGAATCTCGTTCCTTGTCTCGACAAGAATTATTATTACGTTCTGCATTTTTTAAATCTGTCAATGGCAACTTAACAAACCATTATAAAATATGCCGGCCATTTGACGGTCATATTTCCGAGGATAGGTCAGCACAAACACAAGCATATTTTCAAGAAGGAAAATATGCAACTGGCTATGCGACTCATGGACTCTTTCCATATCGTGGGAAATTCCATCCGCAGCTTATCAAAGGTCTGCTCAATATCCTTGAGATTAGACGAGGAGATATTGTTCTTGACCCGATGTGTGGAAGTGGCACACTAAACGTTGAAGCTTCTTTATTAGGAATTGATTCTATCGGCGTGGATGTTAGCCCGTTTTGCCGATTATTAGCAAGGGTAAAATGTGAAAGCCTGTCCTTAACACCTGATTATGTTGAATCAATATCAATCAATCCAGACAAATGGTTCAATTATTTTTCAAATGGTAATATGGATGACAAATTAAGAAAAATCAGAGAACCTGAGAAGCTTAAAATTTATGAGCTATTTTTATTAGCATATCTTGATGCAATGGGCTATGCCCGTAGAGTTACCAAGGCAAGCCACAAGGAACTATTTGAAAAAGTTTTAAAGCGCTATCAAGCAACTGTTCTTCAAACTATTACAAATTCAGTCATAAAATCATCTCAACTTGGAACTGCAAATATTTTGGAGGGCGATGTGCGCTGTCTGCCGCTTGATGATTCAAGCATTGATTGTATCATCACTTCTCCACCGTATTCCTTTGCTATTGATTACGCAGAAAATGACGCTCCTCAACTCGCATTCCTTGGTTATAACGTTGATGAACTTCGCACTAAGATGATAGGTCTTACCGGTAGAACTAAACAACAAAAACTACAGCGTTATTTTGATGATATGAAAACAGTTGCTCAAGAAATTGTCAGGGTGTTAAAATCTCGGAAGTTTGCTATTATAATCATAGGTTCAAACACAAATCAGACGGGAGGAATTCGTTTAGAGCAAACAATTATAGATCATTTTGATAATTTTAATGCGCCACTTGTTAAAAGCATTCTTAAGCCTATCAAAGGCATGAGAAATACTATGAAAGATGAATATATATTAATTTTCCAAAAAAAATGATGAGAACCAACGAAGAAAAATTTATTACTGTTATACAAAAAAACACTTTCTATTTTTTCAATCCTGATTTTGAGCAACGCTACGAAGTCCAAAATCTGAATGCCCTTAACAACCTCCTGCAACTTGTTCAAACTAAAGTTCAGCAAGAAGGTGTTAAAAATGAGTTTTTTGAAGAGGTGCTGTTACATCCTAATGGGCTAAAGGCGCTTTTAGCCCTCAATGGGTTTTCAAATGAAAGTCTAAAGAGATTGACTACATTTCTCAGAATTATTGATGATGAAGTTTTAGACATATTAACCTTTAAATCCTACTGGCTCAAATCCGAAAATCGTGAGGAAATTAAAGAATGGTCTGATGGAACGATTGAAAAACTCGTTAGGAGCAATCAATATTTTCGTAAGGGTCTGGTAAACCTATTTTTTGAAGGCGCTTCTAATCCTCTTTTAGGACGTGTGCTTCCGCCATTTGAACTCCGAAAGTTGAGCATCGACAAACTCAGCTTTCGACCGGAACCAATGATTGATACTCTCGTTCGCTATAAGGAAAAAGGATCGTATTCCGGTTTAAAAGAAAACAACCCTGAAACGGTCATTGAGAAAATTCTGAAGAACCTCGGCCTAAAGTATACAAGCGGTGATTTACAAAGCTTAGTCGGTGTCGTTGATGATAAAAAAAGAACGATGGATTTTATTATTCCTGATCAAGCCAGTCCAAAAATTATTGCGGAGAGTTCTTTTTTAGTAACTACTTCCTCTGGTCAAGGTGATAAGTCAAAAACAGAGATATCAATTCGTGATTTAATTTCTGAGCATTATCCTCAAGCTAAGTTTATCGGTTTTGTTGATGGTATTGGTTGGTACGCAAGACAAAATGATCTTAAGCGTATGGTTTCTGCATATGATGATGTGTTTACTTTCCATAAAGAAGAGATAGAAAGATTTGAAAAACTTTTAATTGATACTTTTATAAGGGAATAAAATTATGAGTAATTTAAATGAAATTAAATTTGAAATATCGGGTATTGGAAAATTTATTTCTGATAGTATTATAGTTGTGCCAATTTATCAAAGGGCCTATGCATGGGAAGAAAAAAATGTAGAAGAATTACTCCAAGATATTGACCAAGCACAACCTCGTGATTATTTTATTGGTTCTATAGTGGTAAACCAAACAAAAGAAGAAGGCATTTGGGAAGTTGTTGATGGACAGCAGAGGTTAGCCACAATAACAATTTTATATTCGGCTATAAGAGATTTCCTTAAAAACAATAGCGATGCAAAAGGAGCCGACGAATTTGAAAGAGATTATATTTGCAAGATAGATAAAAGATCAAAAGAACCAATTCCACGACTAAAATTAAGTGATGATGATAATGATTATTTCCTGAGTAAAATAATAAAGAACACAGAAAAAAAAGAACGAAAAGAATCTCACAAGAGAATAAACGCAGCCTATCAATTTGCCTATAAATTCATCAAAAATAAAGTTAAATTGGATAACAACAAGCATGATTATATTTTTAATTTAGATGATTTTATAAAGGATACAGTTAAAGTAATAATTGTTAAAGTGCCAGACGAATCTAACGCCTTTACTATATTTGAAACCCTAAATGATAGGGGGCTTGCTCTATCTCAAGCTGATTTAATAAAAAATTATCTTTTTAACAAAGCTGGCAGCCGCTTAAGAGAGGCTCAAAGTTGCTGGTCAGAGATGTCTGGGGCAATAGAAGCGGCTCAGGACGAAGAAGAAATTATAAAATATATAAGATATTTCTGGTCATCGCAAAATGGCTTAACTCGTGAAAAAGATCTCTTTCTAGAAATAAAAAATAATACTAATAATCAAAATTTGTCGCTCACTTTTTTAAATGAATTAAAATCCACAACTAATAAATATTTAGCTTTATTAAATTCAAATCATGATCTTTGGAATGATTATACAAAAACAACGAAAGAGTATATTGAAACGCTTAACGGCTTAGGGTTATATCAAAACCGTCCTCTTTTATTAGCCATACTAAATCAATTTGATAAAAAAGAAACAGAAAAGGCGTTCAAATTAACATTATCTTGGAGCGTTAGAAATTTAATTACTGGCTCAATTCCGGGCGGAACATTGGAAAAAGAATTTTCAAACCAGGCAAGAAAAATCAATAATGGTAAAATTAAAAACTCAAAAGAACTATTTAATTCTGCTAAAAAATTAATACCAACAGACGCTCAATTTAAAGAAGCATTCTCAATTGCTACAGTATCAAAAAACAACCTTGCTCAATACTATTTAATAGAGATAGAAAAATCTTATAGTCCAACAACGGAAAAACTTGTAACTAAAAATCTTGATAATGTTAATTTAGAACACATTTTACCGGAAGTTATTACTGGGAAAAAAGATTGGCATGGATTCGATGAAGAAACTCACAAATCTTCCTATAAAAAAATTGGGAATTTAACACTTCTAAACACAAAAATTAATTCAGATTTGAAAAGCGGTAGTTTTATAAACAAAAAAGAAGAATATAAAAAATCAGAGATTATCATAACTAAAAACTTGGGTGCCACTCTCGCATGGTCAGTCGATGCAATCAAGGAAAGGCAGATTACTTTTGCAGAAAAAGCTGTAGAGATATGGAATCTCAAAATAAATTAATTTCTATATGATGGAAAAATATCTTAACAAAATTATAAAAGGTGACTGTTTAGAGGTATTAAAAGAAATACCTGAGAATTCAGTTGATGTGACTTTCGCTGATCCACCATTCAACCTTAACAAGAAATATAACAGTTACGGTGACCGCAGGAGCTTGGATACTTATTTACTTTGGTGTAAGCAGTGGCTTACTGAAATGGTCCGTATTACAAAACCAACCGGCAGTATTTTTGTCCATAATATTCCAAAGTGGCTTACATTTTACGCGTCATTTCTTAATGAGATTGCCGACTTTAAACATTGGATTTCGTGGGATGCTATGAGCACTCCGCTTGGAAAAACTTTGATGCCTACACATTACGGCATTCTATTCTATGCAAAAGACAGGAAGTTAAATAAGTTTTACGAAGTTCGCTACCCACATAAACGTTGCAGAAAGTGTAATGTTCTTTTGAAGGATTACGGGGGCAAGAAAGCTGGGCTACATCCCTTTGGTCCCTTGGTATCCGATGTTTGGACAGATTTGCACAGAATCAAACATGCTAAGAATAGAGATGCACACCCGTGTCAGCTACCTGAAACAATTCTTGAACGTTTGATTCTAATGACAACTGACGAAAGTGATATCATTCTTGACCCCTTTAATGGAACAGGAACAACCGTAATCGCCGCAAAACGTCTTGGAAGAAAATACATCGGGATTGAACTTGACAAACAATATGTTACTATTGCTGAAGAAAAGCTTAGAAACGTTCGACCAGATTCTCATATTGATGGTGTTTGGGTTAGTAAGTATCTTAATGGAATAGCGACCATTAGAGATAAAGATTGGGCTGTTCTTCAATCGCATTTTAACATTCCCTATCCAATTCCTCTGCTTGAATATAAAAACATTGTTTATAAAAATGGGAAGATTCATAAACATACACATACTATGGACAAAACAGAGAACTTTCTTGTATTTCCATTTGATGATATTCCTACTTGTCATAATATCTCTGCTAAATCTATAAAAAACTAAAATTGAGAACGTGTAACAAATCGCTCAACACCGATGCTCATTACGCTCCGCTTCATTCGCACGGGTTAGCTTGGTCGTTGTGTGAAAAATAAAAATAAAATAGAAATGATTAATCCATACCACATGCCCTTCTCAAAATCATGCAAGACTTGATCGATTTCGCAGGGACTCATATCCCACAAATAGCGGGGGGGCTTATTATGGCTTTTGTTGTGGCGTATCTCGCTGGTCTCAACAACCGTTTGAATCGGCTTGCTGCCGCCTCCGCTAATTTCAGAAATGTTTTTTTGACTGAACTTAAGGGACTCTATCCCATCCCCTCTGATTGGCCAAAAGACATTAATGAACTTGACCAGCGACTGCGGAAAGCTTTCCCAGGTTTGCAAGTCGCTATTACTAATTTCAAACCATTTGTACCTTGGTATTGGCAGTGGACTTTCGACCGTGCATGGCATATTTATCGCCTCGGCAAAAACAGCAGAGAAATTGACCAACAATGCTATCACCACTATATGCCGTTTGAAGGCGTGTCTGTTATTAACGGCAAAGAAATTAGATACGACAATACAAAGACCTACAAAGAGACGTTTAAAAACAACATAGATAATCTTCTTAAATATGCAAAACAAATATAAAGGCCACACAACAAAAGCATCGAGAGGGCCGGGGTAATGGCCTCTATTCTTTTCCATTTTTACCTCTTTCTCCCCCGCCCCTCATGCTTGTCGTTGTGGCAAAAATATATATTAATAATCTCCGGCAATACGTTATAATTTGATCTTAGCGGAGGTAAAAATATGAATACAGAATTTACTGCAATAATGAAACAGGCTGGGGAATGGTGGATCGGCTGGATCGAGGAAATTCCGGGCGTAAACTGTCAGGAACGTACACGTGAAGACTTAATTGAAACCCTTCGTCTTACGCTTAAAGAAGCACTCGAATTTAACCGTCAAGACGCTATCTCCGCCGTAGGCTCAGGATACACAGAAGAAAAAATAGCAGTATGAAACGCAGTGACCTGCTGAAATATATGCGGTCACAAGGCTGTGAATTTATCAGAGAAGGTAGCCGTCATCCTTGGTGGGGGAACCCAAGTCAAAATAAAAGATCATCTGTCCCAAGGCATAATGAAATTGATGATCATCTTGCACGAAAGATCTGTAAAGATCTCGGAATAAGACAAATAAAGTAAGCCACAACAATCTGCTCCAGGCGACGCGGGAATAGCCGTTTTTGGTTTTCAGTCATGGCTGGTTGCTCCCGCGCCCCTGAGCATAGCGTTCTCCCTTCGCTTCGCTCAGGGAGAACGCTACTTCTCAATCCCCGAAGGATTCACATGTCCCGATTGTGATACAGCGCTCGTCGGCAAGATTACCCCACGATCTCTGATCGGTGAGACACCTCCCGCGTGCCCACAGTGTGGCAATCCGTCGTTGTTGGCCACCTCCAGCCTTCGCTGCTGCGACTGTGGACTACCATTCTACGGAGTACTAGGACAGAAGCCCGTAACGATCTCCGAAAGTTGTCCCGGTGGACTCCATTCCGACGGAATCCCGGCCAGGGTGGGGCACTCCTTTTGCCGCAGCGCACTATCGTTACCCCAAAAACACCAGTTCAGTCTCGCACAAACTATCGGGCTGTATGCGTCAATACCTTTGGGTATTCTTCTTGGCGTGGCGGTCTGGCCAGTTGCGGCCGCTTGGCTTCGGGTAGTTCTGGTGCTACTGGCCATCCCGGTGGTTATCATTCTGCCCTTTTGGCTCATTGGCATTCTTTCGATGTTTTCAAACTCAGATGATTGAGGTGATCAAAGTTCCCTTTACTATATTATTTGGAAAAACCGTTATCTGGCAGTTCTGTATCTTACAGTTCTTGACATTATGCTGTATATACAGCATAATGCAGTATAAGGAGGTTCAACATGCAGACAGACGCACACAGAACTCAGATATACCTGACAAAGGAGCAATATCAGTATCTCCGGCAGCAGGCGGAAAAGAATCGCTCAAGCATCGCCGGGATTATCCGCGAACTGATAGACCAGCGGCTTCCCAACGACAATGATTATAAGGATAATCCCTTGTTTTCTCTTTCTGACGACAGCCTGAAAATGGGCAGGAAGAAAGGTTCACGCCAGCATGATGATTATATTTATGGACAGAGAAAATGAAGGGAAGGGATATCTTTGTTGATACCAGCGCTTTTGTTGCCTTTCGTGTTGCGGATGATGATAATCATAACGAGGCTCAGGAATTTCTCAAGGAAATACAGACAAAGAGGCTCAGGCTTCATACAACAAATTTCATTCTTGATGAAGTCTATACGTATTTCAGCAAATTCCATGCCGTTGCTGTAGAAATGGTTGAGCTAATCAAGAATAACCCTCTCATTACATTACACAGGGTAAGTGCAGAAGATGAGGAAAAGGCATTTGAGATTCTGAAGCAATACGGAGATAAAGGTTTTTCATTTACTGATGCTACAAGTTTTACGGTCATGGAGCGTCTCGGGCTAACCAATGCCTTTGCCTTTGATGAACATTTTTCTCAATATGGTCGTTTTGCTGTTCTTCCCGTCAGTAGAAAATAAAAGTGAGGTGTCCGCTATGTGGCCTAAGTGACAGGGACAGACAGAGGACAAACAACTAACAACATGACGGCGGATGCTGCTTTCAACCAGTCCGTCAACCCGTTAAACGGGTTACGTCCGCGTTAGCACTACACTAAGGAGATCACATGAAAACAAACGAATTATCAACATGCTTTATCACAAAGGATGTAGATGTTTGCCGCAAATTCTATCAACACCATTTTTCGGCAAAAGCGGTTTTTGATTGCGGCTGGTATGTCAACTTACGCATTGGCGGTGACGGGCCTTCTATCCAGTTCATGCAACCGCAGGGTGATATGCCGACATTTGGTGGTACAGGAATTATGCTCAATTTCAAGGTTGACAATGTAGATGCAGAACATGCGCGGATAGTAGAGGCGGGTCTGCAAACCGCAATGCCACTGGAAGATCACCCATGGGGAGATAGAGGGTTTTCTGTAATTGATCCAATTGGCAATTCTGTTTACATATATTCTGATCGTGAACCGTCAGATGAATTTAAACAATACTACAAGGGCTAATCGGGCAAGGGACGGTAATTAGCCGTCCCTCCCCACAACACCCATCATGCGGGTCCGCACGGGGCGTTTCGCAGAAATCATCCTTCGGCAGGCTCAGGACGCCTTAGCCGGATAGTGAATCCCAATCCACAGCGTGCGAATAGAAACCAGTCCCTGCTTTTCAAGATACACATTTGACAACCCCATGTTCGTTGACAGGGTCTTTCAAAGACCCATCCGATGGCTGCGGCCCTGATGCTGATATTCATGTTCTCCCTCACGGGTATTCCGCCGACAGCCGGGTTTATGGGCAAGTTCTATGTCTTTATGAGCGCCATTGATGCCGGATATGCCTGGCTGGTGATCGTGGCTGTCATATTCAGCGCGATATCCGCATATTTTTATCTCAGGATCGTTATGTATATGTACATGAAGGAACCGAAGGAAACTGTTCAACTTGCTACATCTCCCGGACTGGGATTAGCCCTGGCAATAACAGTTGCCGCAGTCATAATTATCGGCGTATTTCCTTCTGTTGTTGTAAACTTCGCCCGCATTGCGGTGGCTGGTTTCTGATTTACCTCCTAAAGAGAAATCCCTTCCCTCAGCCTTAATTCTGTGATAAGCTATAACCATGTCAGTGAAATGGAAGTATATCATTCCGGTTGTCCTTTTAATTGCGGCTTTTTTGATCTTTAGGCCGGGGAGGGAAGACCGGTTTGTGGTCTTTTTCTCCGGAACAGGGATGAAAGCGCCTGCATCAGAGATTGTGAAGGACTTCACTGATTTAACAGGCATATCTGTTGATGTTCATTTTGACGGTTCGTCTATTTTAAGACAGCACATCGAGATATACGGCGATGCAGATGTTTTTATGTCAGGGGACAAGGCGAATATTGATGCGCTTGTTAAAAAGGAACTTGTAAGGGAATCTTCATTTATTGCATGGCATATCCCGTTTATATTAATTCCTCCTGAAAACAGGGAAAGAATAAAGGGATTGAATGACCTTTCCAAAAAAGGGATAAGGATTATCATGTCAAACCCTGCCCACGCAGCAAGTGGAAGGCTGGCCAAGGAAGCCATATCAAGACACCCGAAGGCTGAGGAGATATTAGGGAATGTGGCAGTTTATGGCTCCTCAACAGCGGATTCCCTTGCCCGCTTTTGGGATTTATACGGAAAGGGGCAGGCCGATGCGGTCATAGAATGGGATGTTATGGTTCATGTCCCTGAAGGAAAAGGGCTTTTGGCAGTCCCCTTTGAGAAGGAATATGAGATCAGGGACTTCATCATGCTCGCCCTCCTCAAGACATCCGGAAATCCGGAGATCTCTAAAAAGTTTTATGACTACTTCAGGACAGAGGGCCTTAAGGTATTTAAAAAGCATGGCTATAACACAGAGGCCGGAAAATGACGCTCAAGAGAAAATCCATAATCATATTCCTTTTAATGCTGGCAACAACTGTTTTTTCCTTCAGATTGTTCATCAACTTTAACGAGCTGCACAACTCCATAATAATCAACCTCTTCACGTCCGGACAGATACTCGCGGCAGAGAACCGGATATACGCCTCCCTGAAGGAAGCCCCCTACGATATAGAAACCGCAAAGAGGGTTATAAAAGATGTCACCAGAGATATGATGCTGATTAAGGAAGACGTGCTTACAAAGGATGAATTTCATAACCTTGCCGGCGTAAGGCTGTCTTTTGTAAGTATCGAAAGGATTTTAATGACGGACAGGCCCCTTGCTGAAATCGAATTGAGGCAGATACACGGCGAATTGCTGAAGATAGGGGACTCCGTAAGGGAATTCAGGGCGGCCTTCAGGCCGAGGATGGAAAGGGAAATGGCCTCCAAGGATAAAGTTTTGTCGTCCATTTATCTCTTAATAGGACTGAGCCTGATCTTCCTTTTTGCGGGTTTATACCGCTATTTTATAAGGCCTATACTATATCTGGGTTTACAGGTAGCGGCTGTCGGAGACGGGAAGAGGAAAAACATAACTGTCTATAAGGGAAGGGATGAAATAGGGAAATTATCTGAATTTACATACCGCACCCTGAATGAGCTGAATATAAGTAACGAGACACTTTCAAGACAGCTTGAAATACAGGATGCAACCTCGCGGATACTTAAGGCAGCGCAGAAGCCGGCAGATGTTGATTCATTCCTTAAAAGCGTCCTTGACATAATCCTGTCTCTCAGTGGTCTGAATGTAAGGGACATGGGGGGGATATTGCTTGCAGACGAGGCCAACCCTGAGGTTCTTGTGCTCAGGGCGCACAGGAACTTCAGGGAATTCCAGATAAAGACATGTGCCGGCGGGATTGCCTTTGGAAGGTGCCTCTGCGGAAAGGCTGCACAGGAAGGGAAGATAATCTATAAGTCACGTATTGATGGAGACCACGAGATCCAATATGAAGGCATGACCCCTCATGGCCATTACTGCGTTCCCATAAAACAGGAGGACAAGGTATTGGGGGTCATCAATCTCTATCTTGAAGAGAATTATGTCACGGGGGAGATGGACAAGGAATTTTTAGAAAACATATCCATGATCATTGCGGACACCCTTGAGCTGCAGAAACTCGCGGAAAGGAAACATCTCATAACCACTGCTATTGAGGAATCCGGAGAAGGCGTAATAATAGCAAACAGGAACGGAGATATAGAGTATGTGAATCCTGCCGTTGAAGTGATAACCGGATACACTGAGGAAGAACTAAGGAGCATAAATATATTTGCAAATATGAGGTGCTGGGGCATAGGGGAGGATGTCGTAAGGGATGTTGCAAATGGCAATATATGGTCGGCTTCACTGAAGAGCAAAAAGAAGGACGGGAAGGATTATTATGAGGTTCTCTCTGTCATACCTGTAAAAAATGAAAAGGCTGAGGTCATAAAATTCGTCTCCATAAGCAGGGATTTAACAAAGGAGAGGTCCCTGGAAGATCAGCTCAGACAATCCCAGAAAATGGAGGTGGTGGGGAGGTTTGCAGGGGGAATAGCCCATGACTTCAATAACATCCTTACGGCCATTATGGGTTATGGTAATCTCATCATGGAGGATATGAGAGAGGATGACCCTTTAAGGGATTATGTCAGGGAGGTCCTTTCATCAACAGAGAGGGCGGCGAATCTGACGAGAAGCCTCCTGGCCTTCAGCAGGAGGCAGCCAATATCGCTCAGACCTGTTAATCTCAATGAGATCATAAAAGGGGTTGAAAAACTTCTGTTAAGGCTCATCGGTGAGGATATAGAGATGAAAACCACTTTTTCAGAAAAAGATATGACGGTAATGGCAGACCCGGGACAGCTTGAACAGACGCTTTTGAACTTAGCCACAAATGCGAGGGACGCTATGCCTGAAGGCGGATTGCTGACCATAGAGACTTCTCTCGTTGATATTGATGAGGAATATGTGAAAAGCCACTTATTTGCAAAGCCAGGGACTTATGCCCTGATTACTGTAACAGATACAGGCACGGGTATGGATGCGGAGACGAGAGAGAAGGTCTTCGAACCCTTCTTCACCACTAAGGGGGTCGGAAAGGGAACAGGACTCGGCATGTCCATTGTTTACGGAATAATAAAGCAGCATGACGGGAACATAAATGTATACAGTGAACCCGGCATGGGCGCTACCTTTAAGATCTTCCTGCCTCTGGTGAAGACAGGGCTTGAGGAGCTGCAGCCTGTGGAGGTAACCGGGCCTGTGAGGGGAACAGAGACAGTGCTTCTTGCAGAGGATGACGCCTCTGTGAGGAGACTTATAAAAGAGGTACTTGAAAAAAATGGTTATACTGTAGTGGAGGCGGCGGATGGAGAAGATGCAGTGATGGTCTTCAGGGAAAAGGGAGAGAAAATAGATATCCTGCTCCTGGATGTAATGATGCCTAAGAAGAACGGAATAGCGGCCTATGAGGAGATAATAAAAATGGACCCGGAAATAAAGACCCTCTTCATGAGCGGTTATGCAGAGGAGGTATTATACAGGAAAGGGATCACGGAGAAGGGGCTGCACCTTTTATCAAAACCTGTTTCTCCAAATAATATTCTGAAAAGTATAAGGGAGGCACTGGATAAATGAAACATGGAGGCTCTGTCATAATCGTTGATGATGACCCGAATGTCCTCAATTTTACATCTCTGTTGTTGAACAAAAAGGGTTACACCACATTTCCCTGCAGTAATGCAGGGGACGCAATGGATGTGCTCGGGAAAAACAGGATAGATGTTGTTCTCACGGATATCATGATGCCGGAGGTGACAGGGATTGAACTCCTGGAGAAGGTCCATAATATAAATCCTGAAATACCTGTGATACTCGTAACAGGTTTTGCAGACCTTGACAAGGCCATTGAGGCGATAAAAAAAGGCGCCTTTGACTTTATAGCAAAGCCCTATGATTCAGCCTACCTCATCCATTCCATTGAAAAGGCCGTAAGCTACCACAGGCTCTTAAAGATGGAGGCCGATTACAAACACATCCTTGAGGAGCTGAATGCAGAGGTCGAGACCCTTATTTCGGAAAGAACAATGGGCTTTATGACCCTGACAGTGGCCGACAGGATACGAAACCCTGCCACTGCAATAGCCTGGGCGTGCAAGAGGATGCTGGAGAAGGAAGAAGCCCCGGAGAGGTTGAGGGAAGGCCTTAATATCATCCGCGAGGAGGCGGAAAAGCTTGAAGCGGTCGTGAAGGAATTTCAGGAAAGCTTCAGAAAAAGGGAGACAAGATTCAAATATGAGGACATAAAAGGGGTTGTGGAGGAGGTAGTCTCTGTGGCGGAAAAGGAGGCCTCCCATAAAGGCATTGATCTCGTTATAAATATTTCTGAAGAACCCTTGAAGATCAACATGGAGAGGAATATCCTCAGAATGGCCTTGCTCCATCTTGTAAGGAATGCCCTTGAGGCGACGCCAGAGGGCGGAAAAATAGAGATCAGGACCTTTGGAGATGAAGAGACAGTGGTCTTTGAAATTACCGATTCCGGCCCCGGCATCTCTGAGGAGGAAATGGAGAGGATATTCGAGCCCTTCTACAGCACAAAGAAGCACAGGTTCGGGATGGGGCTTTCCCTTGTGAAACAGATAATAACAGAGCACATGGGAAGTATAAAGGTGGAAAGTGAGGCCGGAAAAGGCGCTGCCTTCAGACTGATATTTCCTGTCAGATGGACAGAAAAGATTTCAAAGGCATCTTTGGCTTAAGCATGAACCCCTTGCTTTCCGATGATGACGACAAAAAAAAATGTGACAACATATTAGTCAGGGAAGTCAACTGGATCGGCGATGCGGTAATGACCATGCCTGCTCTCAGGGCGCTGAAGCGCGCAAACCCGAAGGCCAGAATAACTCTGCTTGCAAAACCATGGGTCTCTTTGCTGTTTGAGCAGGACCCGAATGTCGATGAGATCATACTTTATAAAGACACATATCAGGGTCTCACAGGGAAGTTCAAACTGGCCTCTGAGATCAGAAAACATGATTTTTGTATGGCGATGCTTTTTCAGAACGCCTTTGATGCCGCGTTTATCTCGTTCCTTGCCGGAATACCAGAGAGAATAGGGTATAGCAGGGACGGCAGAAGACTGCTGCTAACAGAAGCCGTTCCTTTTGACGGTCGTGCAAAGGTCCTCCATCATATCGAATATTATCTGGACCTTGTAAGGAAGGCTGGTTTTCCGGCGAAATACGAACTTCCCTGGATATATCTTTCCCCTGAGGAAAGGCTTGAGGCACGGGACAAGTTAAAAACACTGAAACGGCCTGTTGTCGGGATAAACCCCGGAGCAACATACGGATCTTCGAAGCGATGGCATCCAGGGCGTTTTGCGGAAGTTGCATACCGGACGATCTCTGAAATGCAGGGAAGCGCTGTTATCTTCGGAGGCCCTTCAGAGAAAGTGATAGCCGAAGAGATTGAGCGGGAGTTCAACAAGCTTTCCGGAAATCCTGAGTTGAACTCATCACTCATTACTCATTACTCATTACTGAACCTGGCCGGCAAGACAAGTCTCAGGGAACTTATATCATTGATCTCTGAATGCGATCTGCTGGTGACGAATGATTCCGGTCCAATGCATATAGGTTATGCGGTCAGAACGCCTGTTGTCGCGATATTCGGCTCGACGTCTCCTGAGCATACAGGCCCTGCCGGCAAAAGGGACATCGTGATAAAAAAGGCCCTCGACTGCTCTCCCTGTTTTAAAAGAGAGTGTAAAAAAAATGATTTGAAATGTATGGATATGATTGCTTCGGCAGAGGTCTTCGAGGCGGTAAAAGAACGGGTCAGCATAAAAAGGGCGGTCTTCTTTGACAGGGACGGGACGCTTTGCAAGGACCCAGGCTATTTGCGCAGGATGGAAGATTTTGAAGTATTCCCTGAGATCGGCAGTCTGGCAAGGCTTAAGGAGAGGGGATTTTCCCTCATAGGGATAACGAACCAGTCAGGGATCGCAAGAGGACTGGTTGATGAGGATTTTGTAAAGAAGATCAATGCGATTTTTCTTGATACCTATGGTTTTGACGGGTTTTATTATTGTCCGCATCATCCTGAGGAACATTGTTCCTGCAGAAAACCTGAGCCAGGGCTTCTGCTGGAGGCCAAAGCAGACTATAATATAAATCTGAAGCGATCTTTTGTCGTCGGTGACAAGGACATAGATATGCTCCTTGCTAAAGCAGCAGGCGCGACAGGCATTCTGGTCAGGACAGGACAGGACACTGCCTCGACCCCGAAAGCTTTCGGGGCTGATTATACGGTGGAAAATATCAGGGAGGCGGTTGAACTGATTATGCAGAAAACGGCAGTTAGCCGCTGATTTTCGCAGATTGCCAGAAGTAGGCGCTTCTAAGCGACGCGGATTTTTCAATGGACATAATTTTTTGTTTTATCTGTATTTATCTGCGTCGCTTAGAAGCGCCTACTGTTGGTTATCTGTGGCCAAATGCTTTTTATAGGATGAATTCACAACAATGATGAAAAAAGTCAAAAACTGTAAAAAGATCCTTATTGTCAAGCCGAGTTCTCTTGGGGACGTTGTTCATAGTCTTCCCTTTCTGAATTCGATCAAGGCCTGTTTTCCGAAGGCCGAAATCCACTGGGTGATTGCCAGGGGACTGGAGGGGCTTCTTGAATGCCATCCGATGGTAGACAGGCTGATTATCATCAATAAAGATATGTGGAAGAAACTATCGAAGACAGTGGACACCATAAAGGAGTTAAAACAGCTTTTCAGAGATATCAGGGATGAACAATATGACCTTGCGGTTGATCTCCAGGGGCTGTTCAGAAGCGGGCTCATTACCATGGCGACACGAGCCCCTGTCAGGGTCGGATTTGCAGAGGCGAGGGAAGGGAGCAAAATCTTCTATAACGTTATGGTGAAGGGCGGAAAAGAGGTACATGCTGTCGAGAGATACATGAAGCTGGCAGGCGCGCTTGGCTGTGATGAAAAGGATATTATTTTCCCGTTTTCCCTCTGCGGCGGTGAGATGAGAAGCCTGGAAGATATAAAAAGAGGTATGAAGGATTATGCGGTTATTGTACCTGGCGCACGCTGGGACACAAAGATATGGGATGCCGCGAATTTCGGCAGGATCGCCTCCCTTCTTCCCATAAGGTCGATAGTAATAGGCAGCAGGAGCGATACGGAGATAGCTGAAAAGGTCGTCCGGTCATCAGGAGGGAAGGCGATCTCTCTTGCCGGAAGAACAAGCCTTAAGGAGTTGATAGAGGTGCTGCGGCAGGCGAGGTTAGTGGTCTCGAATGATTCAGGCCCCATGCATATCGCAGCCGGATTTCATGTCCCGGTTGTTGCGATTTTTGGACCGACAAGTCCGGTGAGAACGGGACCGTATGGCAAGGGACATGTAGTAATAAAAAGCGCTGTGGAATGCGCCCCATGTTTCAGGAAAAAGTGCAGCGACCTGAAGTGCATGAAGGGGATAACGGCAGATTATGTTTATGAAAGAATTGGTTCTTTCTCATTTTGTGTGGGTAATTCCCCCTTTTAACGCCCCCTCTAATCCCCCTCTTAATCCCGAAAGCTTTCGGGATTGGATTTATAAAGCAAAGTCCTTGATACTATTGCATGTTTTAAGGTTATTTTATACTGATTGTTTTAAACAACCCCCTGTATCCCCCTTTACTAAGCTGATCGTGACCCACAAGTCCCGCTGGACACGGCAAATGTCTGGAATTTGGTGAAAAATTCCCCCTTAACAAAGGGGGCGGAGGGGGTTGTTTCTTGCTTTCTCCTTCCGTATCGTCTTCACAACCCCCTTTATCCCCCTTTTCTAAGGGGGAATTACCAAAAATATTCCTTGTCATAGCTGAATTTCCAGTGTACAGCAAAAAATGTGGGACATGGTCAGTTTACTAAGGGGGAATAAAAAAGACTTTCTAAACACTTTACCCACTCAATATGAGAAAGAGCCAAAGAATTAAAAATAGTGTTATTTTATGCTTTATGAAAAATACACATCATACGGTATAAATCAAGTCAGCTCTGAATTGACTTGACGCACCTTGTATTTTATAATTTACTTTATAGTTTGTTTATGTTATATATATTTACCTGAATTATGGATTCAGAAAAAGGATAAGACAGGTTTTAACGGACTATTCAAGGCGGAATCATTATTGCGGCAAAGGGTCTTTGCCGTAAAAACAACAAAGGAGGTAGATAAATGAAACTTGGTATCTTTGTAAACACGGACAGGCATCTTGAGCATGTTGCAGGACTGGTCAAGGCGGCGCTGTCGAAGGGGCATGAAGTCATGATGTTCAACATGGACGACGGGACAAAATTGCTGGGCACGCCGGAATTTTCGGAGCTGTGCAAAACAAAAGGCGTTACCTTGAGTTTTTGCGACCATAGCGCCAAGGGGTTGAATGTTGCTACTGAGGGGCTCCCGGCGGAAATGGTCTGCGGCAGTCAGTACAATAATGCCTCGATGAACCACAAGGCCGACAAGGTCATAATTCTCTAAACAATTAAAATTACTTAAGGAGGAGTTTGATGAAGGTTCTCCACATACTGAACGACGGTCCAACAAAATTGTCGGACCAGATTATAGCTGTACAGGCAAAGGACAATGAAGTAAAGGTTGTTGATCTCTCAAAGAAGGAAGCCTCATATGAAAGCATTGTAGATGATATTTTTTCATATGACAGAGTAATATCCTGGTAAGAAGGAGGTGAGTCTGGGTTAAGGTTTTTACAAAGGGACATAGGCAGTAATCGTAATAACAACTAACCAACATAGGAGGGTTTTTTCATGAAAAGATTTCCCACTATTATCCTGACTGTATTTTTTGCAATAGCATTGATTGTTCCCGCTGCATTTGGAGCTGATGATCTTGCAAAAAAATTAAATGAGATCCTTGTAAAGGCGCCGTCAGAAGGACACTGGCAGATCAAAGCAGCAGACCTCAATAAAATGATAACCGAGAAGAAAACTGATTTTGTTGTGGTTGACGTAAGACCGACCCCCCCCGGACAACAAGGCGGCAAAATTGCCGGTTCTGTTTACATCCCTTATAATGAGATACTTAAGCCTGAGAACCTCAAGAAACTTCCCAAGGACAAGAAACTCATTCTCGTATGTGTTACCGGACAGACCCAGAATCTTCCTGTTGTTGCTTTAAGAGCGCTTGGATACAATGCATATACGCTCTCATTCGGTATGTCTTCATGGGCCAAGGGTTATCTGGGCGCAGGGGTTATGCAGGGCGCCATTGGCGGAGCTAATTATCCTGTTGAAAATTAAGTAAATACATATTTTTTTATGGCAAAAAAAGAGAAGGGGCGTCACTGACGCCCCTGATTCATATGGGCAATAATCAGCCCTCCCTCAGCGCCAATAACAGGCTTTTTATTATTTCACTGCTTGCCATTGTTACGTTTCTTTTACAGTTTATTTTCAGGTCCTTTGATGACAACAGGCTTACAAGCTGGCAATGGGCTTTTCAGAATATTGACGCCGCCGGTATATATCTTATTCTCAGTGCAGGCTTTGTTCCTGTTTTTTTTATTTCCAAAATATCTCTTTCGGTCCGATACTATCCCCTGTTTCTCTTTGTGGCCGCGTTTATTGCAGCCGCATTTTTTTGGACAGAGCCGGAGGTTATCGTGGACTCCTCAAGATATTTTACCCAGGCCAAGCATCTTGAATTGTATGGGGTAGGATATTTTGTAAGGGAATGGGGGAAGGATATCCATGCATGGACAGATATGCCGCTGGTACCTTTTCTGTACGGCCTGGTATTCAGGTTTTTCGGGGAGTCGAGAATATATATTCAGATATTGACGACAACGCTTTTTTCTTTGAGTGTAGTGCTTACCTATGAATTGGGCAAGACCCTCTGGGACAAAGAAACAGGCTTTTTTGCCGGGGTGTTGCTCCTCGGAATGCCTTATCTTCTGACACAGGTTCCGCTTATGCTCGTGGATGTCCCGGCTATGTTTTTTCTGATGCTGGCTGTTGTTGCTTTTATCAGGGCCATGCGTCAGGGCGGTGCATGGATAATATTTTCATCTATTGCCGTATTCCTCGCATTTTTTTCAAAGTATTCGGCCTGGCCTATGCTTTCTGTACTGGGGGTGATATTTTTAGTTTATCTGATTAAGAATAGAGGGTTAGGGGAGGGGGGATCTCTAAAAATTCCCTCCCCCTCAAGGGGGGAGGGTGAGGGAGGGGGTGGAAACTCTGAACTCCTAACTCCTAACTATATTCATAGAGGCGCTTTAATTGTGTCAATCGCTGCTTTATTGATAGGTGTAGTTTTTTTATACAAATCCGATGTCTTTTTGGAACAAATAAAGCTTTTGATGACTTTTCAAAAACCAGGTTTAAGGCGATGGGAAGAGAGTTTTATTTCTACCTTTTTCTTCCAGATACATCCCTTTATAACGTTGGCAGCCATTTATTCAGTTTATGCAGCAGTCAGAAAGAAGGATATTAAGTACGCTGTTGTCGTATGGTTAGTCATCCTTGTGGTTCTGATGCAGATAAAGAGGATACGGTATATCATAATGGTTTTTCCGATGCTTGCCTTAATGGCCGCTTACGGCATCAGCCGGATCAGGGAAATACATATAAAAAGATTCCTGGTTTTATCTGTTTTTATCTTTTCATTGGTTATAGGCATTTTTGCATTCCTGCCTTTCCTTCAGAGGTTGAGCGTTGTCAATTTGAAGGATGCGGGCAGATTCGTGAATTCTCTGGAAGAATTGACTATCGAGGTATTTACCTTAATGCCTGAAGATCCGGTCATGAATCCTGCTGTTTCAGTTCCTATCCTGGATCTGTTCACCAAAAAAAATATTATCTATAATTACGACAGCGAAGGTTTTTTGCAGCCGAAGGAGAAGATTGAGAAATCACCGCTCAGATTTACATGGGAATATAAGAACCCCGTATATTATGAATATAAATATTACGCCGATAACGCTGCTGTTGTGGTTATTTCAGAAAATCCTGAAGAGGCGCTGCCTAAGAATATCCAACAGCGGATTGCCGGTCATCGCCTGACGGGAGTGTTTAAAATGTCTGAAGGCATATTCAGTTACAGTCCGTGTGTAAGGGTTTATCAATCAGAAGATTAAGACATGAGAGGATGTCATGGGAACAGATAAAATTGACAAGCGCTGAGCAAATTGACAAGCGCTGAGCAAAATGGACTGCGCCTAAAGTTATAAATATAGCTTGATTTTTGATTGCATTTTTGTGTATACATACAGGCATAAATAGATTTTGATGACTATGCTGTTCAGCAGGTCAGGCAATCGGAAAATTTTTTTGCAGGAAGGAGGGACGAAATTTATTTACACTAAAAAAAAGTTTTAACAGCCCTTAATTAAAATTCAAAATAAGAAAAGAAGGGGAGAAGAACTGTGGAAGAAAAAAAGAATCACATCTGGGCTTTTGCTATAACGGGATTGCTCATCCTTATCAGTCTGATGTATTACAAGGCAAATGTGTATTATATGTACACAGTTGTGTATATCTGGTTTGGATTTGCCTACGGCATGATGCTGCAGTACGGCAGATTTTGTTTTGCCTCTGCCTCGAGGGACCTTTTCGCTGCAGGAGTTCCGCGAATGGCTGTCGGAATTATGGTGGCGCTGGTTTTTTTCAGCCTTATTCAGGCGACCCTTCAGGCAACCAATATGAGCACCTTTAAGCCTGCGCCTTTCGGGATTCATACAATGATCTCAGGGCTGATATTCGGCGTTGGAATGGTCATTGCCGGAGGCTGTGCTTCAGGGTCTTTGTATAAAATCGGTGAGGGCAACGGGACATCCTTTCTTGCCGCTTTTTTTGGATTATCCATAGGGCAGGCGATATTTGTCGACGTCAAATGGTTTAACTTTCTTATACCTCAGAAATGGGTAGATTCAGCAATGGCAAAAGGCCTTCCTGCTGAAAAAATGACAGCGTCTTTTGATTACTACCTTGCGGGTTATGTCTGGGACCAACCCTCAATTCAGTTGTCCAAAACAAAGGCCATATCTGAGGCATTGCCGGGCGCCTCGAAGTATTTCATTGGAGACGCCCTTCTGGCAGCGATTATCCCTGCTATAATATTACTGGTTGTAATATATGTAGTCTGGAACAGAAAAGGGTTTATCAAGAAGAGGGCAAAACAAAAAAGCGGGCAATTAGGATTAAGCGATGATCTTGCAGGTATCTGGAATATGATAACCGCATCAAAAAGAACCACAATCATGGGCATTGTTATAGGGATTACTGCCGGACTCCATATCTTTGTCATTAAAGGTATGCAGCTTAAGTTCGGAATAACAAATTTTGGACAACTCCTTACACAAATGGGGTATACTTCCGAGGTCTCGATCAGAGGCACTGTTTTTGATCCGGGGTATTGGTATATAACAACTCAGGAAGCGCAGTTGGGAGCGTGGATACTGGAAAAGTTCGGCTGGAATATGATGGATAATATATTTTTCGGCGTGAATAACGGAATACCTCATCTGTTGCGCAACCCGGCTCTGTGGTTATCCATCGGCATTATTTTCGGGGCTATGGTAATGGCGCGCTTAAGTAATGAATTCAAGTTTAAAATGCCCAAAGGGGAGCTTATTGCATGGGGACTCATTGGTGGTATATTGATGGGAATAGGCTCAAGGCCGTCTCTTGGATGTAATATCGGGGCCTTCTTTATAAGGGCTGCAGGAGGCGACCCAAGCGGCTGGATGTATGGCGTAGGCATGGTAGGAGGCGCTTTTGTTGGCGTTAAGTTTTTTAACTGGTGGTCGGAAAGAAAGATGGCAAAAGAAATGGAAGCATTTTAAGTGAAAACTGACACTAATAAAAAGGAGGAAGTTTATTATGGCTATGAAATTTGAAAAAACAGGTGAGGGCGCCTATATGCTCGATGTATGTGGTTATGTATGCCCGCATCCTCAGATTTATTGCAAGAAATCACTTGAGAAGGTGGGTGAAGGTGACGTTATTGAGGTAATACTTGACAACCCGTCATCTGTCGAAACAATATCTCAGATGTGCGATCAGGTCGGGCATGATATATTAGAGAAAAAAACAGAAGGCGGCAAAACATACCTGAAGATCAAAAAGGGATAATCTGATGCCCTTTAATATTGCTTTTAAATTTGTGAGGAGGGTTCTATGAAAACACCACTTATGATTATAATCGTAGTAGCAGTAGTGATACTTGGCTTTTTGACAGTTTATAGTCAGACAGGTCATCCTGAAAAGGCGATTGCCGGACAGGCAGCGGGTGGATACGGAGCGCCGGCAGCAGGTGGATACGGAGCGCCGGCAGCAGGCGGATACGGAGCGCCGGCAGCAGGTGGATACGGAGCACCGGCAGCAGGCGGATACGGAGCGCCGGCAGCAGGCGGATACGGAGCGCCGGCAGCAGGCGGATACGGAGCGCCGGCAGCGGGTGGATACGGAGCACCTCCGGCAGCAGGTGGATACGGCAAATAGGATTTATGTGCACTAACTAAAATAGCGGGTGAAAAAATGAAAAAAATACTGATTGCAGTAGATGACACAAAGGGTACTAAAAATGCCTTTTCAGTATGTGAAGAAGTATGTTCCTGTATGCATCCTGATTCTATTGTGTTGACTTATGTGGAAAAGTTCCAAGGCAGGTCCCTGATTAATGAGATGCTGGGAGATGCTGAAATGTCCACCTTAAAGGAAGTGCTCGAAGGCACGGAATATCAGGAGGCTTTGGACAGGAAGGCGCATGCGATCCTGGATTATTACAAGAAAGCACTGGAAGATAAAGGTGTCACAGGCGTAAAGACCATAATTAAAAAAGGACATCCTGCCGAAGAGATCCTCAAAACCGCCAAGGAGGAGGCCGTGGACATGATAATGCTTGGTTCAAGAGGCAAAAGGGTCACGCATCTGTTCATGGGGAGTGTCAGCAGGGAAATTGCCAATAATTCAGAAGTGCCTGTAATGCTTGTAAGGTAATTCCCAAAGTATTGTAAAAACCTCCCTGTTTCGCATCCATCAATGGACGGGAGACAGGGAGGTTAAATTTTGGTTCTTTCTCATTTTGTGTGGGTAATTCCCCCTTTACTAAGCTGATCATATCCCACATTTTTTACTGGACACAGCGGGTGAGGCAAAGGCTTTGATTATAAATAATAATTAATGATAAAAGATTGTGCCTATAATGTGTTTTTGGTTTGTCATTCTCGCTTG
>CAMTXX010000035.1:0-13992 GCA_947085825.1 uncultured Nitrospira sp. | reverse complement strand
GACTGCTGAGGTTCTACTTCAACCTTTTTCCGTATCCGCTCTATGAAGCCTTCTGAAAATTCCTGCCCGCAAACCACCATGCCCTAATATAAAATATTTCTACCCGCTGTGTCCAGTAAAAAATGTGGGATATGATCAGTCTATTAAGAGGGGATTAAGGGGTGTGTGCCTTTATCCACTCTTTAACCTCTGCTATAACTCCTTCTATATTATTCATTACATCCTCATCTTTGAATCTCAAAACTCTTATCCCAATCTCATTTAACCTCTGTTCTTTTATCTCGTCTCTATCAGCAACTTCTTCAAAACTGTGTGTATATCCATCCAATTCTACGGCTAACATCAATTTGTTGCAAAAGAAATCTGCTATGTAATTATCTATAGGTTTTTGCCTGTGAAAATCATATCCAATAAGCTGTTTGCCCTTTAAATATGTCCAGAGCTTTATCTCTGCTTTTGTACTGTTGTTTCTTAAACGCCTGGCTGCCTCTTTCAGCTTTGGATTATATTGTATTCTTTTCATTATAAACACACCCCTATCCCCTCTTTTTAGAGGGGAACTTGAAACTACCCACTCAATATGAGAAAGAACCTTAAAATTACCCATAGTTTTAAATGATAAAGTTCATAGATTAAGCAATCCACCACCTTTATTTAAAACTGCAATATCTTCCATAGTCCGTTTTCATCAAGCACAAAATATATGTAATACGTTACTTCACCTACATCTTCCAGTCTTTTTATCCTATATTCAGAAACACCGTTCTTCAGAGAAATCATTTCAATGGATTGCATGCCTGCTGCGATATCCGCAAGGGGGTTTATTAGGCTTGTGAAGATGTAACGGTATCGCTCTTGAGATGAGATCAGGAAATAGGTCAATATCTTTTCAACGTTTCCTTCAGCCAACGCTCCCTTCATCCCGCCCCACTTCCCTTTAAGCAAAGTATCTATCTCTGTCTTTGATAGGGCTGTTATGGCGATTGTATCTGAATAAGTATTTCCCTGATCGTCTGTAACTGTCACTGTCGGATAAAAAATCCCTTCTGAAGTATATGCGTGGCTTATGTTTTCGAAGGTTGTGCCTGTGTAGTCAACTACTCCATCTCCTTCATAATCCATCTGATATGATGCAGGAGTAAAGTTTGAGGTCGAAGCTGAGAAATTAACAGTGAGAGGCGCAATACCTGATTCAATGTTTGAAGATAATTTTACATAGCTTCCTGTCGTTACTGCATTGACTGTTACAGAAGCCGTTGCGGTATTGTTAGCTGTATCTTTTGCTATAACTGTAATCGCATTTACGCCTTCAACTAATGATACATTATTTGCAACAAACTGACTGCCATATACATTTGCTGCCTTTCCATTTACTGTAACCCCTGTCTCATTGCCTGTAAAATTAATTATATTACCCTTTACCACTATTTCTGGCTTTGATATTATCTCACCAGCAGATGGGGATGTTATAGTAATATTCAGCCGCGGGGCTAAAAGCTTCACCGTAATGAAATTTCCACCTTTCCCCTTTAAAACCACTTTAATGGTGTTGGTTGATTGAAGACTTATTGCCTTTGTTGAAGGATTACTCTTTCTCAGGTCTGATGAGTCTAATACTTCTGTGCCATTAATACTCACTGAGACATTCTTTACTTCATTAAGACCATCCTGCCCGCTCCGAACCCACAACGTATAATTATTACCTGTATATGCTTGGAAGGTATCTGTATAAGTGACAGGAGAACCTTTAGGCTTATCGTATTGTTTCGGCCCAAATACAACGTATTCTGATTGAGCAAAAGAAATACCAGTATTTACTAAGGATACAATGAATATACTCAATATTATTGCTATATGCTTTACTCTTTTCATCTAATCCCCCTCCAAAAAATCTTATTTATATAATCTGAATTCCTTCCGCAATCTCTCCTTCGCCAAGCCTCATTATCGCGCCCGTGCCAAAACTCTGTTCGATCTGAGATATGGCCATCTCAAGTGCCTTCAGTTTGTTGTTGTCTTTGTCCTTATCCTTGGTTGTCATTATTCTTTATTCCTCCTGCCAAAGGGTATTTCCGCCAGGCTGTAATGTTTTGCCCCGGATGGTTTTAACTCACTTTTCATCAACGTTATGTGTTGTGCCTGAAAATCGGAAAAACGCGTTGTTTTGACCTCATCGATT
The DNA here is from genome assembly GCA_947085825.1 of uncultured Nitrospira sp. Classification (GTDB taxonomy): domain Bacteria; phylum Nitrospirota; class Thermodesulfovibrionia; order Thermodesulfovibrionales; family UBA6898; genus JAOUFP01. Next base: position 11,813 of record CAMTXX010000035.1, on the reverse strand, counting down.
CTCTTGAGCAGTTCGTTCATGTTCTTATGTGATTTTACTCTGCCGATTGTTACATGCGGAGTAAATCCTCTTTCCTCTTTCTGATATCCGAACTTTACCATCCCGTCTGCGATATCCTTATAAAGATTTATCAGGGTTTGGGACTCTTCCATGCCCACCCAAATAATCCTTGGGCGTCTTCCGGACGGAAAACAACCGACACCGGTTATTTTAATATAAAACTGGGCGTAAGGTGCTAATATTTTACCAAGGGTCTCTTTTATAACAGGTATCAGGGATTCATCCGTCTCACCCAGAAATTGCAATGTGATATGCATATTTTCATATGCTGTCCATTTGACCTCTGCCCCTGACTTTTTCAGGCTGTCGATAAGATCTGAGATAGATCTTTTTATGGACTCCGGAATTTCAATTGCAATAAAACACCTTAATACCATATTGTACACCTTATTCTAAATAGAGTTTGTCGTAATAGTTCACCGCAGAGACGCAAAGACGCAGAGAAAATGAAGCTGCACCAATTATCTTTTCTGTTATTTGATTAATTTCCATACTCAGCGCCTCTGTATCTCTGCGGTTAGCTAAACTTTTACCATTTAAAAACCAGTATGAACACCTGTAAAACCAGGTTTGTATAGATACCGGCTAATATATCATCAGCCATTACACCTAAGCCGCCGCTTAAAGTTTTTTCCAACTTTGCTATGAAAAGTGGTTTTAGTATATCGAAAAACCTGAATAAAAGAAAGGCTGCGATGATAAATCCCAGGGTTTTTGGAAGACAGAAGACCGAAACATAAAAACCAACGAATTCGTCTATGATGATCTTTTTGCTGTCTTTTTCCCGCAGTACCTTTTCAGCCGTTGATGAGGCGTAAACGCCGAGCACGGCAAGGCTTATAATTATGAAAAAATGGGCGTATGCCGACCAAGCAATGAGTAGAAACGAGGCAAGGGCGAACAGACTGCCGACTGTCCCTGGTGCAAAAGGGCTATAACCGAGAAATCCGATAGTTGCTATATGGGTAAGGACAGTATGAAATGGATTTCCGGTAGTATCGTTATTCTTCAATTATTTTATATACGAACTTTATATCGGCTGAGCCTTCAAGAGAGGCCTTGACCGAGCAGTATTTATCCATTGAAATCTGTACCGCTCTTTTTACCGCTTCCTCTGATATGTTTTTGCCCTTTATGACGAATTCCATATCTATTTCAGTGAATTTTTTTGGATAGGTTTCTGCTTTTTGTCCATTCACGTTAATCTCAAAGCCTGTTACATCCTGCTTTTTCTTTTTGAGAATGGAGATAACATCCATGCCGGAGCAGCCTCCTATCCCGACAAGAAGAAGTTCCATAGGTCGCAATCCCGTGTTTTTTCCTCCTACCTCAGGAGTCCCGTCCATAACAATGGCATGTCCTGAATCAGCCTCTCCTACAAACTGCATTCCATTAACATAGGTGACTTTTGCTTTTAACATAGTAGTTACCTCCTTTTTAAGTAATTTATATAACCTTTATTTGCAATGTCAATATCTGAATCTCTTGAGAAAGGCGCTTTTGGTAAGGAAAGTATCCGGAAAAATGTGTAAGATATATTTATGTGTCTTGCGATACCGTCTAAAATAGTAGAGGTTGATAATTTCAGGGCAATGGTGGATGTCTGCGGCGCCCGCCGTGAGATTAACCTTATGCTTATGCCTGAGGAAGTCGGCATCGGTGACTATGTCCTTGTGCATGCAGGCTTTGCTATCCAGAAGGTGGAGCAGGAATCAGCACAGGAGGCCTTGAAGGTCATTTCCGCCATAATTGAAGACGCGGAAAAAGAAATTGAATCCGGGGGCAGGGGGCTCTAAGCTGAGGGTGTTTATTGTATTTATTAATAGATCTATAAAAAAAACAAGTATGAGTTGAAATTTATGGCATCTCTGGGTTAGTCTATTTAGCCTGTAAATTTAATATGTTGGAGGGTTTTGATGGCGAAGATATCTGCAAAAAAATATGTATATTTTTTCGGGAGTGGCAAAGCTGACGGCAAGGCAGATATGAAAAATCTCCTTGGAGGAAAAGGCGCTAACCTTGCTGAGATGACGAACCTGGGGATCCCGGTACCCCCCGGCTTTACGATAACTACCGAGGTCTGCACACTTTACTACAAAAACAACCGCAAATACCCACAGGAATTAAAGGGGCAGGTTGAAGCTTCGCTTGCCAGGATTGAGAAGATCATGGGCAAGAAGTTTGGAGATCTGAATAACCCGTTGCTTGTATCAGTCCGTTCCGGGGCCCGCAGCTCTATGCCGGGCATGATGGAGACAGTCCTGAATGTCGGACTCACCTCAAAGACTATACCGGCGCTTGTAAAGAAAACTAATAATGAACGCTTTGTATATGACGCATACCGCCGTCTTATGATGATGTATTCCGATGTTGTTATGGAAAAGGCTGCAGGCATAGAGCCTTCAGAAGGCGAAGGTATCCGCCATAAGCTTGAGCATGCTTTGGAGCGGATGAAGAATGAAAAGGGATACAAAAATGATACGGATATTACCGTTGATGACTTGAAGATATTGTGTGCTGAGTTCAGGATTATAATTAAAAATACCCTGAAAAAAGAATTCCCTGATAATCCTATGGATCAGCTATGGGGAGGCATTGGAGCTGTTTTTCAGTCATGGATGGGGAAGCGCGCTGTCTCATACCGGAAAATAGAGAAGATCCCCGTAGAATGGGGAACAGCCGTGAATGTCCAGTCCATGGTTTTTGGAAATACCGGTGATAATTCTGCAACCGGAGTTGCCTTTACCAGGAATCCTGCAACCGGCGAAAACATGTTTTTTGGAGAATGGCTGCCGAATGCCCAGGGTGAAGATGTGGTTGCCGGACTCAGAACTCCTAATCCGGTAAATAAGGCCGGCAAGACAGCGGACACAAGACATCTGCCTTCGCTTGAAGAAGCTATGCCAAAATTGTACAAGCAGTTGTTTGGCATACAGAAGAAACTGGAAAATCATTATACTGATATGCAGGACATCGAGTTTACCATTGAAGAAGGAATACTCTGGATGCTCCAGACAAGAGTTGGCAAGCGTAACGGGCAGGCTGCCATACGCATGGCGGTCGAGATGGCTAAATCAAGGCTTATAACAAAGCAGACCGCGCTCCTTCGCGTAAAGCCCGACCAGATTGATGAACTCCTGCATCCCAGCGTTGCTCCTGTTGCAGAGAAGAAGGCAACTGAGCTTGCAAAAGGTCTTCCTGCAGGACCTGGCGGCGCTGTGGGAAGGATTGTATTGACTGCTGATGATGCTGAAGCAAGGGCAAAGAAAGGGGAAAAAGTAATTCTTGTAAGAAATGAGACTTCTCCTGAAGATGTACATGGTATGCATGCAGCAGAGGCGATCCTTACGGCAAAAGGCGGAATGACCAGTCATGCAGCGCTTGTTGCCAGAGGCTGGGGGAAATGCTGTATTGTTGGCTGCTCAGCTCTGAGTATAAATCTGCAGAAAAAAGAAATCCAGGTGAACGGTAAAATATTGAAAGAGGGTGACTGGATAACACTGAACGGCACAAAAGGGCGTGTCTATGAAGGCCAACTCGATCTTTTACCCGCAGATCCTGAGCATAACCCCTGGTATAAGGAATTGATGAAGTGGTCTGACTTGTTCAGAACATTAAAGGTAAGAACCAATGCCGATGCCCCTGAAGATGCTGCGATAGCAAGAAGCTTCGGAGCTGAAGGCATCGGGCTTTGCCGGACCGAGCATATGTTCTTCGGCCCGGACAGAATAAAGGCTGTGCGGGAGATGATACTTTCCGATACCCTGGAGGGAAGGGAAAAGGCGCTTGCAAAACTTCTTCCATTTCAGAAAAATGATTTTTCAGGGATTTTCAGGGCGATGGCAGGACTGCCGGTTACAATAAGGCTTCTTGACCCGCCGCTCCATGAATTTCTCCCTCATACAGATGAAGAGCTTGAGGAACTTGCAAAAGACATGGGTGTGTCTTTCGAGCAGCTTAATGCAAAGAATAAGTCTCTTCATGAATTTAACCCTATGCTGGGACATCGCGGCTGCCGTCTTGGTATAACATATCCCGAGATATATGCGATGCAGGCCCAGGCAATTATGGAGGCTGCATGTGAACTGACAAAGCAGAAGGTAAAAGTCATCCCTGAAATAATGATACCTCTTGTAGGTCATGTGAAAGAACTGGAGGCCATGAAGAATGTTGTGGTGACAGTTGCCGACAAAGTCCAGAAGGAATATAAGGTGAAGGCGCCGTACACAATTGGCACTATGATAGAATTGCCGAGAGCATGTGTAACATCAGATGAGATAGCAGTTCATGCTGACTTTTATTCCTTTGGCACAAATGACCTTACTCAGACAGTCTATGGTCTTTCCCGTGATGACGCAGGAAGATTCCTGCCGTTCTATGTGGAAAATGGAATACTGAAGGAAGATCCTTTTATTTCAATAGATATCGACGGGGTAGGGGCTTTCATGCGCATGGCTATTGAGAAAGGACGCAAGGTCAAGAAAGATTTGAAGATGGGGATATGCGGTGAGCATGGAGGTGAGGCAAAATCAGTTGAGTTTTGCCATCAAATCGGGCTTGATTATGTGAGTTGTTCGCCGTATAGGGTACCTATTGCAAGGTTTGCTGCGGCACAGGCGGCCTTGAAGGAAAAACAGTCTGAGAGAAAATAGCATTGCAGGAGTAAAAAAATCGATATAAAAAGGGGGGACTTGTATGTCCCTCCTTTTTTTGAAGTGACGATCAGTTATGTGCTTTGACCTTATAACCATAACTTCAAATTGACATTGCCTTGGTAAATACGGTATTTATTTACATGGCGATTAATAAATCCGGGGGGATTGTATGGGACTGACCGAGGCAGGAAAGTATATTCAGGATTTGCATAAAAAACAGAATAATCCATATCTCTGGCCGGACTATTTGACCGGTCTTCCTGATAAGGCGGCTATTATAGAAAAATTAGATGAAGTTTTTCCGAAATTGGGAGAGTATTCCATCATATATTTAAGAATAGCCAATATTCGGCCCTACCTTCTTAAATATGGCGCTGACAAACATGTGGAGATAATACAATGGGCTGCGGCTATTCTTAAAACAAGCTCTGATAAATATTCGAATAGCTTTGTGGGCACGTTAAACACTCATGATTTTATCGCAATATGCAAGACAGAAAACAGGCCCAAGCTTTTTGATGGAACCCTGGAAATATTCAGGAAAAAAGCATCAACATATTATTCCAAAAAGGACCTGGCAAAAGGTTCGGCGCTTTCTTTTGACGGAAATGATGGAAAAACGGTACATATTGGATTAATGAAATTTATTGCTGTTGTTGCAGACAAAAAGCTGCGGATAAAAAGGAGTCATCTTATTCAGAACATGACAAGAATATGTAATGCTATCGAAGGAACCGAAGATGAAATTGTTGTCATGGACAATGCCATGCTTCAAAGAGATTAGTTTGTAATTATAAATTCCTTCCTAAAAAGAATTCGCTTTTTATTATTTTTTATGGCGCTTCCGGGATTCCTGTGGGCACATCCTTTCCTTTTTGTCATTCCGGCCGGAATGACATCCACACGAAAGCCTGAAGAACCATTTTTTATTTAGCTGTGATTTTGCCACTGAATTTTCTAAAATATGGTTTGATGCTATAATACCTGCCTGAATCTGTTGAAAAAGCGGGGTGACACATTGAAAGAGAATAAGTTCATAGATTGCAGTTCAGGAGTAAATCCCCTTGGCCCTTCAAATAAAGTCAAGGCAGCGCTGAGAAAAGCCGTTAAAAAGATCAATAATAGTCCATACATAGAGATGAAGCAGCTTCAGAGACTTTTTGAGTCCAAATTTGGTATTACTCCGGATAATATGCTTTTTGCGAATTCTTTAAAGGAGCTTATCTATCTGATCCCTGAGGTTTTAAATCCGAAAAGAGTCCTTATTGTCGGGCCTGCTTTGGATATTTATGAAGACGCCGCGCAATTATCCGGCGCTGAGGTTTCATATATTAATGCGGCGGAGGCGGATGGTTTTGTCTTTGATATGTCCTGTATTCTGAAAAACTTAAAAAATATAGATCTTGTTTTTCTTGCCGCTCCAAACAGGGTTACCGGAAAAATGATCCCCCGGGAAAAATTACTTGAAATCATGACTGTTCTGCCAAAGGGAGGCCCGCATTTTGTGATTGACGAAGCCCTGATAGAATTTGCCAGCGTGGGTGATTCTATCCTTGAGACGCAGCCGGCTTCGCTTATGATACACAAGAGTAATTTTACCATATTGAGAACAACCGCATATTTTTACGGTATGCCCGGACTTGAGCTTGCTTATGCTGTTTCTTCTCCGGAGGTCATTCAATTATACGAAAAAAAGAAACATTGGGACATCAATCTGCTGTCGGTTGAAGCAGCCAGGGCAGCCTTTAAAGATACAACATACCGCAAGGCTTCAAGACAGTATACGCTTCTTGAAAAGAAGGCGATGATAAGGCTGCTTAATAAAATTGAAGGGATAAGGGTGTATGATACTGATACGAATATTATCCTTGTTAAGTTAGATAATAATCCTGAGGAAGTAACACAAAAATTAAGAAGAGCAGGGTTTGGCGTCAGAGATTGCGGTGAGATTAAAGGTCTGGACAGGTCATTTTTCAGGATATCGGTGCTGAAACACGAAAATAATCTCAAATTAATTTCCGCATTGAAAAGGTTTTATCAGATTGAATAATTCAGGCGGAAAGTTGCGCCGGAGTATTGTCCTGCGGTGTTGCCTGTAAAACATGGTAACCGGCAGATGACAGGATGTCTTCTCTTTTTAAATCAAGCAGTTCTATGAATGATGCAACAACATAAGGATCAAACTGGGTTCCGGAATGATTGAGGACTTCCTGTTTGATCTTTTGAAGTGAAAGGGCTTTTCTGTAAGGTCTGTCGCTCATCATGGCGTCGAAGGTGTCTACTACGGTAAGTATTCTGGATTTGAGTGATAATTCGTCATTCTTCAGGCCATAGGGATAGCCCTTGCCGTCATATCGTTCATGATGCTGAATAATCGTTTGACGCACTTCCGCAAGAGTCTCTATAGGTCCAAGTATTTCTTCTCCGATCAGAGGATGTGCCTTGATCATGCTATATTCGTTACCTGTAAGCTTTCCCTGTTTCTGAAGAATGAAACTCTCTATCCCGATTTTGCCGATATCATGCAATATGGCCGCCTGTTCCAGAATTTCAAGTTCTTTAAAGTCAAGACCGATATGCCTGCCGAGTTCAAGCGATAAGAAACGCACTCGTTCTGAATGTCCTTTGGTGAATTTGTCACTTGCTTCAAGGGCGTTGACAAGGGACTGAATTGTTGAGAAGTAGTTATTTTTAACACTTTTATATAACCACGCATTTTCAATGGCAACGACAGCATGGTTTGAGAGTGTGGTAAGAAGTGACAGGTCTTCTTTTGTGAAAAATGTGCCGTCTGTCTTATCCTCTACGATCATTGCTCCTATAACCTGTGCTTTTATTCGTAAGGGCACCCCTATCTGAGAGACGAGATGCTCGCTGTCACTGGCCTGAGGCAGAAAAAGGGGTTTTCCGTTAAATAATAAATCCTTATAGTGAGGATTGTGGTCATGAGGGAAAGTGTCAAGATTTTCCAGTCCGATCCCTTTCAAATACTGCAGTGTTGAGGGCGCGCTCATATCCGTATTGATATGGAGAAGCGCCTTTTCGGTATTCAGCAGATCAGCGGTCGCGCGGGTAAGAATCCTCAAGAGTTCCCGGGGGTCTATTATGGATGACAGTATCCGTCCGATTTCATTTAACTTTTTGAGACGTTCTACGGCCTTTTCGAGGTCTATGTTTTTGACTTTTACCTCTTTTGAAAGAGTGGTAATTGCCCTGTTGGCTGTTTCAAGTTCTTTAATTTTGAATTCCAGTTGCGTGTTAAGTTCCTCAACCTTGTTTTTATGTTCCAGTTCAAGCTTTACTTTGGATAGTTCTCTTTCTTTGTTGATGTTTTTATTGTAAAGGTTGTTTACCTCATTAATCATTTTGTTAAAAGAGGCGCCTATGACTCCCAGTTCGTCGTTGCTCGTAATTTTTACCGTTGCATTCCAGTTGCCGGATTCAACATCATTTATGGTGGATAAAAGATTTTTTAACGGTTTCATGACTAAGCGAGAGAAGAGAATGCTCAGGATTACGGAAATCAGCAGGACTATCAATATACTGGAAAAAATAAAGAGTCTTTTGACTGAAAGCATGACAAGAAGACTCCTGTTGATATCCAGCTTGATCTGTATAATTCCGTTTACCGGTTCTTTGCTGCTGTGACAACTGTGACATTCTTTTCTGTTTTGGATATTTTTAAAGTAATTTATTGTTGTTTTGTTGATAATAGTGGGCCTATCGAAAGAGTCGCCGAAGGTGGATTGAATATAGTCCTGTGACTTTGTTCCCAGTTCTGCGGTATTTGTAGACTTCAATATTGTCCCGTCAGGCGAGAGTATCCTAAGACTTGTTATTTCTTTGTTTTTGCCTATGTTCTCAAGGGTTTTCTGGACGTTTTTTGTATTTGCTTCTTTCATGTCATTATCGATAGTCCTCTCGATAATATCCGCTAAAAAGATAGTGTCTGCGAGTTTGTCATCGGCCATTTTTTTGTGCTGCAGGTTCAGGGCGATATAGGTAGTAGCGCCTACAGTTAAAATTATCGTGAGAGCGATTACAGTGATTATCTTTGTTTTAATGATCATTACAATATTGTTATAGCAATTTGTATGCCTATTTAGAGTCTGTGTATAAAGTCGGCATTTTTGCCGTTTGTTTGTCATTCCCCGAAAGCTTTCGGGACGGGATTGCGGGAATGACAGCCTTTTTTGTGAATTACGTAGTTTATAAACAGAATTTAAACGAGCAAAATAGCCCCAAAAAGTCGTTTTGGATAAAATAGTCTGTTATTTCACGCAAGATGCTTGAAAACCCTCAGTAGTTTTGTCGTTTCTTTTAGCGTTTTTATTGTAGAATAAGCGCATATGAATAAATCAATGGTTGTTATTGTCGGCAGGCCGAATGTTGGAAAATCCACATTGTTTAACCGGATGACAAGGACGCATTCTGCTATTGTGGAAGACATCCCCGGGGTCACCAGGGACAGGAACTGCCTCGATGCTGAATGGGAAGGCAAGACGTTTATGGTTGTTGATACAGGAGGCTTTTATCAGGAGCCGCCTGAAGATATTTTTATGCAGGCGAAGGAACAGGCCTTGTTTGCGATTGATGAAGGAGATATTATCATTCACCTGCTGGATGGAAAGGACGGGCTTACCCCGGCTGATATGGACCTTGCCAGACTGCTCAGGGCTTCAGGAAAAAAAATATTGTGGGTAGTCAACAAGATAGACGCAACTACCAGGGAAGACAGGCTCTATGACTTTTACAGAATCGGCGCGGAAGATATTCTCCCCCTGTCTTCTGTTACCAGCTATGGTTATGAAGACTTTATGGATAAACTGGCCTCTATGCTGCCTGATTACCATGAAGAAAAGGTTGACTATCCCAAAATAGCCGTTGTGGGCAGGCCCAATGTAGGCAAATCAACGCTGGTAAACGCCCTTATCGGGAAGAGCAGGATGGTGGTCAGCCCGGTTCCCGGGACAACGAGAGACTCAATTGACAGCATATGCTCCTACCATGGAAAAAAGTATTTATTGATCGATACCGCAGGAATAAGGAAAAAGGGGAAGCTCGGGTATTCAATCGAAAGATTTGCCATGGTCAGGGCTGTCAGAAGCATCGAGAAGTGTGATGTTGCGCTCATTGTTCTGAATATGGAAGACGGCATTACTGACCAGGACCTGAAGATCGCCGGTATCGTAAAGGAATATAATAAGGGCGCTATTTTCCTGCTGAACAAATGGGATACGCTGACAGAGCCTGAGGCCTTTTTTAAGACTATAACGGAAGAGATGGTCAGAAAAATGTGGTTCTCCCAGTATGCTCCGGTGCTTACGATATCAGGACTTGTCAAAAAGAGAATAACAAAGGTCTTCCCGGTCGTAGACAAAATAATAGAGGAGAGGAGAAAAAGAATCAAGACTCCTGAACTCAACAGATTTTTCGGGAATATTATGTCTCAAATATCCTTGCCGATGTATAAAGGAAAAGATGTCAAGCTTAACTATATGACCCAGACAGGCACGGAGCCTCCTGCCTTTGTTATATTCGCCAATTACAAAGATGCGATAAAGGATTCTCACCTCAGATTCATAGAGAAGAAATTACGGGAGCATTTTGACTTTGAAGGTACTCCCCTGAGAATATTTGTACGGGCCAAGAAAAAAACCTTATTACCTTGAGAAATGTAAGGATAATAGGGAGGAGCATTAACGATTTTTTCAGGGATGGCGGTGTGATGTTCGCCGCGTCCATGTCCTATTTTGCGATGATGGCGGTCGTGCCATTTTGTTTATTTGTAATGACCATCTTCGGATATCTCCTGGGACAGTACCCTGAGTTCTATCATTTTTTTCTGAGCAGGCTCATGAATCTTTTCCCTGAGGTGACAAAGGAGCTTACACAGGATATTTCAAAACTCATTTCTTATCAAGGCATTGGTAAAGTCAGCCTTGTCCTTTACGGACTGCTCTCATATCAGGCATTTGCATCATATGAAGCAGCCCTCCATGCCATTTTTAAGGTCAAAAAGAAGAGGGGGTTTATTTTTTCTCTGTTCATTTCATTGTTGGTGGTCACCATGATCATTGCCTTGCTGATTATATCTTTTGCTGCGTCGTCGATTATTCCCATCCTTAAACTATTTTCTCCTTTTTTGCCCGGCTTGAAGATCAGTGAAATGGCTCAGCTCATAATACGTTTTGTCCTGCCTTTTATGCTGGTTTTATTTACCGCGACAATGCTGTATATACTGATACCCAGGACAAGAGTGACTTTTTTTAATGCTTTCAGTGGCGCAGTATTTACGACTATATTTCTGGAAATTGCAAAATACGTATTTACATGGTATGTCAGTTCTGTAGTGGAATTAGGCAAGATATATGGGCCCTTAACAGCATTTTTCAGCTTTCTTTTATGGGTGTTCTATTCCTCAAGTATTTTTTTAATAGGAGCTGAAATTGTACATAATTTAGGTGCGGAAAGAAAGAGTGGGATGAGATATGACCCTAAAAAAAGCATTTAGCCACAGATTTATACAGATATATCAAAGACTTATGCAAACAGAATGAATCACCTTTTTGGTGAAGCCTTTTATCTTTTCAGATGTTTGTTTTATCAGTGTTTATCCGTGTTCATCCGTGGCCAACTGAGGTTTTTAGGATGACAGATCTTACAGGCAAGTTAGTTGAAGTAGGTACGGCTGAAACGCTGTATACCGGGAAATTAGTCGAGATAAACGAAAATGAAGTGCATTTAGAGTCAGAATCCGGGTGGCTTGTAATTCCGATAGAAAGGGTGGCCTTTGTAAGGGAGAAAGAAGTGGATTGAGAAAAAAGCAGTTAGCCGCTGATTTTCACGGATTGACACTGATTTTTCCCAGAAGTAGAGAACAGTACCTGCTGTTGGTTATCTGTGGTTATCTGCGTTTATCTGCGGCCAAATGCTTTTTATAGGTTAATATCCCATACTTGACAGTGCAAAGTTCTTATGGGAATTATACCCTACTTCTGTCTACGCAGACGAGCAATAGTTAAAGACAGTTCCACCCATTCATCGATAAGTTTTTTGAGTAGCTGATAATTCTTCAGGTGAAGTCTGACCTCTTTC